>JAKAOO010000312.1 GCA_021812165.1 Pseudomonadota bacterium | reverse complement strand
ACGGCTCGCCGAACTCTTGGCGCTTGAGAGGAGCTGGGCCCCGCCCCGCTTTCCGCTTGCCGGACGCGATGTTCGCGCGCTCGGCCTGCCGCCGGGCAGAAGGATCGGCGAGCTTCTCGCGGCCGTCAAAGCGTGGTGGGAAGAGGGCGATTTCGCCGCCGACCGCGCGCGCTGCCTTCTCCGGCTCAAAGAGCTTCTCGCCGCCGAAAATGCGTAGCGGCGGCGCAAACGCGGGCGCTTGGACGAAGGGCCAGGGCCCAAGAGAGACGAGGCGCCGTTTGCCGCAACAGGGCCGCTCTCGCGGCTCCTGCAACCGGCCGATCGCGAACGAGAGAGGAGGACAGCATGGATCGCTCACCGCCGCAGCCGAAGCTCGAGCACAAGGGGTCGCCGCGCGTCAAGCGCTGGGAGGAGCAGCGCTGGCTCATCGACAACATCATCCGCGCGAACGGCATCGATTGGGATCAGCCGCGCTCGCTTTATCTCTCGGCCCCGTGCGGGATCGAGGCGAATGCCGACTTTGCGGTGATCCGAGAGCGCGTCAAGAAGATGGCGGATATCGGCCCCGCTTTCGCCGCAACCGCGCGCCGCCGCGAAGAAAAGGCGCGGAGCGCCGAAAGAGAGGGGCACGCCGTCACGGCGCGCGACAACTATTTCATGGCGGCGATCCATTGGGGCGCGGCGCAGTGGCCCTATGACGAGAACAGCGAGACCAACATCGCCTATAACGAGAAGAAGCGCGAATGCTATCAGCACTACGCGCGGCTCTGCGACCACAGGGTCGAGACGGTATGGATCCCGTTCAAGGAGAGCGCGCTCCCGGCCTGGTTCCACCTGCCGCCCGGCTACGGCGGCGGACGGCTCCCCTGCGTCATCTCGATTCCCGGCATGGACAGCTTCAAGGAGATCGCGGTCGCGCTTTACGGCGACCGGTGGCTCAACCGCGGCATCGCCGTCCTCGCGATCGACGGCCCGGGCCAATACGAGGCGCCGCTTGTCGGCATTCCCGCCAGCATGGAAAACTGGATCGCGGCGGGGAAACCGGTGGTCGATTGGCTCCTCGCGCGGCCGGAGATCGACGGCGAGCGGATCGGTGTCACGGGCACGAGCTTCGGCTCGTTTTTCGGCACCATCCTTGCGGCGCACGAGCCGCGCGTCCGCGCTTGCGCCGTCATCTCGACCTGCCTCGAACCGGGATGCCACACGATTTTCGAGGAAGCCTCGCCCACCTTCAAAAAGCGCTTCATGTACATGGCGGGCTGCACGGACGAATCGAAGTTCGACGAATTCTGCAAGACCCTCACCTGGGAGGGGCATATCGACCGCATCCGGTGCCCGTATCTTTGCGTCGCCGGCGAAGCCGAGGAACTCTCTCCGCTCGAATGCGCCGAGCGTCTCGTCGCGGCGTTGAAGGCGCCGAAGCAGCTCGTCGTCTACCAGGATTCGCGCCACTCGGTCGGCAATGTTCCGGCCGCCAATCTCGGGCCCTTTCCGCCGAGCCTCCTCGCCGATTGGATGGCGGATCGCCTCGCCGGCAGGCCCTTTGCGAGCGAGCGCTGGTACGTCGAGGCGAGCGGCCGCGTCGTCAAGACGCCCTACTGACGCGCTCCTTGCGAGGGGGCGGCATTCTGCCGCGCGGGCAGCATAAGAGGCAGGCTGCCGTTGCCCTTCCGAATGCGGCTTGAAGCCGCGCGAGGACCGAATTCGGCGCAACCCGCGCTCGCGCGGCCGGGTTCGCGGGTCTCAACCGGCGCAAGCCTCACCTCATCTTGTTGCGCTGCGCAGCCGTCGGCGACTTCTGTAGCTTGGGGCGCGGCGGGTTGCCGCGGCCACGAATTGATGTAAATCAACATCCGGGATCAAACCTCTGATACCACGATGACGGTATTTGAATATCAGGAGCGTTTCTCATGGCCGTTTCTCGGCGTGTGTTTTTGAGCGGGTCCGCCGCTGCTCTCGGGGCGGTGGGCTTGGCTGCGATCACTACGAAAAAAGCGGAAGCGAAGGTGCCGCAGGTCGCGGTCGGCTACCAGGACAAACCCAATGGCAGCCAGGAATGCAGCAACTGCCGCGTGTTCATCCCGCCGCATTCGTGCAAGGTCGTCGCCGGCACCATCAGCCCGCATGGCTGGTGCGAAATGTGGGCGCCCAAAGCCTGATCGGGTCGAACGGGAGGAGCTGAGCCCCGTTTGCACGCGCTGCTCGCCCTCTCAATGGAATTTCCGGCAATGATCCGACCGCCCATCTCGGCCCCTTTCCGCCGATCCTCTTAGCCGACCGCCTCGCGGGGAAGCCCTTCCGAGCAAGCGCTCGGTACGTCGAGCGAGGCGGCCGCTCCCCCAAGAAGCCTTACTGACGCGAGTGAAGCGCCCGGCACAAAGAAAGCCGGGCGCGGGGCTTCGATATGGGGGCGCACGGCGATTCTCCGCCCCGGCCGATAGCGCGCGACGGTTGGGCTCGGCTCCGCAGCACGCGATTTTCGGCGGCATTGACGACGGCCGCGCTTGCCGCCAGCATCCGCCGCCTCTTTTAGAGGTGGAGGCGCGATGCGTCTGGGGAAAGAGAAATCCGCGTTGACGCGCGGCCGCGCCATCCTCTTCATCGTCCTTCTGGGGGTGACGAGCCTCTTCGGCGAC
>JAKAOO010000311.1 GCA_021812165.1 Pseudomonadota bacterium | reverse complement strand
CAAGGGGACGGCAGTCGGCTTGCCATCGTCGTCAACGAGTTCGGCGAACTCGGAATCGATCGCGAGCTCCTTCTCGGCTGCGGTGAGGCGGAGTGCGCCGAGGACCCCCGGCGTACGCCGGGGCTGTCGAAGGAAGATATCGTCGAACTCAAAAACGGCTGTCTTTGCTGCACCGTCGCCAGCGATTTCCTGCCGGCTCTGGAACGGCTTTTCGAGCGCGAAAATCCGCCCGAGCACATTCTCATCGAGACTTCGGGCCTTGCGCTCCCAAAGCCGCTTCTTCAGGCTTTCGCCTGGCCGGAGATCAAGACGCGCACCACCGTCGATGGGGTTCTGGCGGTCATCGACGCCGCCGCTCTTCTCTCGCGGGACTTCGATGGAGGGCGCCTTGCAACGCAGACCGCCCTCCACGACAACCCCGTCGAGGAGGTTTTCGCCGACCAGCTTGCCGTCGCCGATCTCGTCATTCTCAACAAGACCGACCTCGTTGCGCCTTCCGACCTCTCGGCTCTGTCCCGAGCGATCGCGGCGCGCCTGCGGGCGGGAGTGAGGCTTCTCCCCGCGCGGCAGGCAAGGGTGCCTGCGGCAGTGGCGCTCGGTCTTTCGGCTGCGGCCGAGGACGACCTTCTTTCCCGCCCGACGCAACATGAACTCGCGGGCGATCACGATCACGACGATTTCGAAAGCTTTGTCGTGGCTTTGGGCCCGATTTCGGACGCGCGGCAGCTGTTGGCGCGGCTCGGGGCGATCGTGGAAAGCCATGCGGTCCTGCGCGTCAAGGGCTTTGTGGAAGAGAGCGGGCGCGAAAGGCGGCGCGTCGTCGAGGCCGTCGGCGCCCGGCTTTCCTCTTATTTCGATCGTCCCTGGCAGAAGGACGAGGAGCGAGCGACGCGGCTCGTGGTAATCGGAGAACGAGGGCTCGACCGCGCCGCGATCCGGGCCGCGCTCGAGGGCTAGATGCATCTTCTCGCGAGCGAAGAGGGAGTGATCGACGACGGCTCGGCGGCGGTCGATCTCGAGCAAAGCGCGGGCGACATCCTGTTCTTCTCGGCTGCGGACACCGAGCTTCGGCTCCTCGCCGCAGCCCAAGCCAAAAGACGGGAGGAAGACCCGACGGCGCCGCGCTTGAGGCTCGCCTCGATCCTGCGCTTGAAGCACAATCTTTCGGTCGATCTCGCCATGGAGACGGCCTCTCGCGCCCGTCTCGTCGTCGCGCGGGTTTTGGGCGGCAGCGCCTATTGGCCCTACGGGGTCGAGCGGCTCGTCGCGGTCTCAACCGGCGCTCGGATCCCGCTTGCCCTTCTCCCGGGCGACGACAAGCCCGACGCCGAACTCGCCCGGCTTTCGACCCTCGCCCCCGAAGCGCGGCGGCGACTTTCCCGCTACCTCGCCGAAGGCGGGCCGAGAAACGCCGAGAATTTCCTGCGATACGCCGCCGCCCTCATCGGCAGCGAAGCGGTTTGGGCGGAGCCTCAGCCTTTGCTGCGCGCCGGGTTCTATTGGCCGGGCCTTGCGTTGCCGAGCCTCGACGAGTTGCGAGAGCGGTGGGAAGGCCGGCCCGCCCCGGCGGAAGGGGAACCCCGCGAAGTAATACTTCGCGGGGACCCCACCGGGAGCGCGATCGTGCCGATCGTCTTTTATCGGGCTCTCGTGCAATCGGGGAACACGGCGCCCGTCGATGCGCTCGTGGAAGCTCTCGCGGCGCGGCGCATGCGGCCCCTTCCGATCTTTGTGCAGAGCCTCAAGGACGGCGAGGCGCACGCGCTCTTCTCTTCGCTTTTCGCCGAGTACGCGCCCGCCCTCATCCTGAGTGCGACCGGCTTTTCGAGCGGCGCGGGCGGCGCGGCCGATCCGCTCGCCGCGCCGGGCTGCCCGATCCTGCAGGTGGTCTTTGCGGGGATGAGCGAGGAGGGTTGGCGCGCCGGAACCCGCGGGCTCGCGCCGCACGATCTCGCCATGAACGTCGCGCTTCCCGAGATCGACGGCCGCATTCTCTCTCGCGCGGTCTCGTTCAAGGCGCCTCAGGGGCGCGATCCCGAAACGGAAGGCGATCTCGTCGGCTATCGCCCGCTCGCCGATCGCATCGCGTTTGTCGCCGATCTTGCCGAGAGTTGGGTTCGGCTCAGCGCGCTTCCTCCCGAGAAGCGGCGGGTTGCCCTCATCCTCGGCAATTATCCGAACCGCGACGGGCGGATCGGCAACGGCGTCGGTCTCGACGTGCCCGCCTCGGCCTGCGCGATCCTGAAGGCGCTTGCCGCAGCCGGGTATCGGGTGGGTGAGATGCCGGAAAAAGGGGAAGCGCTGATGGAGCGCCTCCTTGCGGGCCCGACCAACGCCAATTCCGGGGCCGACTTCACCGAGTCGCTCTCCTTTGCCGATTATTCGACCGCCTTCTCATCCCTTCCGGCGAGCGTGCAGCGGGCCGTCGCGACGCGCTGGGGCGCAGGCGAGCGCGACCCTTTTTTCCACCCCGGCCGTCTCGATTGCGGGCGATTTGCCATCCCCGGTTTCCGCACCGGCAATGTCGCGGTTCTGATCCAGCCGGCGCGCGGTTACAACATCGATCCGAAAGCGACCTATCACGACCCCGCGCTCGTTCCGCCGCATTCCTATTTCGCACTCTATCTTTGGATCGCGAAGGAATT
>JAKAOO010000104.1 GCA_021812165.1 Pseudomonadota bacterium | reverse complement strand
AGAGTAGGGCGACGCCCGCGATCAGCTTGTCGGTGGCAAAAAGCGCCCCGGCCTCGAGGATATAGGCGCCGATCCCGTAGCGGGCGCCGATCATCTCGGCCGCCACGAGAAGCACGATCGCGATCGAAACGGAAATGCGGAAGCCGGAAAGGATCGCCGGCAAGGCGCCGGGGATGATGATCTTGCGCACGATCGAAAGCCGGGAAAGGCCGAAGGACTGTCCCATGCGGATGAGATTGCGATCAACGTTGTCGACCCCGCCATAGGTCGCGATCACCGTCGGGAAAAACGCGCCGAAGAGGATGACCGCCACCTTCGACCCCTCGCCGATGCCGAACCAGATGACGAAAAGCGGCAAAAGCGCGATCTTGGGGATCGGGAAAAGCGCGGAGACGAGCGGTTGGAGGCCGGCGCGGGCGAGCGGGAAAAGCCCGATCAGAAGGCCGGCCACGATCCCGAGAATGGTGCCGAGCGTCCAGCCGATCGAAAGCCGGTAAAGGCTTGCGCCGAGATTCTTCCACAAGAGCCCGGTGCGCACGAGGTCGAGGAAGGCGGCAAAAGCCGCAGTCGGAGCGGGCAGAACGATGGTGCTGATGATGCCGTAACGGCAAAGAAGCTCCCAGAGACAAAGGACGATGAGAAAGACGAGAGGCGAGACGAGGGGATGGCGCCGGTGGCGGAACCCGCCGCCGCGAAACGGGACCGGGCGGGCGCCCGCGCGGCCCTCTGGAAGAGAAACGACCCCTTCACGCGACATCGGAAAGCTCCCGGTCCACTTGGCGCGCTTCCTCGCGCATGATGAGCCAGACGTGGCGGGCGACGCGGTCGAGTTCGGCGCTCTTCGCGGGCCGTTCGGCGAGCGGCACATCGATCGCGACGACGTCCCGGACCCTCCCCGGCCGCCGCGACAACACGACGATCTTGTGACCGAGACGCACGGCCTCCGTGAGGTTGTGCGTGACGTAGCACGCGGAAAAGCGCTCGCGCGTCCACAGCTCCAAAAGATCATCCATCAAAAGCTCGCGCGTCTGGCTGTCGAGGTTGGAAAGCGGCTCGTCCATGAGGAGGACCGCCGGCTTGACGGCGAGGGCGCGGGCAATCGCGACGCGCTGCTTCATGCCGCCGGAAAGCTGGCGCGGCCAGGCCTTTTTGAATTCGGAGAGCTTGGTGCGCGCCAAAACGTCGTCGATGATGGCGCGCGCCCGCGCGCCCTTGAAGCCATGGTCTTCGAGGACGAGGCTGACATTGCCCTCGACGCTGCGCCAGGGCAGAAGCGCGAAATCCTGGAAGATGAAGGTGAGGGGATTGAGAGAGTCGGCCGGCGGCTCGCCCGAAAGCAGCACCTCGCCGAAAGCCGGTTTCTCTAGCCCGCCGATCAAGCGCAAAAGTGTCGACTTTCCGCAGCCCGAAGGGCCGACGACGCAGACGATCTCGCCCTCCCCGATGCTGATCGAAATATCGCGCAGCACCGGCATCGCGCCATAGTCATGACCGACGTTATCGAGAATGAGTTCCATGGCGCTTCTTCGAGGCCGCGCGCCGGCGGCGCGGGGCCGCGCTCGCGATCAATCGGTCGGGACGAAGCTCTTATTGACGAGCTTCGCCATCGAGGAATCCGCCGGGACCAGCCTTTGCGACTTGAACCAATCGAGCTGGTCCTTGATGTTTTTGAGGTTCATGCGGGCATCGGGGCTGATCCGCATGGCGCCCGCGCGGATGAGAGGGTCGGCCTTGGCAAGCGGTTCGCTCGCATAGACGTATTTGTGGATCATCGCGACGATCGCGTCCGTCTCCTTTTGCGGCATCGTCTTGTCGACGAGCGCCGCATTGTAATCGGCGACGCCCTTCGAGTACGCGGCGAGAAACCGTTTCACCAAGCCGCGCCTATGATTGATGTTGGCCGTCGAGGTAAAGACGACCGTCACCTGATAGTGCGGGATAAAGTCCGAAATCTTGCCGATCTCGACGACTCTGCCGCCTTTGATGAGGCGATCGGCGATGTTGGGGACGATCGACCAGGCGTCGATCTGGCCGCTCGTGAGGGCGGCGATGAGGACCGGTATCTTCTGCAGAGGCCGCAGATGGATGCCGCTGTCGGGGAAGCCTTCCTTCTGCGCGATCTTGTGCGCCATATACTGAAAAGACGAGCCGGCGGTGGTGATGCCGAAGCTCCTGCCTTTGAGTCGCGCCGGGGTGGTGACGCCGGCCTTGTAAGCCGCCTTCGAGACCAGGATTTTTTCCCCTTCGACGCCCGGCGCCTCTTCGAGCGCGCCGCCGATCACCTTGAGCGCGCCCTTGTCGGCGAGGCTGATGAGCCCGCCCGTGATGGCGGTGACGCCGAAATCGATGTCGCCCGATGCGATGGCGACGGCCATGGGCTCCGCCGCCTGAAACGAGACGAGCTTTGCCTCGAGGCCTTCCTTGGCGAAATAGCCCTTGCCGGCGGCGATGATGGTCGGCGCATGCGAGGTAAGCGCCAAGATGCCGACGCGAATCGTCCGGCTCGCGGCGGCTCGCGCCGGCAGCGCGCCTGCCGTCGTCACCGCGGCCCAGGCGAGCGCCCAGATGGCGAAATTTCTGCGTCTCAGCGAAAGCATGTCATTCCCCCTTCTCCTCTGGCGTCTCTCGGTGGCGACGCCCGCGGTGCGGCCGCTCTTATCCTCGTCCAGCATAGCGCGTGCGATCGCCTCCGCGGCTTCTTTCTTTTTTCTTTGGCGGAAGTAAGGCCGATCCGGTCGAAAGGCCTGCCTGCCGTGATAGGCTTCGGGGCCTTTTTGACGGAGAAGCGCCGTGGCACGCGTCCTCGCCGCTCGCTTCATGCACGAAACCAACACCTTCAGCCGGGTTCCGACCGACATGGCCGCGTTCCGGCACCGCAATTTTCACCGCGAAAACGAGATCCCGGAGGCCGTCAAGTCGATGCACCATTCTCGCGCCGCTTTCGACCCGATCGCGCTTTAGGCCGGCGCCGATTTCCCTCTCACCCGGTCATTCCGAGCCCGGATTTTCCGAGGCAGCATTTCTTGTATTTGAGGCCGCTGCCGCAGGGGCAGGGGTCGTTGCGGCCCGTGCGGCGCGCGGCCTCGGCGTTTTCGGCGCGCATCCGCCCCATATTGCGGGCGACCGGCAGGCCGCTTCGTCTCAGCGCCGCGATCCGTTTGAGGTGCGGCGCGCTCGAGGTGAAGAAAAGCTTGTAGCCGGCGCAGAGATAGTTGAGGCCTGGTTCGCCGTCTGGCGTCAGGATAAAGCGGTCCTTGGGACAGCCGCCGTTGCAGAGAGGGAGCACCTCGCAACTCCGGCAGAAGCGCGGGAGCGCCGTCTTTTTCCGCTCCCCAAAGGCGCGTTGCCGCGGGTTCTCCAAAAGCTCGACGAGCGGGGTCTCCGCGATGTTGCCGAGCCGATGCGCCGGATCGACAAAATGGTCGCAGCTGTAGAAGTCGCCGTTGCGTTCGACCACGACGACATCGCCGCAGGTCTCGCGAAAGATGCAGAGCGCATGCTCGAAGCCGAGAAAGGGCCGCTCCGCCTCATGGAAGTTCTGGATGGTGATGCGGTCGATGTCGTGCGCCGCCCATTCCTCGAAGATGCGGCACAGAAACTCCCCATAGGCGCGGGCCGGCACCGTCTCGGGAGTGACGCCGTTCGTCCCCTGTCGCCGCACCAGCGGCAGGAACTGCAGGAATTCGACGCCGATCTCTTTGAAGAACCGGTAGACCGCGGCCGGCTGGCGCACGTTCTTCCGGTGGACGACGCACAAGATGTCGGTCGCGACGTGGTGCCGGCGCAGCAGCCGGTACGCCTCCATTACCCGAGCGTGGGTGGCGCGGCCGCCTTTCGTCGGGCGGTAGGCATCATGCAATTCTCGTGGCCCGTCGAGGCTGAGGCCGACCTGAAAGCCCGCGGCGGCGAGAAAGCGGCACCACGCCTCGTCGATAAGGGTGCCGTTGGTCTGGAGGTTGTTGAGGATCTTGCGGCCTGGCGGCCGGTGCTTCTCCTGCAACTCGACGATGCGGCGGAAGGTGTCGATCCCGAGGAGGGTCGCTTCGCCGCCGTGCCAGGAGAAAAGGATCGTCTCGGCGGGCGCGGCCGCCATGTGCTGCGCGATGTAGCGCTCCAAGAGCGCCTCGGACATGCGCAGCGATTGCCGCCTCGAATAGAGCGCCGACTTTTCGAGGTAATAACAGTAGGTGCAGTCGAGGTTGCAGGCCGCACCCACCGGCTTGACCATGACTTGGAATTCTCGGGAAGCCGTCGCCATCGCCCCGACCGCATCAGCCGATCGTTGTGTTGCGCGCTTCCAACGCGATCCGGATGGCGCCGACGGGGTCGAGGCGCGCCGTCGCGCCCGGCGGGATGAGCGTCGTCGAGTCGTATTCCTCGACGATTCCCGGGCCTTGGAGCGGCTCTTTGAGATCGCCGCGCGTCACCACCCGCGCCGAAAGCCAACCCTTTTCCGGCCCGAAATAGGCCGCCCGGCAAGATTGCGCGATCCCGATCGAGGGCGCCGGCGCAGCCATTCCCGCCGCAGCGGACCGCGGAACCTCGGAAACGCCGCGTCCGATCACCTTCACCGTGACGAGCTCGACCGGCTCCTCGGCTCCGGCGCGGTGGCCGTAGGTCGTTTCATGCTCCCTGCCAAAGGCTTCCTCCAATCGCGCGAGCGTCGCGCGATCAAGGACGCCCGCTTCGAGAGGCACCTCCAACTCGAACGACTGGCCTTGATAGTGGAGAGAGGCGCTGCGCAGGATCTGCATCTTTTCCGCGGTAAAGCCGTCTTCGGCGAGCCGCCGTCTCGCCTCGCTTTCGAGCGCGCCGAGGAGTCCTTCGAGTTCGGCGGAATCGAGCATTTTGAGAAGCGCCTTTCGGCTCTTCGAGAGATGATACTCGACATCGCTGTAAAGGAGGCCGAAAGAGGAAAAGACGCCGGCCGAAGGCGGGATCAGGATCCGGCGCAGGCCCAGAACCTCCGCCAGCGCCGCCGCAAAGAGCGGACCGCTGCCGCCGAAGGCGACGAGGGCGTAGCGGCGCGGATCGCGCCCGCGCTCGCTCGAGACCGCCTTGAGCGCGCGGATCATGTTCGAGGCGGCGATCTTGTAGGCGCCCATTGCCGCCTCTTCGAGGCTCATTCCGAGAGGGGCGGCGATCCTTTCGGCAATCACGCTCTTCGCCTTCTCGGCGTTGAGCTTCAAGGCGCCGCCGACGAGATGACGCGGGTTGAGGTAGCCGAGGGCGATGGCGGCGTCGGTCAAGGTCGGCTCGCTGCCGCCGCGATCATAGGCGACCGGGCCCGGCGAGGCGCCGGCGCTTTGAGGCCCGATCTGCAAGGCGCCTCCCGTGTCGATCCAGAGGATCGAACCGCCGCCGGCGCCGATCTCGGCAAGATCGATCGCCGGAACCTTGAGCGTATAGCCGGCTCCGGAGAGCAATCGCGAACCGACCATCACCCCGCCGCCGACCGCAATCTCGATCGCCCGCGTCAGCTCCCCATCCTCGATCAAGGAGGCTTTTGCCGTCGTCCCACCCATGTCGAAGGAAATCGCGTGCGAAACGCCCGACGCCTGTGCCACCGCGCGGGCACCGACGACCCCCGCGGCCGGACCCGATTCGATGATGTGGATCGGCGCCAAGGCTGCCGCTTTCGCGGTCATCAGCCCGCCGTTCGATTGCATGAGGAGAAGCGGCGCCGCGATCCCGATCTCTTTGAGCGCGGCCTCGAGGCGAGAGAGATATGTTTCGACGATCGGGCGGACATAGGCGTTGATGACGGTCGTCGAAGTGCGCTCGTATTCTTTGATCTCGGGCAAGACTTCCGAGCTCAACGAGAGGACGAGCCGCGGCGCGATGCGCCGGGCCAGCGTTTTCACCCGCTCTTCATGCGCAGGGTTGCTGTAGGAATGGAGGAACGCGACCGCGACCGCTTCGACCCCCTGTCGAAGAAGCCGCTCCAGCGCTTCTTCGACCTCGGCCTCGGCAAGAGGCCGCACCACTTCGCCTGCGGCGTTGATGCGCTCGTCGACTTCGAGCCGGAGCTCGCGCGGAACGAGAGGCGCCGGCTTTTCCCAGGAAAGGTCGTAAAGGCGCGGCATGCGCAAGGTGCGGATCTCGAGTACGTCGCGAAAGCCGCGGGTCGTGATGAGGCCGGTCATCGCCCCCTTGCGTTCGAGGATGGCGTTGGAGGCGACGGTGGTGCCGTGCAGGATCTCGACGATTTCGGAAGGCGCGATCCTGGCGTCGCGCATCACCTCTGAGAGCCCTTCGACGATCGCTTGGGCATAGTCCCCGACCGTCGAGGAGACCTTTTTCGTAAGCCGCCTGCCGTCTTCGCCAAGAAAAGCGATGTCGGTAAAGGTGCCGCCGATATCGACGCCGACGCGGAAGGCTGCCATCGCTATTCGGCCGCGAGCGCTTGCCGCTCCCAACTGACTTCGGGAACCTCGGGCCAATTGCGGCGCCGGCGCATTTCCTCGCGCAGCGCCGCGCTCGCCGCCGCATCGACGGCAAGCGGCTCCACGGAAAGAACGACCCCGTAATCCGCCCGCGCCCTCTCTTTCGAGACGATTCCCGCTTTGACATCGCCGAGAACCCTTTCGGGATCGCGCTCCAAGGGGTCGCCCCAGCCGCCCGCGCCGGCCACTTCGTGGCGGAAAACATCGCCGCGGCGGATGGTCATCGCGAATTTGGTCGGCAGAAGGCGCCTCTCGCCATCGCGCGTCAAAGCGTTCATCGACGGCCTTCCCGGCGCCCCGCCGTAAAGCCCGTAAGGGCGAAAGGCGCGGCGATCCGAGCGCACCTGCAGGATCGCCTCTTCGCCCAAAAAGCGGTAGTCGCGGCGGAAAGGAGCGCCGCCGCGATACTTGCCCGGGCCCATCGCATCCTCGATAAACTCATAGGCGAGGATTTCCAAAGGCTGCTCCGTCTCGGTCACCTCGACCGATTGCGAAGCCATATTGGCGAAGATGTTGGAATTGCCGTCGAGACCGTCCTTGTCGGGGCGCCCGCCCCAGGCCGAGCAGGTGAAATCGACATAAATGAAAGGCCGGCGGGAAGCGTCCCAACCACCGATGGTGATGCAGGTGTTGCCGCCGTCCGAAGAGGCGAAGACTTTGTCGGGCGCCATTTTTGCGAGCGCGCCGAAAACGCAGTCGACCATGCGAAAGCCGGTGAGCCCGCGCGCGGCGCAAGCCGCCGGCAGGACGCAATTGGCGATCGTGCCGGGAGGCGCCACCACCTCGATCGCGCGGAAGACGCCGTCATTGTTGGGGATATTGGCCGGAAGAAGCGAACGGACCGCGCAATAGCTCGCCGATTTCGTAAAGGAAAGAGTGTTGTTGATCGCGCCTTTGACTTGCGGAGAAGAGCCCGTCCAATCGACGCGCATGTGGTCGTCTTTTTTCGTGATCGTGACGACGAGCGGGATCGGCCGGCCCTCGTCGATCCCGTCATCGTCGATATGGTCGCGGAAGGAATAGACCCCGTCGGGCAGCTCGCGGATCGCCGCCCGCGTCATCCTTTCGGCGTAGAGGATGAGTTCGCGCATCAACAGGCTCACCTCGTCCGGGCCGTAATGGCGAGCAAGATCGATGAGCGAGCGTTCGGCGATGGTGGAGGCCGCGAGCTGGGCTCGCAAATCCCCGAAGACCTTGACCGGAACGCGCACATTCGTCTCGATCAAGGAAAAGAGGGTCTCGTTGCGGCGCCCGCCCTCGAACATCTTGATTGGCGGGATGCGCAAGCCCTCCTGGTAGATCTCTGTCGAATCGGAGGCGTTCGACCCCGGCACTCGCCCGCCGACATCGGTGTGATGGCAAACCGTGGCGGCGTAAGCGAGAAGCCGGCCTTCGAAAAAAATCGGCTTGAAAACAAAGATGTCGGGGAGGTGCATGCCGCCTTTGAAGGGGTCGTTCAGGATGAAGACATCGCCTTCGTTGATGTTGCCCTCAAAGGTTTCGAGGATCGCCGCCATCGCCGTCGGCATCGAGCCCAGATGCGCCGGAAGCGTCAGGCCCTGCGCCGCAAGCGCGCCCTCGGAATCGAAGAGCGCCGTCGAATAATCCATATTGTCTCTGAGGACGCCCGAATAGGTGGTGCGAAAGATCGTCAAAGCCATGTCGTCGGCGGCCGAAAGAAGCGCATTCTTGAAAAGCTCCAACGCGATCGGATCGCTCGCCATTTTCCTCGCCCTCACTTGGCGCCTGCGCCCTCTTCCCCCATAGCATGATCACTCCGCGGGTTTCCAGAACGCTCCCTTGGACGCTCTCTCGCGGGCTCGCTCTTTTCGCCTTTACTTTTTGGAAGCCTTGCGCTTCAGGCACGTCCCCAGCGTTAACCGGCCCTTAATAAACCGGCGCGAACGTTGCGGCAGCGAAGGATCGACTGCGGAGTCCAGCGTTAACCGGCCTTTAACGAAGAGGCGCCAACCCTCTTCTGATGCGAGGAGGCCAGCTCGAGAACACAAGCGTGACCCTCAAGAAAGGGCTCGTCGACGAATTGGGCCACCGAATGCTTGAAGAGCCGCATTGGGTGGCCCGCGCCAAGGCGGCGGAGCGCCTCAGCGCACTTTTTTGCGGGGGCACGCTTTGCACCGAAGAGGGGAGGCAGGCCGAGGAGTTTTTTCGGCTTGCCTGTCTCGACGGAGAGGTTTTGGTCCGGCGCGTTCTGGCGGAAAGCTTGAAGCGCTCCGAGCAGCTCTCGCGCAAGACGGCGCTCCTCTTTGCGGCGGATCGGCCCGATGTCGCCGCGCCTCTGATCGAGCACTCCCCGATCCTTTGCGAAGACGACCTTTTGCGCATCCTGCGCGAGGAGACCCACGCTCACCGCCTCGCCGTCGCACGCCGCTTCGAGCTTGGAGAGCCGATTTCAGAGCCGATGCTCGCTACCGGCAATCTCGAGCTGATCACAACCGTCCTCTCCAATCCGGGGGCCGCGGTTTGCGAGAACACGCTCTTGCGCCTCATCGCGTCTGCTTCCCTGCGCCCTCAGATCGCTGCCGCGCTCGCTCGGCGCAGGGCGCAACTGCCACCGCGGATCGCGGCGCTTCTCCTCGAAATGTTCGCGAGCCTCGCTCCGGGCTTGGCTCGCGGTCCGCCTCGCGGAATCCGCCCCGGAAGGCGATCGCGGAATAAGGGGACGCTCTCTTGCGCCCCTTTCTGGCGCGCTCCCGGGGAACTTGCCTTTACCGCGCTTGTCGCTCCCCTGGGCCGGCGATGACAGCGGCGAGAGGACCGCTCGAAACAAAGGAAGCGAATCGCAAAGGATGCCCCGTAGCGGGCATTCGCCGCATCGCGGAGAGGAAAAAAGTCACCGACAGGGGGCGGCCGGCCGACCTTCTACCGTCCCAGCGCCAACCATCGGACGAGATGCACGCGTGGCAAAGGGACCCCTTGCCACGCTGCGGGTCTCTTACAAGACGCGATCGACTACGGCCGCTACTTCACCCTCGACGGCGTCGCCGGAATCGGCGTCGGGTTTCCTGTCGCAATCCGAGCCAGCTCTTCGCGGTTCAGCTCTTGCGTGACCCGGTTGCCCGCGGCGATGTTGGCCCGCGGAGGCCGCCGAACGTAATGCCGGTGCACCACGACATGGTGAACCACATGGTGGACTACGTAGTGGTGCACCACATGGTGGACTACGTAGTGGTGCACCACATGGTGCACCACATGGTGCGTTGGCGGCACCGCCGAGGTCGGCTTTGGCGCAGCCACTGCTGGCGGCGGGGGTGCTGACGGCGCGGGCGCCGCAGGAGCGGCGGCCGGCGGCGCCGCGGGGCCCGTGGCCGGCGGTGTGGTGGTTTGCGCCCAAACTGGCGCGGCGATCGCAACCGCTGCGGCGATCGCAACGCCGCTCAAGAGATGCTTCATACCCGTCACCCTCTGTAGCAGTTCCGAATCCGACAAGAGGTAATGGACATTCGCTCTTCGCTCGGACGGCCCTTCCGGGTCACTGAAAACGACGCGAAGCGCGAAGTAGTTCCCTCAGGAAGACCCCGAAGCGTAAGGCCACGTATCTTTTTGCGGCCTGGCGCCGATCATAGGGCCAAGCGGCGCTCCTGGCAAGCGCCCTGGTAGGGGCAAATTCGCCTCGGGAAACCGGATAAGCGAGGATTCGATCAAGCCTGCTCTCCCTTCAGCGCCGCTTCCGCAAGCCGCACCCAATAGCTCGCCCCCAATGGCAAAATCTCATCGTTGAAGTCGTAAGTCGGGTTGTGAAGCAGTTTGCCCGCCGCGGCGCCGCCATTCCCGATCCAGATATAGGCGCCGGGCTTCTTTTCGAGAAAGTAGGCAAAATCTTCCGCCGCCATGCTCGGAAGGAAATCACGCCGAACATTCTCTCTGCCGACGATTTGCGCCGCTGCTGCGGCTGCGGTTTCGGTTTCGGCGGCGCTGTTGAGCGTCGGCGGGTAGCGTTTTTCGTAACGGAGCTTGGCTTCAGCGCCCGCGGCCCCGGCAACGCCTTCGGCGATGCGCCGCATGAGCGGTTCGAAGCTGTCGCGCACCGCTGCGCTGAAAGACCGGGTCGTTCCGCGCAGAACCACGCTCTCCGGAATGACGTTCCAGGTCTCTCCGCCATGGATCTCTGTGACGCTCACAACGGCGCTTGCGAGAGGATCGAGGGAGCGGCTGGTAATCGTCTGCAGCGCGGTGACGACCGCAGCCGCGGCGACAATCGGATCGACCCCGAGATGCGGCATCGCTCCATGTGCGCCGCGCCCTTTGACCCAGATCTCGAATATGTCGAAGGCCGCCATCATGGCGCCCGGCCGCACTGCGAACTGCCCTGCCGGAAGCTCGGGCCAATTATGCATCCCATAGATGGCATCGACCGGATAGCGCGCGAGCAGCCCCTCCTCGATCATCACACGCGCGCCGCCTTCATTCTCCTCCGCCGGCTGGAAAATGAAATGGATCGTCCCGCCGAAATTCCGCGTCTCCGCGAGGTATTTGGCCGCGCCGAGCAGCATCGCGGTGTGGCCGTCGTGACCGCAGGCGTGCATCCGCCCCGCGTGACGCGAGGCATAGGGTGCACCCGTTTCTTCCGTGATCGGCAAGGCATCGATATCGGCGCGCAGCGCGACCCTCCTTTGCCCCGGTCGCGACCCTTCGAGAGTGCCGACGACCCCGGTTCTCGCGACACCGCGCTCGACTCGGATGCCGAAGGATTCGAGAAGCCCGGCCGCAAGCTCGGCGGTCGTGCGTTCTTCGAACGCCACCTCCGGATTGGCGTGGATCCTCTGCCGCCAGGCCGCCATCTCGGGCGCGAATTCGGCGATGCGGTTGATGATCGGCATCGTGGCTCTCCGTAGTTCAGACGATCCCCTTGGCCCGCAGGTCCGCGATCTCCTTTTGCAAGAGCCCCAGTTCACCCAAGACCTTGTCGGTGTGCTCGCCCGGGTCGGGGCTGGCTGTCCTGAGCCGCGAGGGGGTGCGGGAGAGACGGACCGCTTGGCCGACGAGTTCGATCCGACCGAGAGTCTTGTGGTCGACCGCTTGTGCGATTCCAAGGTGGCGAACCTGCGGATCGGCGAAAACCTCGTCGATTTTCAAGATCGGACCGCACGGCACGCCCGCTTCATTGAGTGCGGCGACCCACTCGGCGCTCGAGCGGGTCTTCGTGATCTCCTCGATCGCCGCATTGAGGGCCTTGCGGTTTTGCGATCGCAGCTTGCCGGTCGCGTAGAGAGGATGATCGGCGAGCTCGGGGGCGCCCAAAGCGTGCGCGAGCCGGCGATAAATCTCGTCACCGGCCGAGGCGATGTTGATATAGCCGTCACGGGTGCGGAAGGTGCCGGTCGGGATGGTGGTCGGATGGTCGTTCCCGGCTTGCTGCGGCACTTCTTTTGCAATAAGCCAGCGCGCCGCCTGGAAATCGAGCATGGCGATTTGCGCGGCGAGAAGCGAGGTTTCGACCCACTGTCCCTCGCCCGAAACCTCGCGTTCGAGGAGAGCGACGAGGATGCCGAGAGCGCAAAAGATCCCTGCCGATAGATCGGCAATCGGGATCCCGACCCGAACCGGTCCCTGGCCCGGCAGTCCCGTGATCGACATGAGCCCGCCCAGGCCCTGGGCGATCTGGTCAAAACCGGGCCGGTCGCGATAGGGCCCGCTTTGGCCGAACCCCGAGATGCTGGCATAGACGAGTCGCGGGTTGACGCTTTTGAGCCGAGGGTAAGCTATGCCGCGACGCTCCTTGACGCTCGGCCGGTAATTCTCGACGAGAACATCGGCGCGGCGGACGAGCCGATGGAGGATTTCGAGCCCTTCCGGCGTCTTCAAATTGAGGGTGAGGCTCTCCTTGTTGCGATGAAGGTTCTGAAAATCGGGGCCGTGGCGCGGTCCGCCCATTCCTTCGCCCGGCGTCTCAGGCGCTTCGATCTTGATCACCCGGGCGCCCCAATCCGCGAGCTGGCGCACGGCAGTCGGGCCCGCCCGTACCCGCGTCAGATCGAGAACGGTAAAGTGTTTGAGCGGCGGAGCATCGGACATGGTCGAACCTCGAACGGAAGAAAGCCTCTCCCGCAAGCGGAAGAAAACCCATCGTAAAATGCTTCGGGCCGCGGCGGAAGGCGCAAAGGAAAACCGCCGCGGCAGCCCGCGGCGGTTTTCGAGAGAAACCCGGGTCTGCGGCAAGACCCGGGCAAGAAGCGCACGCTACCGCTGGAACATGATCTCGACGCGCCGGTTTTGCGGCTCGCGAACCCCCTTCGCCGTCGGCACCCGCGGATTGCTCTCGCCGTAACCGTGAATCTCCATCTCGCTG
>JAKAOO010000103.1 GCA_021812165.1 Pseudomonadota bacterium | reverse complement strand
ATCTCCCAGATCACCGGTCAGGCGACGACGATCGCCTATATCGACGATTTCAAGCTGTTGATGATCGTCACCTTTCTTGCCATGCCGCTCGTCTTCCTTCTGGGGCAGCCGCGCCGCGCCCGCGCTCCGCTCGCGACCGCGACCGCCGAGTGAAGACGGGCGTTCATTCGAGCCCGTCCTTCGAGAAGCTCAGGGTCCCGCCCGCGCGCCGCCTCAACTCCGCTCCGAGATCGCGGCCGATCGCCGCCGCCTCGTCGGCCCCGCCCGCGCGCCGCGCGCGGATCTCGGCGCTTCCGTCCGGTTCGAAGAGCGCGCCTTCGAGCACGAGCTTTTCCCCGTCGAGCGCGGCGAGGCCGGCGATCGGCGTCTTGCAGGAGCCGCCGAGGGCCTCGAGCATCGCCCTTTCGGCAAGGACGCATCGGGCGCTCCCTTCATCGTGAAGGGGGGCGAGGAGCGCCCGGACGGCGTCGTCATCCGCCCGGCACTCGACGGCGAGCGCGCCTTGCCCGACTGCCGGAAGCATCACCTCGGGGGAGAGAATCTCCGTCGCGAGCCCGGCTTCGCCAAGCCGAAGAAGGCCCGCAAGCGCAAGGAGCGTCGCATCGGCTTCGCCCGCCTCGAGCTTCTTGATCCGCGTTCCGACATTGCCGCGCATCGGCGCGACGCTCAGATCGGGACGGCGGCGCAGGAGTTGCGCCTGACGGCGCGGAGAGGACGTACCGACGACCGCGCCCGAAGAGAGATCGTCGAGGCGCGCCGCCTTTCGCGAGAGGAATGCGTCGCGCGGATCTTCGCGCGGCGGCACGCAGGCGATTGCGAGCCCCGGCGGCAAAAAGGCCGGGAGGTCCTTCATCGAATGTACCGCGAGATCGATCCGGCCTTCGAGAAGCGCCTCTTCGATCTCCTTCGTGAAAAGCCCCTTGCCGCCGAAATCGGCGAGCCGGCGATCCTCGAACCGGTCTCCACTCGTGCGGATGGCGACGACCGAAAGAAGACCCGCGAGGCCCCTATGCGCCGTCTCGAGGCGCCCCCGCACAAGCTCCGTTTGCGCGCGGGCAAGCGGGCTGCCGCGCGTGCCGATACGGAAGGGACGCGCCCTCACCGGACTCGCTCGAAAGGCGTGACTCTTGCCGGCAATGTGCATCCTCGTCGGTGCGGCTCGGCGAAAGACTCTATCACCTTCCAATTCGAAGGCGCCAGCTTGGGCCGCTACCTCAACGGCTTCGTTTTTCGGTTGCACGACCCTATGAGAGGAGGCGCGCCGCCTCAAACCCCTTGCCGCAGCGGGAAGAGAGAGCGCAAATTGTCAGGCTTTCGCCCCGAGGAGGCCAAGGTGAATGGGCCCTATTTCGACGCGCTCGAAGTGCGCGACCCGCAGGAGCGCGAGGCGCCGCTGATGGCGGCGCTGCCCGGCTCCTCGTCGAACGCGCATCCGGTGCCGACGCGATGACCCTCCTCATCGAGTCGGATGCGCCTTTGGAGGAGGCCGCTGTCGCCGCGAGCGTCCAGGCCGTGACAAGGCTGCGCGGCCGCCTCGATCGGGTTGCGAAAGGAAGCTTGCCCGAGGACGGCAAGGTGATCGAGGACCGCCGATCGCTCGCGTGATAGTACGATCGAGGAGCTCGGCGGTTGCGGGCTCGCAATCCGAGGCCGTATGAGCGAACCCGAGCTCCTTGCCGAAAATCTCGCCTGCCGGCGCGGGGAGAGGCTCGTCTTCTCCGGCCTCTCCTTTCGCTTGGAGGCGGGCGGCGCGCTTCTCGTCAGAGGCCCCAACGGCAGCGGCAAATCGAGCCTCTTGCGGCTGGTCGCGACCCTCATCCCGGCTGCGGACGGCCGGCTCCTCTGGGGCGGCGTTCCAGTCGAGAGCGACCTCTCGCGCTATCGCCAAAGCCTTCACTATGTCGGTCATCAAGACGCCCTCAAGGCGGCGCTCTCGCCGCGCGAGACGCTCGCGCTGGCGGCTTCGCTGCGGGGCGTGCGGCAACCCGGAGCGGCGCTCGAACGGGCGCTCGAGGCCTTTGCCCTGGACGCGGTCGCCGACTGGCCCAATCGCTGGCTTTCGGCGGGGCAGCGCCGGCGCCTCGCTCTCTGCCGCCTTTTTGTGGCGCCGGCGCCGCTGTGGCTTCTCGACGAGCCCTTCTCCTCGCTCGATCCCGACAATCAGAGGCGGCTCGAAAATGCGCTTGAGGCGCATCGGGAAGAGGGCGGGCGCGTGATCCTGACGACCCATCTCGAACGCGCCGTCGCGGGTGCCCGTGGGATCGAGCTCGGTTCCGGAGCGGCAGAATGAGGGGGGCTTTCCTCGGGCTCGTTCGCCACGAACTGCGCCTCGCGCTGCGCCAAGGGAGCGATACGGGAATCGTCCTCGGCTTTTTCGTCTTGGCGGTCGTCCTCTTCCCGTTCGGCGTTGGCCCGGAACCGGCGCTTTTGAGCCGCATCGGTGCCGGGATCATCTGGGTGGCGGCGCTTCTCGCCGCGCTGTTGTCGCTCGACCGTCTTTACGCCTCCGATTTCGAGGACGGAGGGCTCGATCTTCTCGCGCTTTCGGGCCTCCCGCTCGAGCTCGTGGCGCTCGCGAAAGGAGCCTCGCATTGGCTGACGACCGGACTTCCCTTGACCATTCTCTCGCCTCTTCTCGCCCTTCTCGTCGACATCGAGCCGGGAAGGATTCCTTTGCTTGTGCTCTCCCTGCTCGTCGGCACGCCGGCTCTCTCCCTCATTGGCTCGCTCGCGGCGGCGCTCGTCCTCGGAGCGCGGCGTCAGGGCGTCCTCCTCTCGCTTCTCGTCTTGCCCCTCTATGTGCCGCCTCTCGTCTTCGGTGCGGCGGCGTCGGGAACGGTCGCCGGCGCGCGCTCCGACCTCCTGCTCCTCGGAGCGCTGAGCCTTGGCGCCTTTGCTCTCGCTCCGTGGGCCGCCGCCGCGGGACTGCGTCAGGCGCTCCAATGAGAGGGCTGCGGCCTCTGCGGGGGGTGCGACCCCGTCGCCACTGCCGCAATCATCGATTTTGCATTAAGTAAAGGGAGCGGTGGACGCATGATCCGGCGATTTCTCATTCCCTCGCAATTTCTGGGCTTGAGCGCGAAGCTCCTGCCCTGGCTCAGCTCTTTTGCTGCGCTGTTGATTGCCATCGGGCTCTATTTGGCGCTCTTCGTGGTGCCGCCCGACTATCAGCAGGGCGACACCGTCCGCATCATGTACGTCCATGTCCCCTCCGCCTGGATGGCGCTCAACGTCTATCTTTTCCTTGCGGTGGCGAGCGCGGTCTCGCTCGTCTGGAGGCAGCCTCTGGCCGATATCGCGGCCCAGGCTGCGGCTCCGATCGGCGCCGCCTTCACCTTTGTCTGCCTCGTTTCCGGCTCTCTCTGGGGCCGTCCGATGTGGGGAACGTGGTGGGTTTGGGACGCCCGGCTCACTTCGGTCCTGGTGCTGTTTTTCCTTTATCTCGGCTATATCGCCCTCGTCGACGCCTTCGACGACCCTTCCCGCGGCGCCCGCGCCGCCTCGGTTCTGGCGGTCGTTGGAGTGATCAATCTGCCGATCATCAAGTTTTCCGTCGATTGGTGGAACACCCTGCATCAGCCGGCAAGCGTTCTGCGTCTTGGCGCGCCGACGATCTACCTCTCGATGCTGATCCCGCTTTTGGTGATGGCGGTGGGGTTCACCCTGCTTTTCGCCGCCCTCTTGCTGCTGCGGATGCGAACCCTTCTCTTCGAACGCCGCGCCCGCGCGTTGCGTCTCCATAGCCCTGCGGCCGCCGCGGCGCGGCGCGAACTCGTGGGAGCGCCGAGCGAGGTGTTGCTTCGCGGAGCGTCCAAAGGCGATCGGTGATGAGGTCCTTCGCGCACTTTCTCGCCATGGGCGGGTTCGCGTCCTTTGTCTGGCCGGCATACGGGGTGGCGCTTGCGGTCCTGGGCGGTCTCGTCCTCCTCTCGCTGCGCCGTTACCGATTGAGCCGCCGCGCGCTCGAGAGGCTCGAAAACCGCGACCGGAGAGGCCGTTGAGCCGCAAAGCGCAGCGTCTCGTCTTCCTCTTGCTCGGCATGGCGGCGCTCGGCGGAGCGACGGCGCTCGTGCTTTCCGCGCTCGGCGGCAGCCTCGTTTTTTTCTATACGCCGAGCCAACTCGAGAGGCATCCCGCGGCGGCGGCGGAAAGGGTGCGCATCGGCGGTCTCGTCGAAGAGAAGAGCGTCAAGCGAGACGGCACTTCCGTCACCTTCCGCATCACCGACGGCAAGACCGACATCAAAGTCTCCTATCGGGGCGTCCTTCCCGACCTTTTCCGCGAGGGGCAGGGGGTTGTCGCCGAGGGAAGGCTTCTCCCCAACGGCAGCTTTCACGCGACGCAAATCCTCGCCAAGCATAACGCGACGTATATGCCGCGCTGGGTCGCGAAGGAGCTCGCGAAACACGACAAGAACCTCGAAAGCGCCGCCGCGGGGCCGCCGCCGAACCACTTTCACCTCGCCCTGCGGCCGTAGCCGAGCCCCCTCCTATTCGCTCCCCCGCTCGCGGGGGAGAGTCAGGCTGGGGGCTCGCGACCCTGATTCGCTGCGGCGGCAAGATAGCCGGGAAGGTTCCGCCAGCCATAGCCGGCCGCCTCGACAAAAGCGCCGGCGACCGAGAAGCGCTTGCGGCTGACCTCGCGCCCTCCGAGGCGCGAATAAAAAAAGCGCGAAGGGTTGGCGGCGAGCACCCAGACGATCGCCGAATTTCGGCCCCTCGCGACGAGCCGAGCAAAGAGCGCGCAAAGAAGACGCCGGCCGATCCCTCGGTTCTGCCAATCGGGCGCCACGTAAAGCGTAAAGACCTCGCCTGCATACCCGCGATCGCTGCGGTTCGACCCGCAGCTGCCAAAGCCGAGGATGGCGCCCGCACCGTCAACCGCGACAAGAACGTCCCCCGGCTCGATGAGAATCGCCTCCCTCCAGGCGATCTCGCGGCGGCGCCGCGAGAGGCCGACGAGAAAGCCCGCGGGCAGCATCCCGGGATAGGTCTCGCGCCAGGTTTCGACATCGAGGAGGGCGATGCCGCGCGCGTCGCTGGGCTTCGCCGCTCGGATCGTGATCTCGTCCATCGCGATCATTCTGCCCTTTTCCGGGTGCCTGCGGAACCCCTCCAGACGCGCGCCTCGGAGGGCGCGTGAACGGTGGCTCGAAACGTGCCGGCGGCGTCAACCCGAAATTTCTTCGAGTGTCTTTCCCCTCGTTTCCCTGGCCAGCACAAGTTGATTCAAAAACGCGAGCACACTGAAGGCCAAAATAATATACATTAACGTATTAAAGGCAACGAAGGGGGAGAGCAGCGCAACTGCAATACCGGCGGCTCTGCCAACCCCCTGCTTCCAACCCTCGGCTGTCGCCCTTATCCGCGTAGGAAACAACTCGGGGGAGTAAAGAAAGTGCAGAGGTGCCGCCAAATTTGTCACGAGGGACAATAAAATGTACGCCGTCACTATTACCGTAGAGTAGGAATGCGGTACAAAGGCCAAAATAGCGATAAGTACGGTCGTTCCGGCAAAGCCGATCAGACCAGTATTCCGTCTTCCCAAGGGACTTTCTACCAGGATCGATATGATAATGACACCAACAATTGCGAATGACCAATAGAGCAACGCCGTCGTCTCTCCAGCAACTCCGAGCGATTGTGCAAAGAGCGGTTCGAGCACGCCGGTTGAAATGAAGACGATTTGGAACAACATGTAAAAGATGCCGATGAATATGGCGTCTCGCGTGTATTTGGTAAGCAATTCCACGTAGGACCTGGAAGGCATTTCTCGAGTCTTGAGACTCAGTAGGTACTTTTTGTCATCGGCGCTTATCTGTTGACCCGTAGCCTCTTCGACCACTGTTATGGCTTCCTCGACATCTCCCCGTTCGAAGAGCCATCTCGGTGACTCTTTGATGCCGAGCCGTCCGAGCAAGACCACGAGGGCGGGGACCGCGCCAAACCCCAGCATGTATCTCCAAGCGACCTGGTCGCCCAGCGGATGGAGCCGGTAGGCAATGACGACCGCGATGAGCGCCCCGACATTAAAGAAGTTGATCAGGAGCGTCATGTACGTGCCGCGGCGCCGGGCCGGCACGAGTTCGCTTACATATGAAGTTGCAACCGGAAAGTCTATTCCGACGCCCGCACCGACAAGGAATCGAAAGAATATTAGCTCATACATATTCTGAGAGAGGCTGCTCAGTATCGCGGCAACGACCAGGAGAATTAGATCCAAGATGAACATGAATTTTCTTCCGACCCTGTCTGTAATATAGCCACTCATGAGAGACCCTATCATGACGCCGAACAGCGCGACGACGCCGGTCAGAACGAGTTCAAATGGTGTCGGATGAAATAAAGACTTTATGCCCGCCAAAGCGAGACCAATGACCACGATATCGTAGCCATCCGAGAAAATGCCGCCCATTGAGACAAGCGCCAATCTCAGCACGTAGAAAGTGCTGCGTTGCGTATTCAGTTGCCCGAATATCCTATTGTAAACATCTCGAGATTCCATCGTTGTTCCCCTTGCGCCGTCGTCGCGCCACGCTCGCTTCGCCTGTTAAATAAATTTAAGGTTGAGCCAGCGTCGGCTCATGAGCGTAACCTGGATTCACCGCCGTGGCAAGAGGCGCCGAAGGCGGGGCGGTCTCCGGTAAATGCCTTGGCCCGATCCATCCTCGACCTGCGACGCGACCTCCCGACACTCGGGAGGGTGGGGCAGAAGGCAGGCGCGCCTTCTTGGTCCATCGAGGCGGTCAGACTACCCGAGCGGAGCTCCCGCGACCCTTTGTGTTGTGGCGCCGCGGCGGCGCCGAGGCTATCATCGGACGATGAAAACCTTTCGCCTTTCCCTTCTCGTCTTGCCGCTCCTTTTCCTTGCCTTGCCCGCGAGCGCGGCGCCAAAGCCCCGTCCCGCTCATCCGCCGGTAAAGGCCCCTCATCTCCGGCGTCTGGGGGGCGCCGGAAGGTGGGAGGCTTACGCCTTCGGCACCAAAGGCGCGCCCGTCTGCTATCTCTACGGCGATGCGATCAAGACGGAGCCCAAGGATTTCCGGCGAAAGACGCCGGTGGCGATGGTGACGCACAGGCCGGACGAACACGTCTTCAACGTCGTCAGCTTTAGCGAATTCCTGCCTTTGAAAAAGGGAAGCGACGTTTCGCTCGATATCGGCGGAAAGAAATTCGATCTCTTTATCCACGGCGACACGGCCTGGTCGCCCACCTCCGAGACCGACAAGACGATCGTCGAAACCATGATCAAAGGGACAGAGGCGACTGTCGAGGCGACCCCGCAAAAGGGGCCGAGGATCACCGATACCTACTCTCTCATCGGCTTTACGAAAGCGCTTTCCCTCATCGACAAGGCTTGCGGCGTCAAGCGCTGAGGGCGTGGACGAGGGGCGAAGCGGCCCCCATATTGGGCGCGTCATGAGCCTTCCCATGCGCGAGGAGCCGCCGGCTCGCAATCTGGCCGGGCTGGGGCGGGCGGAACTTGCGGCCGAGCTTGCCTCACTCGGCGCTGAGCCGTTCCGCGTGCGCCAGCTCTGGCATTGGATCTATCACCGCGGCGCCTGCGATTTCGCGGCGATGACGACCCTCGCCAAAAGCTTTCGCGACATGCTGGCGGGCCGCTACCGGCTCGAACGGCCTCGGATCTCGCGCGTCGCCGCCGCGAGCGACGGCACAAGGAAATGGCTCCTCTCTTTCGAGGACGGCGAGGAGGTCGAGACGGTTTTCATCCCCGAAGAGGAGCGCGGAACGCTCTGCGTTTCGGTTCAGGTCGGCTGCACGCTCCATTGCACGTTCTGCCATACCGGCACCCAGCGCCTTGTCCGTAATCTGAGGGCGGCCGAGATCGTGGCGCAGGTGATGGTTGCGCGCGACGAGCTCGGCGAGTGGCCTTCGCCGCGGGAAGAGCGGGGCCTCACCAACCTCGTTCTGATGGGGATGGGCGAACCGCTCTACAACTACGAGAACGTCGCCTCTGCGCTGCGGATCGTCATGGATCCGGAAGGGCTCGCGATCTCGCGGCGCAAGATCACCCTTTCGACGGCCGGCGTGGTGCCGATGATGCGGCGTTGCGGCGCCGAGCTCGGCGTCAATCTCGCCGTCTCGCTGCACGCCGTCAGAGACGAGATCCGCAACCGCCTCGTGCCTCTCAACCGGAAATACGGGATCGCCGAGCTTCTCGACGCGTGCCGCAATTATCCCTCCGCAAAGAACGCCCGCCGCATCACGTTCGAATACGTCATGCTGAAAGGGATCAATGACGGCGAAGCCGACGCCAAGGAACTCGTCCGTCTCATCGCCGGCATTCCGGCCAAGGTCAATCTGATCCCCTTCAACCCGTGGCCGGGCGCGCCCTTCGAGTGCTCCGCGGAGAGCGCGATCCGGAAGTTTTCCGACATCGTCTTTGCCGCCGGCTATGCCGCCCCCGTGCGCGCCCCGCGCGGACGCGACATCCTCGCCGCCTGCGGCCAGCTCAAATCGGCGAGCCGTCGCTCGAAAGCGGGCGCGTGGGCGCGTCCGGCGGCATAAAGAGGAGCGCCGTTGCCCTTCCTCGAAACGGCGTTTGCGCTTTATCTGGGCTTTGTCGCAACCCTTTACGCGTTCCAGCGGCGGTTGGTTTTCGTTCCCGACCGCTCGCCTCCGCTCTTGGGGCCGCTCGCCGCGCTCGGCGTGCGCGAGACGAGAGTCGCGACCAGAGACGGGCTTTCCCTTCTTTCCTGGTATCTGCCGGCCCGCCCGGGCGCCGCCACGATCGCCTATTTCCACGGCAATGGCGGCCATATCGGCGACCGCGCCTTGCGCCTTCAGCGCTTTGCGCGCGAAGGTCTCGGCGCCCTTTTTCTCGAATACCGCGGTTACGGCGGCAACCCCGGACGGCCCTCGGAAGACGGGTTTTTGAAGGACGGCCGCGCGGCGCTTGAATTTCTCGAAGGGGAACGGGTGGCCGAAGAGAGCCTCGTCTTTTACGGCGAGTCTCTCGGCACGGCGCTCGCGGTGCGGCTTGCGGTCGAGAGACGCCCGGCGGCGGTGGTGCTGGAAGCGCCCTTTACCCGCCTTGCCGCGGTTGCCCGCTCCCGCTTTCCCTATGTCCCGGCCTCTCTCCTTTTGCGCGACCGCTTCGAGACGCTGTCGCGGATCGCGGAGCTGCGTGCCCCGCTCCTCGTTCTCCACGGCGAGCGCGACAAGGTCGTTCCGGCCCGTCTCGGCCGCGCGCTCTTCGCCGCCGCGCCGGAGCCGAAAGAATGCTGGTTCCCGGTCGAGGGCGGCCATTGCGATCTCGCCGAGTTCGGCGCCCTCGACGCCGTCTTCCGCTTTTTGCGGCGGCGGCTTGGCGATAAGGTTGGGCGAGCGGCGAACCTCGATTGGGCAAACTGATGAAGCAAGCGGTCAAAAAGGTCGTTCTCGCCTATTCCGGCGGTCTCGATACGTCGGTCATCCTCTCCTGGCTCCAGGAAACCTATCGCTGCGACGTCGTCGCCTTTACCGCCGATCTGGGCCAGGGCGAGGAACTCGAAGCGGCGCGAAAGAAGGCCGAAGCCCTCGGCGCGGCCGCCGTCTTCGTCGAGGATCTGCGCGAAGAGTTCGTGCGCGACTTCGTCTTTCCCGCCTTTCGCGCCAACGCCCTTTACGAGGGCGCCTATCTCCTCGGCACCGCGATCGCCCGGCCTCTCATCGCCAAAAGACAGACCGAGATCGCCCGCGCAGTCGGGGCCGACGCGCTCGCTCACGGCGCCACGGGCAAAGGCAACGATCAGGTCCGTTTCGAGCTTGCCTATAGCGCGCTCGCTCCCGAGCTTCGGGTCATCGCGCCGTGGCGCGAGTGGGATCTCGATTCGCGCACCCGCCTTCTCGAATATGCCGAGAGGCACCAGATCCCGATCGCCAAGGACAAGCGGGGCGAAGCGCCCTATTCGGTCGACGCCAATCTTCTTCACGTCTCGACCGAGGGAAAGGCGCTCGAAGACCCTTGGCAAGAGCCCCCGGAGCACATCTATAGCCGCACCGCCGCCCCGGAAAGCGCGCCCGAGGCGCCCCGCACCATCGAGATCGCCTTCGAGCAGGGCGATGCGGTCGCGGTCGATGGCGAAAGGCTTTCTCCGGCCGCGCTTCTTGCCTCTCTCAACGCGATCGGCGGCGAGCATGGGATCGGCCGGGTCGATCTCGTCGAGAACCGCTTTGTCGGCATGAAATCGCGCGGCGTCTACGAGACCCCGGGCGGCACGATCCTGCAGGCCGCCCACCGCGCGGTCGAAAGCCTCTGCCTCGATCGCGGCGCCCAGCACCTCAAAGACGAGCTGATGCCGCGCTACGCCGAACTCCTCTACAACGGCTTCTGGTTCTCGCCGGAACGCGAGATGCTGCAGGCGGCGATCGACAAGAGCCAGGAGAACGTCGAGGGAGTGGCGCGATTGAAGCTTTACAAAGGCTCGGCGCGCGTCGTCGGACGCAAATCGCCGAGGAGCCTTTACAGCCGCGAGCACGTCACCTTCGAAGAAGACGCGGTCTATGACCAGAGCGACGCCCAAGGCTTTATCCGCCTCAACGCGCTGCGCCTCAAGCTCGCGGCGCGCCGGGACAGAGAGCGTTAGCTAACCGATCGCTGGCGGCTGCCACTTCAGCCCCGGAAAGCGGGCATAATCGCGATCGAGGGTAACCCACTCGCAGCCCCATTCGATGGCGAGGGCCGCGAACCATGCGTCGCTGATGCGCGGTCCGCGGGTCCGGGTGTCGATGCAGAGGCGGCGGAAGATGTTCCAGTGCCGTTCGCTTGGCTGTACGACCTGGCTGTGCGGCTGCCCGAGAAGGTCTTCGCAAAACCCAAACGCCTCCTCTACGGCGCTCGGCATTCTGAACACGCGCGGGTTGGTGGTGATCCGCACTACGGCGCTCAGGGAGAGAGGAGAGAGGCCAAAGCGAGCGTCGCCCGAGACGACGCTCTCGAGCCAAGGCCGGCAGAGATTATGCTGTGGCGAATCCTCGCGGAAAGCGCCGATAAGGACGTTGACGTCTGGCAGGATCACTTCAATCGCTTCGTCCGCCGCATGGTATCGCGGTCGTCCATTTCTTGGAGCAACGAAGAATCCTCAAGGTCGATCCCTGGCCTCACCCCGCCCTTGGCCTTGCTCACCCGCGGCATGATCCGCTTTTGCTTTAGCGCGTTCCTGTTTTCGCCCACGACGAAAAGGAGCCCTTCCTCGATGAGAGAGGTGAGCGTGCGCCCTTGCGCGACAGCTCTGCGCTTCGCGCGGTCGAGGAGCTCGGAGGGAAGGCGAACCGTCGTGCGTTCCATCATATGTCAAGACATATGATGGCCACGACCATATGTCAAATCCGCGCTTTGTTTACCGCGTGAGCGCGGTCCCTCAGCGCCCGCTGCACTGCGCGGTGAGCCACTCCATCATGAGCCGGTTGAAGGCCCATTCGCGCTCGACATTGACGAAGTGGCGGGCGCCGGCGATCTCTTCATAGCGGGCGCCGGGAACGAGCCCCGCAAGGCGCCGGTTTTCGGCGGGCGGGGTGCCCGGATCCTCGGCGCCGCAGACGACGAGCACCGGCAGGCGGAGAGACGGGAGGCGCGCCGTAAAGTCGTAGTCGAGGATCGCCGCGGTAGAGCCGAGATAGCCTTCGGCGCTTGTCGCCGCGACGGTGTCGCGGATTTCCTTCCAGCGGCCGGGGCGCCTTGGCCGAAAGGCTCCTGTGAACCAACGCTCCATCGTCGGGTCGGCGAGAGGAGCCACCGATTTCGCCTCTTTGACGGTGCGGATGCGTTCCGCCCATGCCGCCTCGCCGCCTTTGGGGCTCGCGGGAAGCGTATCGCTCCAAAGCGCGGAAAGCAGCCGGTCGCGGTGTTCGAGAGCGAAGGCCTGCCCGATCATGCCGCCGATCGAGAGGCCGATATAGTGGACGCGCGCGATGTCGAGAGCGGCGAGGGCCTGCGCGAGGTCGCGCGCCAGCGCGGACATCGTGTAATCCCCGGGGGCCGGGTCGCTCCCGCCGTGCCCGCGCATGTCGACCCGCAGAACGCGCAAACCTGCGGCGAGCAGCGGCGGCATCTGCTCCGCCCACATCCCGCTGTCCGAGGCGAGCGAATGGGTGATGAGGACGACAGGGGCGTCCTCGGGACCGATGAGGTCGTAGTAAAGGTGGCGCCCGTCGAGGGTCAAAAGCATGGGCGTTTCCTCCGATTGAGTGGCGCTCGTTTCAGCTTATCGCGGTTGCAGCGCGGAGGGAACTATCCGCAATCGGCTCTGTCTACGACAGGCTCGCGCCCGGCGCAGTCTTCATTCTTCGGGCAAAGCGGCGATGCGGGAGAGGAGGCGAGGAAGAAGCGCGCTCGGCTCGCCCGCGACCAGAACCAACTTGTTGCGGCTCTTGCCGCCGGAAAGAAGGGAGAGATCGCTTCGCGGCAGATCGAAGGCGCGCGCGAGCAGTAAGAGGAGGGCGTCGTTCGCGCGCCCCTTCTCCGGCGGCGCCGTGACGGCGATTTTGAGAACCCGCCCGCCGTTCGACGCCGGCGCGAGCGAGAGAAGCCGATCCTCCTTTTTCCCCGGAGAAAGCCGCACCGCGACGCGCACCCCGCCGCGCGCCGGAGCGAACGGGCCCTCAGGCAAGATACTCGAACATCAGGTTGCGCAGGAAATAGAGAAGCAGGATCAGGATCACCGGCGAGATGTCGATCCCGCCCAAATCGGGGATCACGTTGCGGATCGGCCGCAGAAGAGGATCGGTAACCCGCCACAGGAAATCGCCGATCACCGCGACCGCGCGGTTGTGACGGTTGACGATGCCGAAAGCGAGAAGCCAGCTCAATACCGCCTGCGCGATGAGGAGCCAGATATAGATCGTAATGACCGTGCTGATGAGGTTCAAGAGAGCAAGCATTCCGGGTTCCAAGAGGCGGCTTCAGA
>JAKAOO010000102.1 GCA_021812165.1 Pseudomonadota bacterium | reverse complement strand
GATCTGTCGACCTTCGGGTCACTCAGCTCGTCGACGGCAACAAGGGCATCCATGCGATGCTCCCGAAACATTTCCTTAATGAGCCGCGGTGAGAGGGAGCATAAGGCTCACCCGAGCCCTCAACCCGCGGCGAGAATTTTTCCGAGTTGACGCCGGCGTTAGAGCGCGCTAGGGAAGCGTGAACATAAGCTGGGCTCTTTGCCGCCCGTTATCGGTCGGCGAACCGACTCGGCCTCAGGGAAGCGACCGTCGAGAGGAGACGCAAATGGCTGTTGCCACGTCAGAAGATCTTTTGGGGCTCTTTGACCAAGCCCCGCTCAACGCCCGCTATTGGCGGATCTTTGCCATCATGGCGGGCGTCTTTCTCCTCGATTTCTTCGACTTTTTTCTGATCGCCTTTGTGATGGCGGTGATCGGGCCGAAATGGCACCTCACCTATGGTGAGGCCGCCCTTATCCTTTACGGCGCCGGCATCGGCGCCGTCGTCGGGGCCTTGGTTTGGGGCGCTCTCGGCGATCTTTTCGGGCGCAAGATGCAAACCGTCAGCGGCACCTTCATTTGCGGCATTTCCGCCGGTTTGATCGGGGTTCTGCCGACCGGCGCCTGGATCCCGCTCGCGATTTTGCGCTTTTTTGTCGGGTTCGGTCTCGCCGCGGGCGTCACGCCTGCTTTGACGATCGTCGTCGAGCTGACGCCGACGCGTTGGCGCACCGGCATGACCAGCTTTTACGTTGTTTTCGCAAGCGCCGGGACGCTCCTTTCCTCGTTCACCTCGGCCTTGCTTCTCCACGCCTTCGGCTGGCGCGGGGTGGCCATGACCGGTTTTCTGGCCCTCCTCGTCGGCATTCTGGTGTGGGCCTTCGTGCCGGAATCGGTGCGCTGGCTCGCGGCCAAAGGGCGTTTCGCCGACGCCCGCGAAGAGGCCGCAAAACAACTCGGGTTGCCGATCGAGAGAGTGCCGCTTCCAGTGAGGCGTCCGGCGAAGCAGCCGCGCGCGAGCCTCTCCGAGCTCTTTTCGGTCAATCCGCGGCTCTTCTGGCAAACGATCCTCATCTGGGGAGGGTCTGCGTCGGCAGCCTACGGGTATTATCTCTGGGGTCCGACCATCGTCTCTCTCGCTCTCCACGTCACTCCTGCACAAGCCGCAAAATATTTTATTTATGTCGCGGGCGCAGGGGTCATCGGCAAGATCATCCTTTCGTTGATCGCGCCGCTCGTGGGCCGCCGCGGCCTCGGCGTTCTCTTCGGGCTGGTGTCTGTCGTCTTTCTCGCCTCGGCCGGGTATTTCAATGCGGTTTTGGTCGGCGGCTTTCCGCTCTTCATCCTCTTGACGGCCGCTTCGGCGTTCTTTGTCGAGGGCGGTTTTTCCAACCTCGCGCCCTATACGGTCGAGCAATATGGGGTGAGACTGGGCTCGCGTTCCTCGGGTCTGGGGCAAGCGGCGAACGGGGTCGGCAAGATCGTCGGCCCCTTGGTGCTGGCGCTCATCGCCGGAAGCAGCAACATCATCGCGCCAAAAGCGACGGCGGCCGCGGTCTTCCCGGCCTTCGTCTTCCTCGGGGTGCTGATGCTCGGGGTCGCGCTCGCCTATCTCTTCCTCGGCGTCGAGACGCACGGCCGCGAGATGGCGCTCGGGCCTGAGGAGATGGTGGTGCGCGCCCCTGTGCTCGAAACGCGACCGTCCTAGAAGACGTTCTCACGGCGGCGGTCGGCCTTCGAAGCGTGAAGGCCGGCACGCCCCCTTCTGCCGCCAGCCACTGGCCACGACGGACCGCAGAGTCGAGGGGCAGGCACTGTCGCCCTGACGTTGACGGAGATCGCTCTCGCCGGTTACGGTCGCCGATTGAATCCCGTTGCGACACGAAAGGGGAAACGCCATGGCAATGAGAACCGAGCGCCGGCGCGACAACCAGCAGTGGCTCCTCGACCATATGGTCAAGACCACCGGGCGGATGATCAATTTTGCTTATGACTACCGCGCGGTGCCGCCCGAGGCGAAGTCCTACGCGATGATCCCGCGCGTCATGGAAAAGCACGCGCGGCATACCGAGACGATCGCGCGCGCCGCCGCGGCCGCCGGGCACCGCTTGACCGCGGCCGAGCTTTTCTGGCGTGCGAGCGAAGAATACCGCGAGGGCCAGCACGCGATCTTCGAGGACGACAACGCCGAGAAGATTTATCTCCACGGCAAAGAGCTCGAGTGTTTCGAGAGGGTGATGGAACTGGCACCCCGTCCGATCGAGCGCGTCGAGATCCCATTCGAGGGCAACTATTTGCAGGGTGTTTTGCACCTTCTGCCGGGCCGCCCCAAGGCGCCGACCGTGCTTTTCATTCCGGGCATGGACATGACCAAGGAGGCGCTCCTCGATCCGCTCCATCACCCTTTCACCGAGCGCGGCCTCAACTGCCTTCACATCGACGGACCCGGGCAAGGCACCAGCAATATCCGCAAGATCCGTGTGACCCACGACAACTACCGGCGAGCCGGCGCGGCGGCGATCGACTGGCTCGTCACGCGGCCGGAGGTCGAGGTCGAGAAGATCGGCGTCTCGGGTTTCTCTTTCGGCTCCTATTGGGGGATGGAGATTGCCGGGTTCGACAAGCGGGTAAAGGCGATCGCCACCGCCGCGGCCTGCTATGGTCCGAAGCGGGCGATTTTCGAACAGGCCTCGCCGCGCTTCAAACAGGTCTTCATGTACATGGCCGGGATCCACGACGAGGACGAATTCGACAGGATGGCCGACAAGATGACGCTCGACGCCGTAGCCCCTCTCGTCGCCTGTCCCTCGCTCCAGGTCGTGGGCGAATACGACCCTCTGGCGCCGCTCGACGAGGTGCTCGCCGTCTACGAAAAGGTGCCGAGGCCGCGCGAGCTTTGGGTCGTCGAAAACGATTTCCACGTGCCGCGCAACATCGAGAATTTCGGCGGGACGTTCTTTTACGGCTGCCTCGCCGACTGGCTCAACGACGCGCTCGCCGGCAGGAAAGCAGCCGGCCTCGACCGCATCGTTCTGGTGCGCCAGAAGGAGGGCCCCGGGCCCTATGACGAACCCATCGCAGACGTGCACCTGCCGGGCCGCTATGGAACTCGCTCTTCGGGTCCCTCTGGGGCGCAGCGCGGCCCCGCCGGAATCAAGGACTGAGCCGGTCTCGCTCTCGCACGGCTTGAAGCAGGACGGCGAAGGCGAGACGAGCGGCCGGAATTCGCTCAAACCGCTGACCCGCTCTCGGAATTGTGGTAATAGAGTTGAGACGCCGAGCCGGCGCCGGCCGCGCGGAGGCGGGCATGGCAGGCATCGATATTGCGGCTTGGCTGCGCGATTTGGGGCTCGCGCAATACCAAGGGGCGTTCGCGAAAAACGCCGTCGACGCCGAGATTCTCCTCGAGCTGACGGCGGAAGACCTCAAGGAATTGGGGGTCGAGCAGGTCGGACATCGTCGCAAGATCCTGGCGGCGATCGCGGCGCTGCGCGCGGGAAAAAGCGCTGTCAACGAAGCCTCGGCCGCCGCGCCCGAAGCGCCGGCCGAACGGCGTCTCCTCACCGTACTGTTTTGCGATCTCGTCGGCTCGACGGCGTTGTCAAGGCGTCTCGATCCCGAGGATTTGCGCGAGGTCATCGGCGCCTATCATCGCTCCGTCGCCGAGACGATCGGCCGATACGGCGGGTTTGTCGCCAAATACATGGGCGACGGGGTTCTCGCCTATTTCGGCTATCCCGAGGCGCATGAGGATGACGCCGAAGAGGCGGTGCGCGCCGCGCTGGCGCTGATCGGAGAGGTCGGCCGTCTGGAGACCGGAGAGAGGCTGAAGCTCCGCGCCGGGATTGCGACCGGGCTTGTCGTCGTCGGCGATCTCATCGGCGAGGGGGCGGCGCAGGAATACCGAGTCGTCGGCGAGACCCCGAACCTCGCGGCGCGCCTGCAAGCGATGGCGCCCGAGAAGGGGGTCCTGATCGGTGAGGCAACGCGGCGGCTCGTGGGCGATCTTTTCGAATATCGCGCGCTCGGCGCGGTCGAGATCAAGGGCTTCGAGGCGGCGGTCCCCGTTTTCGAGGTGTTGCGTCCGAGCGCGGTCGAAAGCCGGTTCGAGGCTCTGCGCGCGGCGGCGCTGACGCCTCTCGTCGGCCGCGAGGAGGAGATCGAGCTTTTGCTGCGCCGCTGGCGGCGCGCCGCGGAAGGCGAAGGCCAGGTGGTTCTGATCTCGGGTGAGCCCGGGATCGGCAAGTCCCGTTTGGCGGTCGCCTTGCGCGAGAGGCTTGCGGGCGAGGCCCACACGCGCATCCGCTATTTCTGCTCGCCGCATCATCAGGACAGCGCGCTTTACCCGTTTATCTCGCAGCTCGAACGCGCCGCTCTCTTCGAGCGCGAAGATCCTCTCGAAAAAAAGCTCGACAAGCTTGAAGCGCTCCTCGCCCCGGCCTCGCCGCCGCAGGAGGAGGTGGGGCTTTTGGCCGAGCTTCTCTCTCTGCCGGCCGCTTCGCGTTACCCTCTGCCGCCCTCGACGCCGCAGCGCAGGAAGGAAAAGACGTTCGCGGCTCTGTTGCGGCAGATGGAAGCCCTCGCGCGGCAGAAGCCCCTTCTCATCGTCTTCGAGGACCTGCATTGGATCGACCCCAGCTCGCGTGAGCTTTTGGACCGCATGATCGAGCGCCTCGCGAGCCTCCGGATCCTTCTCCTCGCCACCTTCCGGCCCGAATTTGCGCCGCCTTGGAGCGGCCTGCCGCAGGTGACGGCGATGACGATTGCCCGTCTCGATCGCCGCACCGGCGCGGCGATGGTCGAAAGCATCGCTGCGAACTCGCCGTTATCGAGCGAGACCGCCGCGAACATCGTGGAACGCGCCGACGGCGTTCCGCTTTTTGTCGAGGAGCTGACAAAAGCGGTGCTCGAAGCGGGCGGCAGCGAGGGGGTGGAGAGGACGCTTGTCGGCGCGCCCTCGCCAGCGGCTTCCGTCCCCGCGGCGCTCCACGCCCCTCTGATGGCGCGTCTCGATCGTCTCGGCCAAGCGCCCAAGGAAATCGCCCAGGTCGCCTCCGCGATCGGCCGCGAATTCTCCTACGAGCTTTTGCCGCCGGTGGCCGAGCGCCGCGAGAGCGAACTTTTGGAGGCTCTCGGGCGTCTCGGCGAGGCCGGCCTTATTTTCCGCCGCGGCAGCCCGCCTTACGCCACCTATCTCTTCAAGCACGCGCTTGTCAGAGACGCCGCTTATGGAAGCCTCTTGCGGCGCCGCCGCGAAGCGCTCCACGCCCGGATCGCTTCCGTGCTAGAGGCCGATTTCCCCGAGAGGGTCGCGGCGGAGCCCGAGCTTCTCGCCCGGCACCTTACGGAAGCGGGACTTCCCGACAAGGCGGTTCCGCGTTGGCTGCGCGCTGGCGAAAGGGCGATGGCGCGTTCGGCCAATCAGGAAGCGATCGCACACTTGACCGCAGGACTCGCGCAACTGGCGCAGCTTCCCGAGACGCAAGCGCGCGCGAAGCAGGAGCTTGCGCTGCAGCGGCTCCTCGGCCAGGCGAGCTTTGCCACCAGCGGCTATGCATCGCCCGAAGCCGGCAGGGCTTTCAGCCGCGCGCGCGAGCTGTGCGCCGCGGTCGGCGAAGACGCCAATGTCTTTCCGGTCTTGCACGGGGTTTGGCTTTTCGAGCTGGGAGCCGGATATCCCGCGAAGTCCGAGGCGACAAGCCACGAGCTGCTCGAGCGGGCGCAGCGGGTGAACGACATCGAGGCTCGCATCGCCGGCAACTACTGTGTGGCGACCGGCGCCTTCCATCTGGGAGGCTTGGCGCGGGCGCACCGGCATCTCGATGCCGCCATCGACGATTACCGCGGCATCAGCGGCGCGCCAGCGCAGCGAGACACCTACGAATACGGGTTTGAGTTGGGGGCGGCCGTTTACAGCTACGATGCCTGGTGCCTCTGGCTGCTAGGCTACCCGGACCGGGCATTGCAGCTCGCCAACGAGGCACTTGCGATTCTGGAGCGCATCGAGCACGGCCTTTCCCGTTCGCGCGGCCTCTACTGGAACAGCGCCTTCCACGGCTACCGGGGCGAATGGTCGATGGTCGAAGGGCGCGCTGCCGCGTCGATCGTCTCGGCGCAAGAGCACGGGCACGAGATGGTCGCGGCGACCGGGCGGATCATGCGGGGGGCGGCGCGCGCGATGCTGGAGCCGAGCGAGGATGCCGTGGCCGAGATCCGGCAGGGGCTCGCGGCTTACGCTGCGACCGGCGCCCGAGTTCAGAGCACCTATTATCTCGCCTTGCTCGCGCAAGCTCTGGCCCGCTGTGGCCATTACGACGACGGCCTCACCGTATTGGGCGAGGCGGCGGCGCTGGTCGAGGAAACCGGAGAGCGTTTTTTCGAGGCGGAGATTCACCGCCTCCGGGGCAACCTCCTGCTGGCGCTGGACGAGAACGGCCACGCTGAGGCCGAGGCCTGCTATCGCAAAGCCTTGGAGGTGGCGCAGGCGCAGGAGGCACGCTCGCTCGAACTGCGCGCCGCCTGCGATTTCGCGCGCCTCTTGGCTGAATGCGGCGAGCGCGGGCAGGCGGCGGAGCTGCTCGCGCCGATCTATAGCTGGTTCACCGAAGGCTTCGACACGGCCGATCTCAAAGAGGCAAAGGCGCTTCTCGACAGCCTGCGGTGACGAGAATTTTCGTCATTGCGACCCCCGGACGGCCGGCCCGCCGAGGGCGGGCCGGTCCGGGGGGAAGCAATCTTCCCGAGCAGCACGAAATTGCCGCGTGGGCCCTTCGGGCCTCCTCGCAATGACGCGGCAAAATATGTTGCGAATTTCTGATTCCGGGCACTATGCGCGTTTGTAGTATATTGCGCGGATGACGGCGGATCGACCAACCGAGAGGGCTTGTTCCGACATCGTCGAAACGAGGCTTTCGGCGATCGCCGGACTTTGCCGCCGGTTTCGCGTGCGCCGGCCTGCGACCCGCTTCGTCTCCTCCTCAACGCCTCTCCCCGCACTCCGCGGCCGGAGGCGAAAACCCTTCGCGGCAAATGCCGATGCGGCGGCCGCCCTTCCAATAGAAAAGCGGCGGCTCGGCGCTCGCGGTCCCGGCGCGCAAGGCGAGAGCGCGGGCGAGCATAAAGCGGCTGACCTCCCGCAGCGGGGGATCGGGCGGGCGGCGCCCGATCGGATGCCAACCCACGTCTTCGAGTTCGGCGCCGGGCTTCGGCTCGCCAAAAGCATGGACGCCCTCGACGACAAAAAACCGGGTATTGAAGCGGCGGGCGGAATGGGAGGGCGTGATCGCGCGCCCGACATAAGAGAGGAGATTCATCGTTGCCGTGAGCCGCGACGCGCGATAGGCGCCTTCGATCGCCGTGGCGCTGTCGGGAGCGGCAAGGGACGCGGCGGGGCGGCCGATCAGAACCCCGGTTTCCTCCCAGGTCTCGCGCAAGGCGGCGCGAGCCGCTTTGAGAAGCCGCGGCGGCAGAGCTTCGCTCTCGCTCTCGACGCCCCAAGCCGCGCGGTCTTCGGGGTCGATAGCGCCGCCCGGGAAGACGTAAATTCCCGGCATGAAGCGCAAATGCGGGAGGCGCCGGCCGAGCAGCACTTCGAGATCGCGTCCCTCTCCGCGCAAGAGGATGAGCGCGGCGGCGTCGCGCGGGCGCACCGGGGTCTTCCCTTCTCGACTTGGCCTTCGCTTGCTCACGGCCTCTGCCTCAACGGTTCTTGCCCTCATCTTCGGGCTCCGCAACCGCGGCCGAAGACGGGGTCATGACATCCGAGACTGCGGTGTTGGTGCCGTCTTCGCCGCGGACCACGAAATTCGGGCAGGCGAAACGCACGGGCAATACCGTGTGCTCGACACGCCTCGCGCCGGGAAGACCCTCCGAAATCTCGGGCGGCAGGCGGCAGTCGATCAGGGTCTCCTTCCCGCCCGAAAAATCGATCCGCGGATGATGACCGGCGGTCTCGGGCTCCATGCCGAAATCGATGATGAAGCTCGCAATCTGCAAGACCGCCGGGAGGATCCGCCGTCCTCCCGAAGCGCCGATGCCGAAAAAGGGCCGGCCGTCTTTCGCCGCGAGGATCGGGCACATGTTGGTGAGCGCGCGCTTCCCCGGCGCCATCGAATTCGGCCGGCCGGGGCGCGGGTCGAACCACATGACGCCGTTGTTCATGAGGATGCCGGTGCGCGGCAGAACATATCGGCTGCCAAAGATCGACAAGAGGGTCGTCGTCAGAGCGGCGATCCCGCCCTCGCGGTCGATCGCGGTGATGTGAGTGGTCGAAGTCTCTTGGCCCTTTTCGCTCTCGCCCATACCCGCGAGCCTTTCGGCATAAGCCTGCCGCAACGCCTCGATCACGGCTGCGAAATAGCGGGCGTCGGGGGCCGGGCCAAAACGCTCCGCGGAAAGGACGCCAAGGATGCGGCCGAGGGTCGGGCCGGCCGTCATGCCGGGCGCCGCACTCAATCGCGCGCTTCGATACGGGATATCGAGCGCCGGCAGGATCCGTGCCGTGCCGCTCTCCAAATCCGCGGCCGAAAGGGCGCCGCCCGCAGCGCGCACATCGGCGAGGATCGCGGCGGCGATCTCGCCTTTGTAAAAATCCTGCGGGCCCGCTTGCGCCAAGCGCTCGAGCGTGTCGGCAAGGCGTCCGAGAGGGAGCCGCGGCGCCTCGCCCTCAGGAGCACAGGTGGGCGGCAGGTCGTCCGGCAGGTAGATCCTGCGGCTCTCCTCATAACGCCGCAGATCGGCTGCGGCGTAGACGATCTTGAGTGTGGTGAACCAGTCGACCGGCAGCCCCGAACGGGCAAGAAGCGCTGCGGGCGCGACGAGGTCGCGCCAAGGGAGGCGGCCGAACTTTTCCGACGCCAGCGCATAGCCGCCGACGGCGGCCGGGACGGCGAAAGAAAAGGGCCCGTGCATGTTGCGGTCGCCTTCGACCTCGGGCCAGGTGAAAAGTTCGCTCCGAACCCTGCCGGTCAAAGGATAGAGGGCGGGATCGAGCGCAAGCGGCGCGACCGGTCCGAAATCGACGACGCTTGCGCGCTTCTCTCCCGCAAGCTGAGAGACGAGGAAGCCGATCCCGCCGAGACCGCTGTTCCAGGGTTCAAGCGCCGCGAGAGCGAAAGCGGTCGCGAGCACCGCGTCGACGGCGTTGCCGCCTTTCGCCAGCGCTTCGGCCCCGATTGTCGCGGCGCTGCCGTTCTGGGAGGCGACGATGCCGCCCTTTGCCCGGACGGCGGGCTTTCGAACATGCCAATTTTGAGTGAGCGGCACGGCGGCTTTGGGGTCAGGTCACGGTAATCGAATCGACCCGGCTCTTATAAAAGGCGTAGTGCCCGGCGAGTCCTGCAACCTCGTCATAGGGGGTAGGATACGCCCACACCGCGTTCTCGGCGCGCGTTCCTCCGCCTTCGCCCGCAATCTCGATCGTCCAATAGGATGCTTCGCCTTTATAGGGGCAGCGCGTTTTGTGCGCGCTCGCAGAGAGGAGATCGAGCCGAACGTCCTTCTCCGGCAAATAATGCACGGGCTCGCAGCCGCTCTCCTCGACGCGCAAGCTCTCGCGGCTCTCGGCGATGACCGCGCCGGCGAAGATCACCCGAACGCGGCGCCGCTCAGAGAGAAGCTCGACGCGGTGCTCCGGGTTTTTCGCGAAGCCGGGTGCCGGGTTCGGGATCGGCCGTCCCCCGCGCGGCCCGCTCAGTGCCGCGCCCGAGGCGCCCCGGGGGCGGGCGGGAAGGAGGCGACGCATTGCGCGTGGAGCGCCGGATCGGTGATCGGCCCGCATTCCTTCGCTATGCGCTTCGAACGAAACCAGGCGTCGGTCCGAATCAAATTCGAATAGCGCTCGCTGTGCCGGACATTGGCGGCGGCGATCGGATTGGTCGGCATCGGCTGCGCCGAGACCGCCGCCGGTGCCGTCACGAGGGCGAGGGCTGCGAGAGCGCAGAAAAGCGCCGGCCCATGATTCGACATCGCTTTCCTCCTTGAGGTTGGTGAGGATATGATGGCGCGAGAGCGGGCGCGAGGAAAGCGGATATCGCGCCGGCAGTCGGGCTCTGCTGGATAGAAAGTTTGGCGATTTGGTAAGCCGAGCGCGTGCTGCTGCGCTGTGGGGGCTTAGGGTCGCTGGTGCCGGCTTCGATTAAACAGATAAGTCCTGAGATCTGTCTGCGTCTAAGCACTTGATTTTGTTGGAGCGTGCGAAGGGGATCGAACCCTCGTCGCAAGCTTGGGAAGCGCCGGAAAGGGCTCCCCGCGGCGCACCAAAGCGACCATCAAATTTTTTCCGTTCCGGGACTTAGGTGAACCCCGCCGCGGCCGCACGGCGCTCGGTACCGACCGTCCTTGCCCCGCGGCCGGGCCATGGTGCGAACACAATCGAGTGTTGCCGCGCGTTCCGCTCAGAGAGCAGGATGGCGAGCCCGGCTTGCGTGATCCCTTTGAACACGGTGGCGACCGGGGCGCCGGTGGTCCAGGCGATCAGCGCCTGCGGATACGCCGCCGTGATCCGCGCCATTGCGCCGCGGCGCGGCAGAGCGCCTCTTCCGCCGCATGATGAGAAGGCCTCTCCATCAGTCGAGGGCGCCTTCCTCGCGCAGCATCGCGAACTCCCTCGGGTCGAGCCCGAGAAACTGCTGAAAGACGGTTGTGTTGTCGGCGCCGAGCAAAGGTGCCGGCGCCGTCACGTCGCCCGGGCTGCGCGACAGTTCGAAGCCGGCGAAGTGGTAGGCCTCTTCGCCGATGACCGGATGACGGCGCTTGCGCCAGGTGCGGCGATGCGCAAGCTGGGGATCCGCGAACAGGTCGGAAATGGTGTTGACGGGATAGGCGGCAACCCCGGCGCGCTGCAGCAGGATCGCGGCCTCTTCGGCGTCTTGCGCGCAACACCACTCGGCGAGCACGTCGTCGAGCGCCTCGCGATGGGCGTGGCGAGCGCCAAGCGTGGCGAAGCGCTCCTCGGCGCCGAGCGCCGGCAGTCCGATCGCGCGCAGGAGCGCCGCGAAATCGGCGTCGCTCCAGCACGAGAGCGCGAGCCAATTCCCGGCGCGGCAGAGATAGGCGCCGTGCGGCGCCGCGCCCGGATCGGCGTTTCCGGTGCGTTCCGCCACGCGGCCGCTCATCTCGTATTCGAGCAGTGCGGGTGCGATGAAAGCGAGGCCGCATTCGTATTGCGACAGATCGATGTGGCCGCCGCGGCCGGTGCGATGCCTCTGGTCGAGCGCCGCCAAAATGGCGGCGGTGCCGAGCGTGGAGGCGATGAAATCGATATAGGGTCCGTAGAGCAGCATCGGCGGCCCGTCAGGCGTGCCGGTAAGCTCGCAAAAGCCGGCAAGCGCCGAGAGCTGCGAGCCGAAGCCCGGCGTATCGGCGCGCGGGCCGGTCTGCCCCATGTTGCAGGTCGAGAGCATGATGAGGCCGGGGTGGCCTTCGCGCAAGCTCTCGTAACCGAGGCCAAGCCGCGCCATCACCCCTGGCCGCATGTTCTCGACAACCACGTCGCCCCAGGCGACGAGCCGGCGCGCGAGCGCCAGGCCCGCAGCGTTCTTCAGGTTGACGGTCACGTCATATTTCGAATCGTTGAAGTAAGCGAAACAGCCGCCGCGATCGACGCCGGCGACGCCGTTCTTGAAGGGGGGATATTGCAGGCGGAAGCCGTCCGGCCGATCCCGGCTCTCGACATGCACGACGGTGGCGCCGTAATTGGCGAGGAGCTTCCCGATATGAGGACCGGCGCCGTAGCCTCCGAACTCGATGACCTTGACGCCGTCGAGGGCTTGGCGAACGGCGCTCATGCCACCTTGTCCCGAGTCCCGCTCGCGCCGCCGGCCGCTTCGAGGCAATAGCCGCGCAGAGGCGGCCGCATCCCGTCGATGACCGCGAAGCTCCCGCAATGGCGGCGCATCGCGCCATCGCTTCCGCGCGCGAACTGCCAAAAACCGCGGGCCTCAAGCTGAGGGTCGAGGGCGATGTCGGCGACGGTGGCGACGGGATAGCCGAGAATTCCTCGGCGATGCGCCTCCTCCAGGAATTCGCGCTTCGTCAGCTTCTCGAAGAATGCCAGCATCGGCGCCTCGATGGCGTCGATCTCCGTCTGCTGCGCGAGGGTCGGGTCGAAGCGCGACCAATCGATCTCGGCAAGAGGGCCGAGCTCGGCCCGCGCTTGCGACATCCAGAGAACGAGCGCTTCGTTGGTGCGCCGGCCGACGCTGCCGCCATAAAGGATGAAGTTCAAATAACCGTCGCGGCATGGCCAGAAGACGCGGTAGCGCGCACCCGTAACCGAGCGTCCGGTCAGATAGGCGCCGGCGCGCATCGGCTCCTTGCGCTCGATGTCCCAGAAGGTCGGCGCATGCGCGAGCGCCAAGGTGACCGAGGCCTGGCCGGAGACATCGACGAGTTGTCCCCGCCCCGAGAGGTTGCGTTCGTTGAGGGCGATCAAGGCGCCGACCGCCGCCTGCGCGCCCGTCCAGGGATAGGACTGGGGAACGCTCACCCTCTGCGGAGGACCGTCCGCTTCGCCGGCGAGCGACATCGCGCCTGCCGCCGCCATCAGCTCGATGTCGCTCGCCTTCCAGCGCGCCCGCGGCCCGGAGAGACCGAAGGGCGAGATGGCGACGACGATGAGGCGCGGATTGAGCGCGGCGAGGCGGTCGTAGTCGAAGACGGCGGCTCTTGCGGTCCCCGGCCGGCAGCAGGCGATGACCATATCGGCGGCCGCGGCCAGTTCGTCGAAACGCCGCCCTCCGGCCTCGCTCGTCACATCGAGGTCGAGAGGCCGCTTGCCGATGTTGTAGGCCTGCCAGCCGGGGTCGCTGCGGTCGGTGTGCGGCGCATCGAGTTTGATGACCTCGGCGCCGAGATCGGCCAATATTCTGCCGGCGAGCCAGCCCGAGCGGTCGCTGCAATCGAGAACGAGACGGCCCTCAAGCATGCTCGGTTCCCTCCGCCGCAGGCGGGAGAAGCCGCAAAGGCTCCTCCGCGCACGCGCCTAAGCAGGATCTTGCAAGTCGATACACAAACGCGGCCGGCCGCCAACAGCTCCCTCTCCGCCCTCGGGGGCGGAGAGGGCAGGGTGAGGTGGGGGGATCGCAAGGGCGCCGGCTCGCGCCCACCTCACCCTCCCCACTGCTCCGCAACGGGTCCCCTCCCTCCCCCCCCGAAGGTGTATGGACCGGGGAGATAGTGAACGGCTGTTCGGGGACATGGTGAACACATTCCACGATTATGGACGGCCTCGGGAAGGGGGTTGTCGATGCC
>JAKAOO010000101.1 GCA_021812165.1 Pseudomonadota bacterium | reverse complement strand
GCGCCGGCTAACGCAAGATAGGTCTTGCCGGTTCCTGCGGGTCCGAGAGCGAACACCAGCTCGTTTTCGCGCAGCGCCTTGACATAGGCCGCTTGCCCCGGGGTTTGCGGCATGATGCGGCGCTTGCGGGTGCGGAAGGCGGCTTCCTCTCGCCAGAGACTGGGGCTCCTGTCGGCAAGCTCCGCTTCGGCGAGACGGATCGCCGTCTCGACGGCGGCAGGATCGACGGGCTCTCCCGATTTGAGGCGCTCGTAGAGGTGCGAAAGCGCGAGGTGGGCGGCCTCGGTCGCCGAAGCGGGGCCCGAGATCGCCAGCCGATTGCCGCGCGTGACGAGCGAGACGCCAAGCTCGCGCTCGATGCGATCGAGATGGCGGTCGCGCTCGCCGTAAAGCTGCGGCAAGAGCAGATTATCGTCGAATTCGAGCTGCCTCTTGCCGGGCGTCGAGTCGAGGGTGACGATGGCCGGGGACAACGCCGTCATGCGAGAGCCGCCTCCACCCTCACTCCGCCGAGGCTGCTCAAGCCGACCTCCCGGATGAGGACCGGGACGATCTCACCCTTTTTCCCGCTTTCTGCCATGACGTGCACGCTTTGGAAATAGGGGCTCTTGCCGACGAGTTGCCCGGAGCGGCGCCCCGCCTTTTCGAGCAGAACCGGTACGACCCGGCCAAGGAAGCCTTCGTTGAAACGGCGCTCTTCGTCGGAAATGAGGCGCTGCAAAACGAGAAGACGTTCGGCTTTTTGCGATTCGGGAACTTGTCCGGGGACCGCGGCCGCGGGAGTGCCGGGACGCGGCGAATATTTGAACGAGAACGCCTGAGCAAAGCCGATCTCCCTGACGAGCGCAAGAGTGGCCGCGAAATCCTCTTCTCTCTCGCCGGGAAAGCCGACGATGAAATCCGAGGAAAGAGCAAGATCAGGGCGCGCCTTGCGCAACCGCTCGACGATCCGCCGATAATCGTCGGCGGTGTGCTGCCGGTTCATGAAGGCGAGGACGCGGTCCGCGCCGCTTTGCACGGGAAGGTGAAGCTGCGGCATCAATTTCGGCAGGTCGCGATGGGCGGCGATGAGGCTGTCGTCGAAGTCGCGCGGGTGGGAAGTGGTGTAGCGCAGCCGCAGCAGCCCCGGAATTTCTGAAAGCGCGCGCAAGAGATCGCCGAGACCCCACTTCGCGCCTTCGGGTGAGGCGCCGTGGTAGGCGTTGACGTTCTGGCCGAGAAGCATGATTTCGCGCGCCCCCGCGGCGGCGAGACGGCGGGCTTCCGCGAGGATCTGCGCCGCCGGGCGCGAGAACTCGGCGCCCCGCGTATAAGGGACGACGCAAAAGGTGCAGAACTTGTCGCAGCCTTCCTGGACCGAGAGGAAGGCGCTGGCGCCGGCGTCGGCGCGGGCGTCGGGCAAATGGTCGAACTTCGCTTCGGGCGGGAAGCTCGTGTCGAGGATACCCTCACCGCAAGCGCGCGCCGCGCGCGCGAGAAATTCGGGCAGACGGTGATAGGTCTGAGGGCCGAACACAATATCGACGAAAGGCGCTCGAGCCAGGAGCTCGGCCCCTTCGGCCTGCGCGACGCAGCCGCCGACAGCGATCAGCATCCGGCCGCCGCGTTTGCCTTTCGTCTCTTTCAGCCTCTTTAATTGGCCGAGCTCGGAAAACACTTTCTCCGCCGCCTTTTCGCGGATGTGGCAGGTGTTGAGGATGACGAGGTCCGCGCCTTCGGGCGCTTGTGCGCTGCGATAGCCGAGAGGCGACAGGAGGTCGGCCATGCGCGAGGAGTCGTACACGTTCATCTGGCAGCCGTAAGTCTTGATAAAAACGCGCTTCGGCAGTTCGCGCCCCATTCGGCTCCTCGCGGCTCTTGCGCTCATCCCGCAGCCGGGAGCGGCGCGGCGAGGGCCCCACTCGGCGGCTCGGGCGAGGGTTGCGGACGGCCCGAGAGCGCAGAGGCGACGCCGCCGGCGATCCGCGCCCGGCAATAGCGGGCGAGAGCCTTGCGCGATGCGCAGGCATCGAGCGTTGTCGGCGGGTGAAATTCGACTGCCACCTCGACCCTGCCGAGACCGATCATTCTCCACAAATGCGGCAGCAATTCCATCGCTCCATACCAGGCGAAAAAGGGCCGGTAAAAGCGGCCGATCGGGATGCCGTCGAGCCGCGTATAGGCGAGGGAGACGGGCTGAACCAGGACCGGTCCCGCCCCGCCGCATTCGACGGCGCCGAGAAGCGCGCTCTTGAACGGCAACACGCGGTTGCCGTCGCTGCTCGTCCCTTCCGCAAAAAGGATGAGCGCGTCGCCCGCGGCGAGACGCTCGGAGATGGCAGCGGTCTGCCGGGTGATGCTCTCCATGCGCCGATCGACAAAGACCGTCCGTTGCAATCGCGCCAGCCAGCCGAAAAGCGGCCAGCCCGCGACTTCCGCCTTGGCGATGAAGGAACCGGGGATGAGCGAGCCCAGGATCATGATGTCGGTGTAAGAGACATGGTTGGCGACGAAGAGTGCTGGACGGCGTTTGCTGGGGATGCCGGTCGAACGGACGCGGAAGCCGAGGATACGACAGCACCAGCGGTGATAGCGGACCGGCAAGCTCGCGGCCCGGCGCCCTCCATGGAGCAGAAGAAGCGCCTGCACCGGCATCAGCGGCAGGGTCAGGGCCAGGTAAAAGAAAACCCGCATGAGCCTCAACGCGCAGGAGCCCATCGGTTCATGCCGCCCTTAGCAGGATGCGGAACCCCCCCGTCATCCCGGGACGGCCCGTGAGGGCCGGGCCCGGAAACCATGACCACAGGCCACGCCATTGATTTCTCGGGCCTGTGTTTATGGATTCCGGGCTCGCGGCCTGCGACCGCGCCCCGGAACGACGATGTTCCAGCATTTTTCCGCAGCCGGCTAGAGGGCGCCGGCTTCTGGTGCGGCTGCCCTCCCGAATGGCGCGAACACTCTCTGCCGGGAGTGAAAGGGAGAAAGTCGAGGGAGAAAGCCGCCGGTGGCGAACGGCAGCGAGAGCAGCGTCGTCGACCGCGGACAACGGCCTCATCCGCTCTCGGCGCCGCTTTTCTTCGGCACCGCGTAAAGTTCGAGCCGATGTCCGACCAGGGCGTAGCCGAGTTGCCGCGCCACGATCTCCTGCAACTTTTCAATTTCTTCGTTGCGGAACTCGATAACCCGGCCGGATTTGAGATCGATCAGATGGTCGTGGTGGGATGTCGGCATTTCCTCATAGCGCGCGCGACCGTCGCCGAAATCGTGACGCGCCAGGATATGAGCCTCTTCGAAAAGCCGCACGGTTCGATACACGGTCGCAATGCTGATCCGCGGATCGACCGCGGTGGCGCGACGATACACCTGTTCGACATCGGGGTGATCGGCCGACGCCGAAAGCACGCGCGCGATGATCCGGCGCTGCTCGGTCATCTTGAGGCCCTTGTCGCGGCAAAGCTGCTCCAGGCGCGACGTCATCGCTCCTCCCACCGCCCGCTTCTGCGCAGTATACTCCAGGACCATCCGAAGCGCCTAGGTTTCGTAAACGGCGAGGGCGTGCCGCGCCCGCAAACCTCGCTCCAAGGCAAGGATCATGCGCGCCGGCGTCGAGCCCGCGTGCCGAGACCGATCTCTTTCGCCAGACGGCTCCTCTGGCGAGCATAATTGGGCGCCACCATCGGATAATCGGCCGCCAGCCCCCAACGCTCGCGATAGGCCTCCGGGGTCATGTTGTAAGCGGTCTTCAGATGCCGCTTGAGCATCTTCAGCCGTTTGCCGTCCTCGAGGCAGATGATGTAGTCGGAATGAACCGATTTCCTGATCGGAACCGCTGGTTGCGGGCGCTCGGGCGCCGGTGCCGTCGCGCTGCCGATGTTCGCCAGGGAATTGTAGACCTGGTTGATGAGCTGCGGCAGATCGCTCACGGCAACCGTATTGTTGGAGACGTGCGCCGCGACGATTTCGGTTGTCAATGCCAACAAATCGCTTGCTTGCCCAGCATTTTCCATGTCGATGATCCCATCAGTCGTTTGACGCCAAATATAAGTAATTGTTTGGGGTGACGCAATATGGAGCAGGGACGGGATCGTAGATTTCGGCGACCTTACCCTGCAATCTTCGCGGCTCTTGAGGAGTGGTCAGAGCAAAACGCCGCGAAGGCGCAAATCAAGCCGGAAGAGGAGCGTCGGCAAGAGCGAGGCGGAGAACAAGCGCATCGACGAAATTATCATCGCGGCGGTAATAATTTCTTCTACAACCTATAGTGGCGAATCCGAATTCCCGATAGAGCGTTCGCGCTGCGATGTTGTCGGCCGCCACTTCGAGAAGCAGGTAAGGGGCGCCGCGCCGGCGCGCCTCGGCAGAAATTGCGGCGAGGAGAGCGCGGGCGGCACCGCAGCGCCGCATGGCTGGCAGGACCCCCAGAGAGAGAATTTCGCATTCGGCTTTTAGATCGAGCGCAAGCGCATATCCGACCGCGACGCTCCCCGAATAGGCACCGAGGCCGAAAAATCCGGCCATCCGGATGATCGCGCAGAGGGAAGCGTCATCCCAGGGATCCTTGGGAAAACACGCACGTTGCAGGCTCGCGAGCACCTCGGCCGATGCCTCGGAGATCGGCAAGAGAGAGAGCGTCATCCGGGTTGCCGCCGCGCCGGCGGGAAAGTGACATCGGGCGGGCGCAGATAGAGCGGCTGCGCTCCGTTCTCCCGAACGCCTTCCGTCCAGGAGCGATAGGCCGCTCGCGCCACCCCCAAAGCGTCCGGCACCCGCTCCGCCTCGACCCTTCTGACGCTCGAGGGGGGCAGCAGGGCGGCGGCCCGATGGGCGGCGTCGCCTGCGACCACGAGGCCCCCTTCGAGAACGGGTTTGCCGACGGCCGCGGCAAGAGCCTCCGGCATCACCGACATGGGCCCGAAAGCGACCTCTCCGCTCTTCTCGAACAAAGCGACATAAAGATCGTCGCGCCGGCTTTCGAGAGCCACCAACAGAAAATGCGCCTCTCGCCCGTGCAGTTCGTCAAAAGGAAAGAGAGCGGCGACCGCCTCGAAACCGGAGAGACCGAGAAGCGCGGCCCCGGTCGCGAGAGCGATCCCGCGGGCCGCGGCAAGCCCGACGCGGATCCCGGTGAACCCGCCGGGTCCGACCGTGACCGCGACTTGGTCGAGCGCCGCGGGCGAAAGCCCCGCCTCCTCCATGATGCGATCGATGAGCGGGAGGAGCGCCTCGGCGTGGCCGTGAAGGAGCGAGAGGCTATGATGCGCGAGGAGCGTCTTCCCTCGCGCCACGGCAACCGAGGCGGCGGCTCCCGCGGTATCGAAGGCAAGGATGAAGGGCTCTGCCAGAAGCCGCATGCCCTCTTTTTAGACCGCCCGCACCTCGCTCACCTCCGGGATATAGTAGCGGAGCATGTTCTCGATCCCGGCCTTCAAGGTTGCGAGCGAGCTTGGGCAGCCCGAGCAAGAGCCCTGCATGTGAAGATAGACGACGCCGTCTTCGTAATCGCAAAAGGTAATATCGCCGCCGTCCTGAGCCACCGCCGGACGCACGCGCGTCTCGAGCAGCTCCTTGATTTGGGCGACGGTCTCGCTGTCGTCTTCGCCGCTTTCGGTTTCCCCTTCGAGGGGCGCCGTCAGCACCGCGCGGCCGGAGGTGAAATGCTCCATGATGACGGCGAGGATTGCCGGCTTCAATCGGTACCAATCGGCTTCTTCGGCTTTTGTGACGGTGATGAAGTCGGCGCCGAAGAATACGCCTTTGACCTCCGGCATCGCGAACAGTCGTTCCGCGAGCGGCGAGCGCCGCGCCGTGTCGGCATCGGGGAAATTTGCCGTCCCCGAAGGCATCACCTCTCGGCCCGGCAAAAACTTGAGGCTCGCCGGGTTCGGGGTTTGCTCGGTCAGGATGAACATCGATCGCTCCGCGGCAGCCTGGGGATTTCCCATAGCATGGGGGCTCCTCGCGCCTCAATCAACCCTCGATCCGGCCCCCTCGATGTGCCGGCGCATGAGAACCGGGTTCAAGGTCGCAGCAGACCGCAGATCTCTTGCGCCTCGCGCAGAATTGGAAAAGCGATGGCGGCGGCCCGCTCCGCACCGTTTTTCAGCACCTTGTCGATATGGGAGGGATCGGAGAGGAGCCGACGCATTTCGGCTCCGACCGCTCCGATGACGGTGATTGCGAGCTCGGAAAGCTCTTCTTTGAGCACCGAGAAATTCTGCCCGGCAAAGCGCTCGAGCGCCTGTTCGGGAGAGATTTCGGCAAGCGCGCTGTAGATCCCGATCAGGTTCTCGGCTTCCGGTCGTGCTTGGAACCCCTCGGGCGAAAGCGGCAGGCGTTCCGGATCCGTCTTCGCGCGCCGGAACTTCCGCGCGATGAGATCGGCGTCGTCCATGAGGTTGATGCGCGAATAATCGGAGACGTCGGATTTCGACATTTTCCGGGTGCCGTCTCTGAGGCTCATGACGCGCGCCGCGGTCCCGAAGATCTGCGGCTCAGGCAGGGGGAAACAATCGCAATTGTAGTGACGGTTGAAAGCGCCGGCGATGTCGCGCGCCAGTTCCAGATGCTGTTTCTGGTCTTCTCCGACCGGCACATGCGTCGCCTTGTAGACGAGAATGTCGGCCGCCATCAGAACCGGATAGGCGTAAAGGCCGAGCCCCGCCAAATCGCGTTCTTTTCCGGCCTTCTCCTTGAACTGCGTCATCCGGTTGAGCCAGCCCAAAGGAGTGAGGCAGGAAAGAAGCCACGCGAGCTCGACATGCGCCCCCACCATGCTTTGATTGAAAATGATCGTGCGTTTCTCGTCGATCCCGGCGGCAAGGTAGGCGGCGGCCACCTCGCGGGTACTCTCGCGCAGCTCCGCGGGATCCTGCGGGAGCGTCAAAGCATGAAGATCGACGATGCAGAAGATGCATTCGTAATCCTTTTGCAGTTTGACCCAGTTGCGGATCGCGCCGAGATAATTGCCTAGGTGCAGATTGCCGGTCGGCTGCACTCCGGAAAATATGCGGTTCATCGGGCCTCGATCTTAGGAAATCCGCCGCCTGTTAGCCGGGTTCGAGCGACAGGGTCAAGCCGGTTCCCGGAAAAGGCGGCGCAAAGCATTGCGCGGGTCCGCGACCCCGAGGAGAAAGGCGAGAGCCGCAAACGTCACAAGACCGGCGCCGACGAGCCCCGCGAGCGCGGCGAGACGGGCAACTTCCCGCCCTTCGAGCGCAGAAGCGAGCACCTCTTTGAGAAGCGCCAGAACAAGCGCCATGCCAAGCGTCGAGACGGCGATCCTCGGCAAGCTTTTTTGCGTTCGCCGGTCGAGATGCAAATGTCCGTGACGGCGAAGGAGAGCGAAGAGGGCAAGAGCGTTGACCCAGCCCGCAACGCTTGTCGCCAAGGCGACGCCGACATGCGCGAGGAACTGCATCAAGACGAGGGTCAGCGTCAGATTGACGAGCATCGCCGCGATCGCCACCCGGACCGGAGTTTTCGTATCCCCGCGCGCAAAAAAGCCGGGAGCAAGGATGCGAATGAGGACAAAAGCCGGAAGCCCGCCGGCATAAGCCGAAAGCGCCGCCGCGGTCGCCGCTGCCGCATGAGGGCCGAAGGCGCCGCGTTCGAAAAGCGCGGCGACGATCGGACGGGAGAGAAGAGCAAGCGCCAGAGCCGCCGGCAAAGTCAAAAGGAGCGCGAGTTCGAGCCCGCGGTTTTGCGTCGAGAGCGCCCCCTCGTTGTCGCCCAGACGAATCTGGCGCGACATTGCCGGCAGGATCGCGGTGCCGACGGCAACGCCGACCACCCCGAGAGGCAACTGATTGAGCCGGTCCGCATAATAAAGGTAAGAGATCGCGCCCGTCGGCAACAGCGAGGCAAGAGCGGTCGAGATGACGAGGTTGAGTTGGGTGACGCCGGCGCCGACGATTGCCGGGGCCATCCGCTTCAATGTGTGGCGCACCTCCGGGCTGAGGCGCGGCCGCGGCAGGCGCAACGCCATTCCCGCTTGCGCCACGCACGAATAGAGCCACAGGAACTGAGCGACCCCCGCCGCCGTCACGGCCCAGGCGAGAAAGCGTCCGTCGGCGACATGGAAGCGGTGCATCGCGAAAAGTGCGGCGATGAGGAAAACGTTGAGCAGGATCGGCGTCGCCGCCGCCGCCGCAAACCGGTCGAGCGAATTCAAGACCCCGGCCGCGAGCGCGACAAGCGCGATAAAGAGGAGATAAGGAAAGGTGATTCGTCCGAGTTCGACGGCGAGGGCGAACTTCGCGGAGGCAAAGCCCGGAGCGATCACCCGCATTACCGCCGGCATGAAGATCTCGCCCAGGAAGACAAAGCCGAGAAGGGCCGAAAGCAGGACCGAAAGCGCCTCTTCGGCAAAGAGCCGCGCGGCCCGCTCGCCGCTCTCGGCGTTGGCGCCGGCAAAAAGCGGTACGAAAGCGGCGCTGAACGCGCCTTCGGCAAAAAGAGAGCGAAACAGATTGGGGAGGCGCAGGGCCACAAAAAAGGCATCCGCAACCGGCCCCGCGCCGATCGTCGCCGCCATCAGAATGTCGCGGGCAAAACCCAGCACTCGGCTGACGAGGGTATAGGAACCGACCGTGGCGGCGGCGCGCAAGAGGCCCATGCCGGTTCGGTGTAGACGAAAATGCGCGCGAGGAAAATGGGCGAGAGGACGCGCCATTCGGTGCCGCTTGTCTTTTGCCGCCCAACGCGTCACGGTCGGTAGCAGAGGAGTGGAGGCCGGAATGGCGGGCACAAGGATGGGGGTGGTCGGTTGCGCCGGCCGGATGGGCAGGATGCTCGTCGCCGAAATCGCGGCGTCTGCGAATTGTGTGGTCGCGGGCGGCACCGACACGCGCGCAAGCGGCCACGTCAACCACGATCTCGGCGAGATTGCCGGCATCGGGCGGATCGGCATCCCTGTCGGCGACACGGTCGAAACGCTCATGCGTGAGGCCGACGTCATCATCGAATTTACGGAACCCGCCGCGACCGCGGAGCATGTGCGTATCGCCGCCGGGATTGGCACGCCGATCGTCATCGGCACGACGGGCCTGTCGCGCGAAGAGAGTGCCGCGGTGCTCGACGCCTCGCGCCAGATCCCAATCGTCTGGGCACCCAATATGAGCCTTGGGGTCACGCTCTTGCTCGACGTGATCGAAGAGGTGGCGCGCCGTCTCGGGCCGGAGTGGGATATCGAGATCCTCGAAATGCATCACCGCGGCAAAGTGGACGCCCCGTCGGGGACAGCGCTTGCGCTCGCGCGCGCGGCCGCCAAGGGACGCGGGGTCAGCTTCGAAGAGGTGGCGAAGCGCGGGCGGGACGGGATCACCGGCCCGCGCCGAGAGGGCGAAATCGGTCTTGCCGCGCTCAGGGGCGGCGATGCCGTCGGCGACCACCATGTTCTCTTCGCGGCGCAGGGCGAGCGTCTCGAATTCATCCACCGGGCAACGAGCCGCGCGATCTACGCCAAAGGCGCAGTGCGCGCGGCGCTCTGGGTGGTCGGTCGCGCCGCGGGGCTCTACAGCCTCAAAGAGGTGCTTGGCCTTTAAGGGGGTCAGCAGTCCTGCGCTGCCAGGAGGGAACTCTTCCATTGAAGAAGGGCTCGAGAAAGTGTGTCGGCGAGCTCGCGCCGCACCGGCGGGGCTACAAAATCGCCGATTACGAGACTTTTGCCATGCGAGGTGAGAAGAAGGCGGTTGGAGCGGCCCCTTCGCTCTTCGAGGACAACGCGCAGCCAAAACGGCTGAAAACGCCAGAACCGCCGTTCCCCGCGCACGCTCACCCTTTCGACCGTAAAGGCCTTGCTCGAGAGACGCAGGGTCTCGCTTTGCCGCGCCGTCCTGTAGTTCAGACGAAACGCAACATAGAGAAGAGCGACATCGAGGCCAAAAAAACCGCAGACGGGCCACGCTCCGACCGAGACGCAGATGATCCCGACGCCGAGACCGACAAGTCCAAGTGTCAGCATCAGAAGACGAAAACTGCGCGGCGGCAGGCTGCGATGAGGCAAAAGCACGCGTTCGAAAAATACGCGCCCGCCGGCGGCCTGCCCTTGTTCCTCGCCTCCTTCCATCGCAGTCGGAGAATAGGGGGAAGAGCCCTCTGCGGTAAAGGAGCGGGACGGCATTTGTGAGCGCGCGCCCGAGAACGCCCACAAGCGGGCGGCCGGTTCGATTTCCGAAACGCCCCTTTTCGAAGCGCGAGAGCGAAGAATTCTACCGCCGCCTCGCGCAAGCGCGACCGCAACCACGGACCGAACTCGGCTTCGAGAACCCTTTCACCCTCCTCGTCGCCGTCATTCTTTCCGCGCAGGCGACCGATGCCGGCGTCAACAAGGCGACGCCAAGACTTTTCTCGCTCGCCGACACACCGCAAAAGATGCTGGTTCTGGGCGAGGAAAAGCTGCGCGATCTCATCCGCACGCTCGGCCTTTACCGCATGAAGGCGAAGCACCTCGTGGCGCTTTCGCAGATTCTCGTTACGCGTTACGGCGGCGCCGTTCCGCGCGAGCGCGAAGTCCTCGAAGCGCTACCCGGGGTCGGACGCAAGACGGCCAACGTGGTGCTGAACGTCGCCTTCGGCGAGCCCACGATCGCCGTCGATACGCATATCTTCCGCCTCGCCAACCGCACCGGCCTCGCGCCGGGCAAGACCCCGCTCGCGGTCGAAAAGGCGCTCGAACGGGTCACCCCCGATCGTTACAAAAGGCATGCTCATCATTGGCTGATTCTGCACGGCCGCTATGTGTGCACGGCGCGGCGGCCGAACTGCCCCTCCTGCATCCTCGTCGATCTCTGTCGTTACGAGAATAAGACCGCTCTCTCGCCGGAGGCACCGGCGAGAGAGCGCAGGATCAGGCTGCGGGGCGAGGCTCCGGGATAGTTTCGGCGCCTTCCGCAAGCGCCTGGGCTTGGATATCGCCGGAGATCTGCCCGCCGCATTCGATCTCGATCTGACCGTAGCGGATGGTCCCCGAAACGCGTCCGGTGGCCCTGATGAAAAGCCGCTTCCGCACCACGAGGTTGCCTTCGAAACGGCCGCGAATCTCCGCGTCATCGATCGAGGCGGAGCCCTTGAAAAGCCCGCTCTCCGCGATATCGACGTCGCGGCAATTGGCGAGATTGGCCTCGACGCTTCCCTCGACGATCAGCTTGTCGCAGGAGGTGATCTCGCCGGAGAGAGTAATCTCGCGTCCGACGATGAGCTTGCGCGCCTCGGCGTCGGCCTTCTTTTGCTGCGCCGTCGGCTCGAGCGGTCGGCGGATGGCTTCAGGTGCGCGTGATGCCTCGACGGGCCGGCTCGCCTCGGGGGTGCGCGGGGGTATCGCCGCCGCCCGCCCCGTGGAGGCGGCAGCCCCCGGCGGGCGCGTGGGCTTCATCGGAATGCCCAGATCGTCAGACGCATCTGCCATTTTACGGTCCTCTGTCTCGTTTCGCTTCCAGCTGAACATGGATTGGACACCCGATCGACATTGATGATGCGAAAGGCTCTCTATCCTGGCGGGTCAAGGCTCCTCTGGCTCGGGAGGCGCGGGTTCGCGAAGAGAAGCTCCATAAAGAAACGGGCGGTCGCCGGCGCCACGAGGTTCGAAAGGGGCACGGCAAAGAGCCCGCCATTCCTCATTCGACCAAAGATCACCCCCACGAAAGCGGTTTTTGGACCCGCCGAGCCGCCCCGCAATGGGGAAGATATCCGTTCCGAACGAGGAAAAGAAGAAAATTTATCTTCGGCAAAGCTCGCTCGCCGCCCCTCATCGGCCGCTGCGATTGCCGGCGGCGCAAACAGCCTTATATTTCGTTCCCGCCTTCGACCACAGCCCCCATAGCCTGCCATGAAGAGAGAGAGCCTCGATGTCGTCGGCATCGGCAACGCCATCGTCGATGTCCTCGCCCATGCCGATGACGCGTTTCTCGAGGCGGAGGGCCTCAAGAAGGGCGCGATGACGCTCCTCGACGAGCCCAATGCCGAGCGCCTTTATGCGCGGATGGGACCGGCGGTCGAGGTCTCGGGAGGTTCGGCCGGCAATACGGCGGCGGGTCTTGCCTCCCTCGGCGGAAGAGCCGCTTATGTCGGCAAGGTCCGCGACGACCTCCTCGGAGAGATCTTTCGCCACGACATGCGGGCGCAGGGCGTGCGATTCGACACTCCGCCCGCGACGAGCGGGCCCGCGACCGCCCGCTCCATGATCCTTGTCACTCCTGACGGCCAGCGCACGATGAGCACGTATCTCGGCGCATCCGTCGAGCTTGGCCCCGACGACATCGACCCCGAACTCATCGCCGGGACCAAGATCACCTATCTCGAAGGCTATCTTTTCGATCCGCCGCTGGCGCAGCAGGCTTTCCGCGAAGCCGCGCTCCTCGCCCACCAGGCCGGACGCAAGGTGGCGCTCTCCCTTTCCGATCCCTTTTGCGTCGCGCGCCACCGCGGCGCCTTTCATGAGCTGGTCGGGGCGGGGGTGGATATTCTCTTTGCGAACGAGATCGAAATCTGCTCGCTCTACGAGACCCGCGGCTTTGCCGAGGCGGCGGCGGCGGTCAAGGACGAGGTCGAGATCGCGGTGCTGACGCGGAGCGCCAAAGGCAGCCTCGTCCTCGGGCGGGGCGAGGAACACCCGGTGAGGGCGGTGCCGGTCGAGCGCGTCGTCGACACGACGGGGGCGGGCGATCTTTATGCAAGCGGGTTTCTCTACGGGCTCACCCGCAATCTGCCGCTTCCTCTCTGCGGGCGGATCGGCAGCCTTTGCGCCGCCGAGGTCATCAGTCACTTGGGCGCCCGCCCCGAGACCGCGCTCAAAGACCTCGTAAAGAGCGCGGAGCTCATCTGAAGCCATGAGCCGGATTTGACTCGCAGCGAGCCTTCCCTATATTAGCGCTTCCTCCCAAGAAAGCGGGTGAGCCTCACCCCGGCCCCGCCGCACCCTTTCGGCGGATCGCCCTATTGGGACAACAACAAGGACAGCGATGGCATGAGCAAGCGCCAGGAACCGAAATACAAGATCAATCGCCGTTTGGGCGTGAACCTTTGGGGTCGCCCGAAAAGCCCGATCAACCGCCGCGAATACGGGCCGGGCCAGCACGGCCAGCGCCGCAAGAAGCCTTCCGACTTCGGCACCCAGCTCGCCGCAAAGCAGAAGCTCAAGGGGTATTACGCCAACATCGGCGAACGGCAATTCCGCCGGCTTTACGAGGAAGCGGTGCGCCGGCGGGGCGCCACCGGCGACAATCTGATCGAGCTCTTGGAGCGCCGCCTCGACGCCGTCATCTACCGCATGAAGTTCAGATCG
>JAKAOO010000002.1 GCA_021812165.1 Pseudomonadota bacterium | reverse complement strand
GACACCGCAGGAACCCCGCAGGGCGCGGCAAAGGCCGCGAAGGCCGTCCTCAAAAAGGGCGTGCGCCTCATCATCGGGCCGCTTCTCGCCTCCGAGGTCAATGCGGTGAGACCGATTGCCGATGAGGCGGGGGTCGATGTCATCGCCTTCTCGACCGATACGGATCTCGCCGGCGGAAATGTCTTTCTGATGGGCTTTTTGCCGCGCCAGGAGGTGATTCGCGAGGTGATCTATGCGCGCAGAGAGGGCCTTCGGCGCTTTGCGGCGCTCGCCCCCGATACCCCTTACGGCCACCTGATGGTCGGCGCATTGCGCGATGTCGCCGACCGAAGCGGCGGCGAGGTCACGGAAGTCGCCTATTTTGACCCGCGACAAGGCGGCGTCACGGCGGCGGTGGCGCAGCTTTTGGGGAAAGGCGCCGACAGCTCCGAAAAGGCGCCGGACTTCGACGCGTTGATGCTGCCGGAAGGCGGAAAAACGCTCGATCAAATCGCCCGCGCTCTTGCCGCAGCCGGTCTCAAACCGCGCCGCGTGCAGCTTCTCGGAAGCGGGTTGTGGGACGAGCCCGGCACGAGGCGTCAAAGCGAACTCATCGGAGGCTGGTTCGCGGCTCCCGATCCTTCGTCCTGGCGCGGGTTCGCGCAACGCTTCGAGAGTGCCTATCATTACCAGCCGCCGCGTCTTGCCTCGCTCGCCTACGACGCCTCGGGCCTCGCCGCGGTTCTTGCAAACGGCGAGGGCGGAAGGCCCTTTTCGCGCGGCGCGATCCTCAATCCGCGCGGGTTTAGCGGCGTCGACGGCCTTTTCCGCTTTGCCGGCGACGGCCTCGTCGAGCGCGGGCTCGCCGTGCTCAAAGTCGAGCCGGAAGGAGACGAGGTGGTGAGCGCCGCGCCTCAGAGCTTCCGCAACCTCGGCTACTGAACCGGGTCTTGACAAGGAGGGCAGCGAGCACCGCGTCGAGGCGCTCTCTTCCCGCGTCAGTCGCGACGAGCCGCTCGTTGTCGAGCGCCAGAAATCCGCCGTCGCAAAGCGTGCGAAGGGGGGAACCGAAAAGCGCTTCGATGTCGCATCCGGCGACGCGTTCGAAAGCGGGCCGTGCGATCCCTTCGGCGAGTCTCAGACCCATCATCAGCATTTCGAGGGTCGCTTCCTCGCGGGAGAGCGCGAAGGTCTCGTTGAGCCCCGTTCCTGCGGCCTCGACGGCACTGAGCCAGTGCTCGGGGCTGCGCGTCTGCCGGGTCGCAACTTTTGCGCCGCTGCGGGTGATGCGCCCCTCGGCGCCAGGTCCGATCCCGACATAATCCTCATAGCGCCAATAGGCGAGGTTGTGGCGGCATTCGGCGCCGGGACGCGCATGGTTCGAGATCTCGTAGGCGGGAAGGCCGGCGGCGCCGAGCGTTTCCTGCGTCAACTCGTAAAGAGCGGCGGCGTGCTCCTCGTCCGGCAAGGAAAGCGCGCCTGCGGCGGCGAGGGCGGCAAAGCGGGTCCCGGGTTCGAGCGTGAGCTGGTAGAGGGAGAGATGATCGCGCGCGAGAGGAAGCGCTCCCTCGAGTTCGCGCCGCCATGCTCCCTCGCTTTGTCCCGCACGCGCATAGATGAGATCGAAGGAATAACGCGCAAAGACCTCGCGCGCGGCATCGATGGCGGCGAGCGCTTCCCTTTTGTCGTGGCGCCGACCGAGACGCTTCAAATCCTCGTCATCGAGCGCCTGAACTCCGAGCGAGAGGCGGTTGACGCCAGCCTCCCGATAGCCGCGAAAGCGCTCCCTTTCGGCCGAATTCGGATTGGCCTCGAGCGTGATTTCGACGCTTGGCGCAATCCGCCAGAGCGCCCGCACCCGCCGGATGAGCGCCGCGACGCTTTCGGGCGGCATCAGAGAGGGGGTTCCGCCGCCAAAAAATATCGAGACGATCTCGCGCTCCGGGGCAAGCTCGGCGGCGTGATCGAGATCCGAAAGGAGCGCCCGCGTCCAGCGCGCAGGATCGACGGTTTCGCGGACATGGCTGTTGAAGTCGCAATACGGGCATTTCGATACGCAGAACGGCCAGTGGATATAGACCGCGAGGGGCTCCGCCATGTCAGCGCCCGCTGAAGCACGCCGCGACGAGCTTTTCGAAGGCGCGGGCACGATGGCTGATGCGATGCTTTTCCGCCGGCGCCATTTCGCCGAACGTCAGGGTCCCGCCTTCGGGAACAAAGATCGGATCGTAGCCAAAACCGCGCTCGCCCCGCGGCGGCCAGACGAGACGCCCCGCGACCTCGCCGCGGAAGCATTCGGTATGCCCATCCGGCCAAGCGAGAGAGAGGACCGCGACAAAGCGCGCGCTTCTGTCGCGATTCCCCAGTTCACGATGAACGCGTTCCATGGCGATGCGGAAATCTCTCTTCTCGCCCGCCCAACGCGCGGAATGGATCCCGGGCATCCCCGAAAGCTCAGGGACGACGAGGCCCGAATCATCGGCCAAGGCCGCAATCCCGCTCGCCGTCGCCGCCGCGCGCGCTTTGAGGCCCGCATTCTCTTCGAAGGTTTCGCCGCTCTCTTCGGGCTCGGCTAGACCGAGGACGCCCGCAGGGATGGCGGCGATGCCGAAAGGCTCGATGAGGAGGGCCAACTCGCGCACCTTGCCCCGATTGTGGCTGGCGATGACGATCCGGTCGCCCGAAAAGCGCCGCGGCATGCTCAGGAGCCCAAACCGAGCGCCGCTTTCTGACGGCGGCCAAGCTCGGCGATGCCGGCGCGCGCGAGAGCGAGCATCTCGCTAAAATGCGCCTCGTCGAACGGCGCGCCTTCGGCGGTTGCCTGGATCTCGACGATGCCGCCCGTTCCGGTCAGAACGAAATTGGCGTCGGTTTGCGCCTGCGAATCTTCGGCGTAGTCGAGATCGAGGACGGCCGAGCCGCCGATGACGCCGCAGGAGATGGCGGCGACGCTGTCCTCGATCGGAAGGCCCGTCAGCACTCGGTTCGTGACGAGCTGGCGCAGCGCCAAGTGAAGCGCGACATAGGCGCCGGTGATCGCGGCGGTGCGGGTGCCGCCGTCGGCCTGCAGGACATCGCAATCGATGCGGATCTGCCTCTCGCCGAGGCGGGCGAGATCGGTGACCGCTCTGAGGCTGCGGCCGATCAGCCTCTGGATCTCCTGCGTGCGCCCGCTTTGCCGCCCTCGCGCCGCCTCGCGCTCGGTGCGGGTCAAGGTCGAACGCGGCAGCATGCCGTATTCGGCGGTGATCCAGCCCTTGCCCGTGTTGCGCAAAAAGAACGGCACGCGATCCTCGACCGAGGCGGTGCAAAGCACATGGGTGTCGCCGAATTTGGTGAGGCAAGAGCCTTCGGCGTATTTGGCCGCACCCGGTTCGAGGGTGACCGGGCGCATCTCATCAGCGGCGCGTCCCGAAGCCCTCATCAAGTCCTCCCGTCGCCCATTGCAGCAACAGCTCACTGATCGCGTTGGTCATCGTCGCCTCCTGGAGCGGAGATCCGCCAACGCACGTTGGACCGCCGCCTTCAGGCTGGGAAGGTCGTCGCGGACAATCCGCCAAATCGCGTCCGGGTCCACGTCATCATAAGCGTGACGCAACACATTGCCGAGGCCGCGTATGGCTTGCCACGGATAAGCTTGTCAGAAGGCAAGCGTCGATTCTTTCTCGATGCTGCGGCGCAGGCGCTCCTTGCGGATCGGTTCCGGAATAACGTCGACCGGGCGACCGAGAATCTCGCGAAGGCGCCCGGCCAGCGCCTCCAATCTGCCGAAATAGGCGAAGCCACCCTGCGTAGCTTCCGGACTTAGGCGGACGACGATGTCCACGTCCGATGCGTCGCTATCCTCCCCGCGCGCAACGGAACCGAATATCGCGAGCCGCTCGATTCCGGCGGCGCGCAATTCGGCTTCGTGCTCGCGCAGCAAAGCGATGATCCGGGATGCATCCATGAGCACAATTCTAATCTGCCGGTCTGCCGGTTGCCAGCGTTTGCTGACGACCTCGCCCGCCGGGCCGGGGTTCGCCCTGAGCCCGCCCGCGCTCAACGAAAGCCGCCGAGCTTGTGGGTTTGCAAGGAAAGATGCCAGAGCGGGTGGGCGAGACAAAAGGCGATCGCCAGCTCGGTGTTGCGCGCGACCTGCGGCCCGTCCATGGGCTGCACCGAAAAGCGCTTGAACGGGAGCCCCTCGAAGTCGAGAGGATCGAGCCCCTGTTGCGGGATCACGATTTTGAGTTCGTCTCCCGTGTCGAGAACGAAGGGCGCCCCTGCTTTGGGGCTGACGCAGATCCAGTCGAGCCCCGCTGGAGCCGCAATCGTGCCGTTGGTCTCCACCGCGACCGCGAAGCCTTCGTCGTGAAAGGCCGCAACGAGCGACGGATCGAGCTGGAGAAGAGGCTCGCCGCCGGTGCAGACGACGAAGCGGCCTTTTTCTCCTTTCGGCCAGAGGGAAGCGACGCGCCGGGCGAGCGCCTCGGCGTCCGCATAACGGCCGCCATTCGTGCCGTCGGCGCCGGCGAAGTCGGTGTCGCAAAAGCGGCAGGCCGCCTCGCTGCGATCGGCCTCGCGCCCCGACCACAGATTGCAGCCGGCAAAGCGGCAGAAGACGGCGGCGCGCCCGCTCTGCGCGCCTTCGCCTTGAAGCGTGTAAAAGATCTCCTTGACCGCGTAGCTCACGGGGTCCGGCTCACGGTAAAGCGCTCCCAGCCGGCGCGGCGAAGCGCGCAGGCGGGGCATTCGCCGCAGCCCTTACCCCAGGGATGGCGCGTCTCGCGTTCGCCGAAATAGCAGCTCATCGTCTCTTCGCGAATGAGCGAGAGGAGCCTCTCTCCGCCGAGCTCTTCCGCGAGTGCCCAGGTCTGGGCCTTGTCGCGCCACATGAGCGGGGTGTGGATGACGAAGCGGTGATCCATGCCGAGCGAGAGCGCCGCCTGGAGCGCTTTCAGCGTGTCGTCGCGGCAATCGGGGTAGCCCGAATAATCGGTCTCGCACATGCCGCCGACGAGATGGCGCGCACCGCGGCGATAGCCGATCGCGGCCGCAAACGTGAAGAAAAGGAGGTTGCGGCCGGGCACGAAAGTATTCGGAAGCCCGCTTTCGCCGAACGCGATCGCGCGCTCGCGCGTCAGCGCGGTGTCGGAAAGACGGCCGAGGACGCCGAGATCGATCACATGGTCCTCTCCGAGCTTTTCCGCCCAGTTCGGGAATGCGCGCCGCAACCCTTCGCGAAAGGCGAGCCGGCATTCGAGCTCGACCCGATGCCGCTGGCCATAATCGAAGCCCACGGTCTCGACCGCGGCGAAACGCGCGAGCGCCCAGGCGAGGCAGGTCGCCGAATCCTGTCCCCCGGAAAAAAGGACAAGGGCACGCGCCGCCGCCAACGCTGTTTCTGAACCGGACATCCTTCAAAGCTACGAGATAGGCGGTCGGCACCGCGCGATCAACAAACTAGAGGGTGGTCCCGCTCCGGTCGAAGGCACAACCAATAATTGAGAACGGCGCTCCTGATGCCCTGTTATTTGCAGGAAATGAACAGGTCATTGCAGGCGCTGGTTGCAACGGCCTCCGCACCCGGCCGCGCCCAGAAATCCGATTACGCATCACCCTTCCGCCGACTCGATCCGTCGAACAAATAGGGGACAACGCGCTCAAATTCAACCCGAGGAGCAGAACAAGATCGCGTCGCCCCACGGGACCCGGCGGGAGCTGCCCCTCGGGAAAAAAGCCGCGTAAAACGGGCGCCCAGCCGTTGACGCCGCCGGCGCCAGTTTCAGCCAGTGACGGGCAGTCCCTCAGCTCGATCGTAACAGGCCCTTGACGCGGGTTTCGCATCACACTCTCTCTTCGTATACTCTTGGCAGAAAGCACTTCGGAGATCAGCCATGCCGCTGCCCGCCGTGGACGACTTTCGAACCGAGTTAAGGGCGCAGCTTCGTCGCGCAACCAATCAAGGGAGGCCGCACCACGAAGTCAACGCTGGCGAATTGCACCGAACGCTGGGCAGGTATCCGCCGAAATCTGGCGAGAACCACGCAATGTCTTCATGCTGCAGCGTGATGCGTGCGGAGATTATCCAGGGAAAAGATGAGGTGATCTTTGAGACGCCAAGCGGGCAGGCGGCAGCCTATACAATCCGGTACCAAATTCCTCGGTAACAAGATGCAGAAGATGCCGCAGGGACCGAAACCCCTTGCCCAATTTCGGCGACGCGCGCCGGCGGCGCTTTTCCGCCCTGCCTCTCTAGACGCGACTCAAGTCGATCTTGATGCCAGTAGCATCGATCTCTTTCGACAGTGTCAGAGCAGTTTCCTTCACGTCGTCCTTGAACGAGATATAAATTAATCCCTGAATGTCGGATGATCTCTCCATTCCTGCTCCCGTTTGAAGTAAAATAGCAACTTTCAATCGCCCCAGGAGGGCAAGCACCATACCAAGTTCTAGGACAACATTTTGCCGTGCTCGATAAGTCTTTTCTTCGGGATGATCCCTCCTGTGCCCTTCGTCGTCGGGAGTTGCAAGCACGACGGCGAAATTGGCCTCGCCCTGGGCGCGCTGAAGTTTTTCGATGATTGTGGCGCCGCCGGAGGTAAGCTGATCAAGGATCAGTGGCTCAAGCCCCCAACGACGGAGCATGGCCTCAAGTTCTGTCCTAGCCTTTTCCGCGTGCCCATAAACGACGAACACCTCGCGAGACAACAGCGGAATAGCCGCCGCTCTCGATGCCGATTTGCCTGGGGCCGCCGCAGGCGCTCCTTCAAAAAGGCCGGCCAGAGCTCCGCGATTCTTGCCTTGGATTACGACCCTGCCGGTGTGATAAATGCAAACGATCTGCCCACCGGAAAGCCTGAGTTGATCACCGTATCCGTTCGAAAGAGGCTCTTGCGATACGATTTGATGACCGTTGGTCGTCAAGAGCGTCACCGTTTGTTCAAGATTCATCAGCGTTCCGACGCTAAAGGGAGAATCAGCGGTTGGGAACATATCGCAAGGTGGACCAGTTGTCATAATTTCAAACACTGACCGCTGCCAGTGGCGGCGGAGCTTGAGAGGCGAAACGACTTCGGTGACAATTCCGAGGGCCAAGATCGATCGGCCCGGTCGACGGGCGATCCCGGCGAGCCGGGGCAAAGGAAGACAGGAATGACGGGCGGACTGGCTTATGCCTTCGTGGCGGCTCTTAGCGCATTTCTGATCGCGGCCCTTTTCGCCGTTCTCTTTTTGCGGCGGGAATTGGCGCGGCGAACGCGAGAGCTCGGCGCCTTGCAAGACGCCAAGGCGGGCGCCGACCTCCAGTTGGCGTCGGCCAATGAAGCTCTCGCCCACGAGCGCAAACAGGCCGCGGAGAAACTCGCGCTTCTCGGCGAAGCGCGCGAGACGATGTCGAAAGAGTTCAAGCTTCTCGCCGAAGAGATCCTGAGCCGGCACGGCGAGACCTTTACGCGGCAGAACAGGGAGCAGGTCGAAGGGCTTTTGGCGCCGCTTCGCGAAAAGCTCGTCGAGTTCCAGCAGGGCTTGCAGACGGCTCATACCGAAACCGCGAAAGACCGCTCGGCGCTCGCCGAGCAGATCCGGCAGCTTTCCGAGCGCAGCCTCGTCATGAGCGCGGAAACGCAAAATCTGACGCGGGCGCTCAAAGGGAAATCCGTCGTTCAAGGGGCCTGGGGCGAGATGGTTCTCTCGACCATCCTCGAAAGGTCGGGCCTCAGAGAGGGCGAAGAATACCTGAAGCAGGAAAGCTATCGCGGAGAGGACGGCTCGCGCCTGCGCCCCGACGTCGTCGTCAACCTGCCGCGCGGAGAATGCGTCGTCATCGACTCCAAGGTTTCGCTCACCGCCTTCGAGAACTACGTCAACGGCGAAACGGAGGCCGAAAGGGCCGCGGCCTTGAGCCAACACTTGGCCTCCGTCAGGGGGCATATCCGCGAGCTCGGCAGCAAGGCCTACGCAAGCGCCGCAAAGAGCGGCCTCGATTACGTCATCATGTTCGTGCCGATCGAGGCCGCACTCGCGGCCGCGCTCGAAGCGGATAGAAGCCTTGCCGCTTTTGCCGCCGAAAACAACGTGGCGATCGCGACCCCAACGACGTTGATGGTCGCGTTGCGCACCGTCGCCAATCTCTGGCATGTCGAACGGCGGAACCGCAATGCGGAAGAGATCGCCGACCGTGCGGGCAAGCTTTACGACAAGTTTGTCGGGTTTTTGGGCGATATGCAGACTCTCGGCGAGCGGCTTACGAATGCCCGCAAATCCTATGACGGCGCGATGGGGAAGCTCGCTCTCGGCGGCGGCAACATCGTGCGCCAGGTCGAACACTTGAAGGAGATCGGCGCCAAAGCGACGAAGTCGATCCCGGCGACGATGATCGACGAGGATCGGCCGGAGGGTCTGCCGCCACCGGAACTGGCCGCGCAGTAGGGCGCCGGGTGGCGCGGGTCAGACGACTTTTTCCGCCTTGAGCGCGGCGATCTCGCGCGGGGAGAACCCGCATTCGCGAAGAACGGAATCGGTATCGGCGCCGAGCGCGGGGCCGGCTTTCAAGGGCGGCTCCTCGCCGCTCGCGACGGGCGGAGCGACCATGCGGACGGGCCCGCTTCCGCTTTCCTTATAATCGCGAACGCGGCCGGATGCGGCGACGAACGGGTTGTCGAGGGCGCCCTGGACGTCGTTGATCGGCGCGGCGGGGACGCTGCCTGCGAAATGCGCGAGCCACTCCGCCGTCGTCCGCGCCGAGAGCGCGCCGTCCAAAAGCTCGGTGACGAGCGCGCGGTTTTGGAGCCGCTCCTTGAAGGTCCCGAAGCGCGGATCCCGCGCCCATTCGCGATGGCCCAATTTTTCGCAAAGGATCGGCCAGAACCTCTCTTTGTTGCACATGATGAAAATGAAGCCGTCGCGGGTTCGGTAAAGCTGGCTCGGCACCAGCGAAGGATGGGCCGAATTGGGCTCGCGGCCTTGGACATGGCCGGCGTTCAAATACCAGGTTGCGAGATAGGAGAGGTTTTGGAGCGCGCAGTCGAACAGGCTGACATCGAGATCGCGGCCGCGCCCGGTGCTGCGCGCTTCGATGACCCCGGCGAGGAGGGCGAAGGCGGCAAAGAGCCCCGTCATCAGATCGACGATCGAAAGCCCCATGCGCTGGGGCGGGCCGTCGGGCTCGCCCGTCAACGAGAGATAACCCGCCTCGGCCTGCATCAGATAGTCGTAGCCGGGCCAATTCGCGCGCGAGCCCTCGCGCCCATAGGCCGAAAGATGGGTGCAGACGAGGCGCGGATTGGCGGGCGCGAGGGCCTCATAGGTGAGCCCGAGCGTCTCCGGCAGATCGCCGCGCAGATTGTCGAGGAAGGCGTCGGCGCGCCGGGCGAGCGCCAGGAGAACCTCCCGCGCCGCGGGCTTTTTGAGGTCGAGCGTCAAGCTCTTCTTGTTGCGGTTGAAACTGTGGAAGAAAAGGCTCTCGCCGGCACCCGTAAAGAAAGGCCCGACGCGGCGCGCCATGTCGCCCTCTTCCGCCGGATTCTCGATCTTGATGACGAGGGCGCCGAGGTCGGCCAATTGCATCGAGCCGTAAGGCCCCGCGCCATATTGCTCGATCGCGACGACGCGAAGGCCGGAAAGAGGGAGCATGCGCGCTCTTCCCCCGATCGCGGCCCCTCACCCCAACCCTCTCCCCGCATTGCGAGGAGAGGGAGGGACCCGCGCAGCGGGAAGGTGAGGGGCTTTACGGGGCGAGGCCGAGGTCACGTGAACTACACCCGGTTCCGGGCGATGAGCTGGCGGGCGATGATGATGCGCTGCAATTCGTTGGTGCCTTCGCCGATGGCGAGAAGAGGCGCGTCGCGGTAAAGCCGCTCGACGGTGAACTCTTTCGAATAGCCGTAGCCGCCGTGAATGCGCATCGCTTCGAGGCTCGTATGGATCGCGGCCTCCGAGGCGAAAAGCTTTGCCATCCCGGCTTCCATGTCCGCGCGTTCGCCGCGATCATAGGCGGCGGCCGCATGCTGGACGAGAAGACGCGCCGCCATGACTTCGGTCGCCATATCGGCGAGCTTCAGCTGGATCGCCTGATGCTCGGCGATCGGCTTGCCGAAGGTCTTGCGGATCTGGGCGTAGCGAACCGCTTCGTCGAGGGCGGCCTGCGCGACGCCGACGCCGCGCGCGGCGACATTGATGCGCCCCAGTTCGAGGCCCGAGAGAGCGTGCTGCAAGCCGTGACCCTCAGCGCCTCCAATGAGACGATCGGCGGCAACGCGATAATCGCGGAAGACGAGCTCGGCGGAATCGATCCCCTTGTAACCGAGCTTTTCGAGCTTCCGCCCGACGGTAAAGCCCGGCCCTTTTTGCGCGAGGAAAAGGCTCATGCCGCGATGGCGCGGCTCGGCCGCGGGATCGGTCTTGACGAGAAGGGCGAAGATCTCGCCATAGATGCCGTTCGAGATCCAGGTCTTGGTGCCGTTGATGATGTACTCTTCGCCCTCGCGGCGGGCGGTGGTGCGGATCGCTTGCAAATCGGTGCCGCAATCGGGCTCGGTCAAGGCGAGACCGCCGCGCAATTCCCCGCTCGCAAAGCGCGGCAGGAATTCCTCTTTCTGTGCGGGCGTGCCGAAGCGTTCGACCGCCGCCGCCATGATGAGATGCGAGTTGAAAAGGCCGGAAAGGGACATCCAGACGCGCGAGACGGTTTCGACGATCTTCGCGTAAGTTCCGGCCCTGAGGCCGAGCCCGCCATACTCGCTCGCGATCGTCGCGCCGAAAAGCCCCAGCGCTTTCATCCCTTCGACGATCTCGGCCGGATAGATGTCGTCGTGCTCGAGCGCCATGACGTGAGGCTTTGCCTCGCGTTCGAGAAAGCGGCCGACGCTTTCGAGGATCAGCCGCTCCTGTTCCTCCTCGATCGCCATTCCTCTCACCCCCCGCCGAGCGTGCGGGCGAGGGTCGCGACATCGCCCGCCTCCTCGAGAGAGAGCATCGCGTGTGCGATCTCGCGCGCCCGCTCGGGCGAGGTCGCGCGCCCCGCATTGTCGTGGAATTTCCGCACGATCTCAGCCTCGCTCAAGGGCCGCTCGCTGGAGCCGCGATTGATCGCCTCGCGGTGGGAAAGAGGGCGCCCATCGGTCGTCTCGACCAGAAGCTCCCCGGAATAATAGCGCGGAAAGCCCGAATTCGGGTCGACCTTGTAGCCGACCCGGTCGGCGAGAGCGAGGATCTGAGGATCCGCGATCGCCTCGGGGGCGAGCTCGTCCAAGCTGAAGCGCCCGCGAAGAAGCGCCGAAGCGACGATAAAGGGGATCGAGAATTGCGCGTCATAGGGGTTTTGGGGACGCTTTTTGTTGGCTTCGGGTTCGCAGACGGTCTTGACGACCTCGGCCGGGACGAGCGCCGTCACGCGTTCGATCGCCGAGGGATCGAGCCGCCCCCTTTCCCGGAGAGCGATCGCCGCGTCGGCGCAGGCATGGGTGAAATGGCAGGCGGGAAAGGGCTTGACCGCGACCTGCATCACTTCCCACACCTCGCCCAAGCCCGCGGTCGCGAGGCCGAGGTTCTTCTCCTCGAAACGCTCTTGCAGATGGCTGCGGTAAAGGCCGAAGCGGCCTTCATAGGCGCGCCGGGCGCCGACGAAACCGTGCTGCGCCAAATGGGCGGCGGTGATCCCGGCGACCGCGGCCCAGCCCGGGTGAAAGCGTTTCGTCCAGGCGCCGTCTTCGAGGAATTCGAGGCTTCCCGAGGCAGCCGATAGGGTGATGCCTTGCGCCATCACCAGTTGTTCCGCGGTGAGCCCGAGGAGCTTCCCGGCGGCGAGCGCGCACCCGAAAGCGCCGACGAGGCCCGTCGGGTGAAACCCGACCTGGTGAAAGCCGCCTTTGGCGACGGCGCCGAGCCGCGCCGCCGCCTCGACCCCGGCGACATAGGCGGCGAGCGCTTCCTCGCCGCTTTCGTGGCGCGCGGCGCCGAGGGCGAGAACCGTGGGCAAGTGGCTTGCCGAGGTATGGACGACGCCTTCGGTGTGGGTATCGTCATAATCGAGACCGTGGATGAGGACGCCGTCCAGGAGCGCCGCGTCGCGCAAAGGAAGGCGCTCGGAAAAGCCGATGACCGGCACCTCGCCGCCTCCGGAAAGCGCGCGCAACGCCGAAAGCGTGCGGTGCGCGAAATCGAACCCGGTCGAGGCGAGGGCGATGCCGACGGCGTCGAGCATCAGGTGCTTCGCGCGATTGACGACCGCGGCGGGGATGCGATCGAAGGTAAGCGTCAGGGCGAAATGCGCGAGCCTCTCGGAAACGAGAGAAACGCGGCGCGGGGCGGAGGATGGCATGGGGACCCTCCATGGTCTGGTGGCGCCGCCAATTTCGCGCCACCGGATGGCGCGTGCAAGGGTTCCCTCGACGCCGCGCGCCGGCTCGTCATAAACTCGGCTCGCCACCCGAGGGAGGAACCATGGTCGCAGTCGCGAAGGAAGTCGCGCCCGGCCGAACCCGCGAGAGCTACGGGCGCTGTTACGAGGATTTCGCGGTCGGCGAGGTCTATGAACACCGTCCCGGGCGGACGATCGGCGAGGCCGACAACACCTGGTTTACGCTGTTGACGATGAACCAGCATCCCCTCCATTTCGACGCCGCCTATGCCGCGAAAACGGAATTCGGCCGCCCTGTCGTCAATAGTTGCCTGACGCTCGCGATCCTCTGCGGGATGAGCGTCAGCGATGTGAGCCAAAAGGCGACCGCCAATCTCGGCTGGAACGACATCCGGCTTCTCTCTCCCGTCTTTGTCGGCGATACGATCTACGCCGAAAGCGAGGTGCTCGCGAAACGCGAGTCGAGGAAACGGCCGGACGAGGGCATCGTCACCGTGCGCACGACCGGGAAAAAGGCGGACGGCACCGTGTTTATGACCTTCGAGCGCACGGTCCTCGTGCCGAAGCGAGAGGCGGGCGCCGAGGAACGCGCCCTTTACTGAGGGAGGATGAAATGAGCCGTTTGTTTGGGCCGATGCGCCAGGTGGGCATCGTCGTCCGCGACATCGACAAGGCGATGCGCCACTGGATCGAGGTGTGCGGCATCGGTCCCTGGTTCTACACCGAGAAATTGCCGCTCGACGCATTTCGCTACAAGGGCCGGAATTACGACGACATCCACATCTCGATCGCTCTCGCCAATTCGGGCGAGGTGCAGCTCGAACTCATTGAGCAGCGCGACACCTATCCGAGCCTTTACCGCGATTTCCTCGCCGCGGGACACGAAGGGATGCAACACTGGTCGAGTTGGCCCGAAAATTATCACGAGCTGCGGGAACGGGCGCTCAAAAGCGGCTGGGAGATTGGGCAGGAAGGCGGAAGCCCGCGCGGCCCCTTTATCTATTTTCTCAACGAGGGTCACCCCGGAACGATCGTCGAGATGGCCGAGTTGACCCCGACCCGCCGCCGCATTTTCGATGCGGTGCGCGAAGCCGCGCAGGGTTGGGACGGCAAGGACCCCATCCGCCGCGACTGGCCGCGAGGATAAGGATGCCGGGGACGAGGCCGCTATCGGCAAGTGCCGCAGACGACAGTGCGACGCCGGCGCGAAACCGCCGCCGCGCGCTCTACGTTTGCGAGCTCTGCAAGCGGTCTTTCCCGAGAGAGCAGGTTTTGCCGGCGAGCCTTATTCGCGAAAGTCTCGGCAAGCTTATCGCTTCGCGCGCTCCCGCCTGGTCGGAGGCGAGCTTTATCTGCCGCCCCTGCCTCAACGCCGTCCGGCTCGACTACGTGCGGACGGCCATGGAGAACGACCGCGGTGCCCTCGGCGTGCTCGAGCAGGAGGTGATGGAGAGCATCAAACAGGGCGAGCTCCTTGCGGAAAATCTGAACAAGAGTTTCGACAAGACCCGCACTTTCGGCGAGCGCGTTGCCGACACGGTCGCCGATTTCGGCGGCAGCTGGCGCTTCATCTTCATCTTCTTCGGCGTGATGGCGGTGTGGATCGTCGTCAACAGCATCGTGCTCCTGCGGCACCCCTTTGATCCTTATCCCTACATCCTGTTGAACCTCGTCCTTTCCCTGCTCGCGGCCATCCAGGCTCCGGTCATCATGATGAGCCAGAACCGCCAGGAAGCGCGCGACCGCCTGCGCGCCGAGAACGACTACAAGGTCAACCTGCGCGCCGAACTCGAGGTGCGCGGGATCAGCGAAAAGATCGATCAGCTCATCCACCAGCATTGGGCGCATTTGCTCGAGGTTCAGGAGATCGAAATCGAGATGATCCGCGACCTCTCGGGCAAAGGGGCCTGAGCGGCGTTCGGGCACTGTCGCGGGCCGCGCGAAAGGAGGGATTCGATGGCGAAAATGTCGGGTAAACGGGCGTTCTTGCAGCTTCTGAAAGAAGAGGGGGTGAGCGTCATCTTCGGCAATCCGGGCACCACCGAACTGCCTCTGATGGACGCCCTCGCCGTCGAAGAGGGAATGCGCTACGTCCTCGGTCTTCAGGAGGCGGCGGTGATGGCGATGGCGGACGGCTATGCCCAGGCCTCAGGCGGCCTCGCCTTTGCCTCTCTCCACGTCTCGCCCGGTCTCGGCAATGCGATGGGGATGCTCTACAACGCGATGAAGGCGGGCTCCCCGATTCTCGTCACGGCGGGCCAGCACGACCAGAGCTTTACCGTCACCGAGCCGATTCTTTGGGGCGATCTGCCGAGGATCGCCCGGCCTCTCGTCAAATGGGCGGAGGAGGTCCGGCGGATCGAGGATTTGCCGCGCCTCCTGCGCCGCGCGGCGAAGGCGGCTCTCTCGCCGCCGACCGGCCCGGTTTTTCTCTCGCTCCCGACCGACGTCCTCAATGACGAGATCGATCTTAAGCCGGCAAACCCGACGCGGGTGGCGCCGAGGCTGCGCGGCGACCCCGACGCGCTGAGGGCCGCGGCGAGGGTCCTGGCGCGCGCCGAGCGCCCGCTTCTGATCGCCGGCGACGCCGTCGCAAAAAGCCGGGCTTTTGCCGAGATCGTGCGCCTCGCCGAACTCCTCGCCGCGCCCGTCTATGCCGAAGGCATCCCCAACACCGCCTCGTTCCCGGCTTCCCATCCGCTTTTCCGCGGCTCGATGACGCGTCTCGCGCCGGCGATACGGGAGATCCTCGAACAATCGGACGTTCTCTTCTCGGTCGGTGGCGATCTTTTCACGATGTCGCTCCCTTCCGAGGTCGAGCCGGTGCCGCAGGGGCTTCGGATCGTTCATCTCGACACCGATCCCTGGGAACTCGGCAAGAACTATCCGGAGGCGGTGGCGATCTTCGGCGATCCGAAGGCGACGCTGCCGGAACTCTGCGAAGAAATCGACGCCGCGCGCAGCCCAGGCGAGCGCGAGGCGGCCGCGGCGCGCCTCACCTCGGAGAAACAGGCGGCCGCGGCGGCGCGCGAAGCCTTGCGGGCGCGGGCGCGGGAGGAGGCGGGCCTGAAGCCGATCCGCCCCCTCGCCTTGATGGAAGCGGTCGGCAGCCTTCTGCCGCCCGAAGCCGTCGTCATCGACGAAGCGATTTCCTCGGGCGCTGGACTGCGCTCCTTTCTCAAAAGCGACGATCCTCAGAGCTTTTTCGGCAATCGGGGCGGCGGCATCGGCTGGGGGATCCCGGCGGCGATCGGCGCCAAGATCGCTCTCCCCGAGCGGCCGGTCGTCGCCCTCATCGGCGACGGCAGCGCCATGTACACCTGCCAGGCGCTGTGGTCCGCCGCGCATGAGAGGGCGGCCGTCGTCTTTATCATCCTCAACAACGCCAGCTACCGGATCTTGAAACAGCGCACCAACGCGTTGCGCGGTTTTGCCCACCAGAGCGGGCGCTATGTCGCCATGGATCTCGTCGATCCGGCGCTCGACTTCGTCGGTCTCGCCCGCGCGCAGGGCATCGAGGGAGAGCGCATCACAAAGCTCGCCGAGCTTACGGAGCGGCTCCCTTCGGTCCTCGCCGAGAACCGGCCCTTCCTCTTCGACGTCGCCCTCGACGGCTCTTTTGCGCCCGTCTAGACGCCGGTGATCGCGAGCGCGGCGATGCGGAAGAGGACGAGGCCGCCGGCAACCGCGAGATAAAGGCGGAGAGCTGCAAGCCAGACCCGGCCCTCAGTCGAGAGGGAAGCGGGCGGCAGGGTTTCGAGGGGCGGCATCCGCCAATTCTCGCGGCGCGCCTTCCCGCGCGGGGCTTTCGGCTGCGTGCGCCAGCCCACTGCAGCTGCGGTTGCGAGTGCCGCAGCGCTGCCGGCGGCGAGGATCAAAAGCATCGTCTTGCCGCTCATCGCGGGGAAGAGAACGGATGCCGTGAGGATCATCGACAACAGGATCAGAACCGCGATCACGGCGCCCGTAAAGAGGTTGAGGGCGCGGCCGTTGACCCAGGGCCCGAGCACGGCTTCGTCATTGCAAAGAAGCAGCAGAAAGACCGTCGCGCTCGGCAAAAGGACGCCGGCAAGGCTCTGCACCAGGTTCGTCAGAAGGCCGAGCGGCGCGTCCGGAGTGAGGACGATTGCCGCGGCGAGCACGATGAGGCCGCAATAGACGCCGTAAAACGTCTTCGCCTCGGCCGGCTTCTTGTCGAGCGAATGATCGAGCGCCAAGACGTCCGCAAGCGCATAGGCGGTCGCGAGCGAGACCGCGGAGGCGCCGATGAGGCTCGCATCGATGAGCGCGATCGCGAAGAGCACGGCCGGAAGGGCGCCCACATATCTGGCGATGCCGAGAGCGACGCTTCCCGCATCGCGGAAATGGCCGAATTCGCCGTGGCCTGCGAAAGTCGCGGCGCTGAACGCCATGAGCGCGATCGCGCCGACGATCGCCAGAACGATGCCGATCGCGAGATCGGCGCGCTCATGCGGGATGAAACGGGCGGTGATCCCCTTGTCGATCACATAGCTCTGCTGAAAGAAGAGTTGCCAGGGGGCAATCGTCGTGCCGACGATCGCGACGATCAGCATGACGAGGTCGCCGAGCGGTCCGCCACGCGGCAGGGTCGGCACGAAGAGACCCTCCGCCAGCTGCGAGAGCGGCGGGTGCACGATCAGAAAGACCGGGATCAGAAGCAGGCTCAAAAAGCAAAGGAAGAGCGCAAACCGCTCGAAGCGCCGGAAATTCCCGGTCGCCGAGGCGGCCATGACGAGGATCGCGGCGCTCACCACCCCCACGACTTTGGGGACGCCGAGAAAGCCGAGACCGAGGCTGATGCCGATGAACTCGGTGACGATCGTCAGCGCATTCAAGAGAAAGAGGTCGATGACGCTGAAGGCGCCCCAAAACCGGCCGAAGCGCTTCAGGATGAGGCGCGCATGACCGGTTCCCGTGACCGCGCCGAGACGCAGCACCATCTCCTGGTTCACATAAAGAACGGGGATCAGCAGGAGAAGCGTCCACAAGAGATGGATGCCGTAATTCTGCCCGGCGGCGGCATAGGTGCCGAAAGCGCCGGCGTCGTTGTCGCCGACCATGACGATGATGCCGGGGCCGAGGATCGCGAGAAGCGCCTTCAGCCACCTCGCCCAGCCGGAACGCGAGGCTTCGCCCGGCTCTCCGATCGTGCCAAAGGCGCCATTGATGCGGCGGAACGGGCTCTCGTCGGCAAGCGCCGGCGCCGCAAGCGGTGCCTGCGCTTCGAGAGCCGCTTCGTGGGTGGCAAGGGCAGTCATCCTCGCTCCCTCCATTCCCGAGTTCGGTTGCGGTAACCGGCCCGGGGGGAGGGCGGACAGCCCCTAGCGGTCGGCGTTTATGGCAAAGGCGATGCCGCGCCGGCCGCGGGACCCCGATCCTTCACCCGGGGCGGGTGACGCGAAGCGGCCGTCGCGCGCTGGCGACTGGGAGGCTCCGCGAGCTTCTGTCTAGGTCGAGGTTCCATCTTCCAAAGGTGCCGTTCAAACGGACCGGGCGCTCGCCCGACCCGCGGCCGAAATAGGCTCTGCGCGGCCGCCTGTCAACCCTGGCGAAGGGAAAAAAGCGGCGCATCACCGCAGGCTCGCCGATCGAGCCTGGTGAGGGCGGCTTCGCCCGCTAAAGTTCTACGAAAGGGGAATTCGCGATGCGCTACACCGTCGTTTTGGAACAGGCGGCCGATGGCGGCTATGTCGCCTGCGTTCCCGCTCTTCCTGGCTGCGTCAGCCAAGGCGATTCGCGGACCGAGGCGCTCGCCAACATTCGCGAAGCGATCGAGCTTTACATCGAAGACTGTCGCGACGCCGGCGTCCAATTACGGAAGCGCCGAAACTGGTCCCAGGCATCGGGTCCACCGCAGACAACCCAATCGCTGATCGCCAGCTCATTCGGCTCCCGTTTGTCGAGTTACAGCCGCACACTCACGCTTTTCCTCTCGTTGGTCAACGCCGCGACGAGCAGAGAGGTGTCGAGATAGAGCATCAGTAACGTTCGGCGTCTCGCATGCGGCGCGTGATGCAGACGGGCTCGCCGGTGGTGGCCTCCTCGACCAGTTCGCTCAGATGCGCCTTGGCTTCGGCGAGGCTGACCGTTTTCATCGTGCCTCCGTGACCATGTAGTTGGTCATATATGGAGACTGCACCGCGGGTTCGAAAGTAGGTGAGAGGTTTTCGCTGACGGCGCTAGGGCGGTAGGATGGGTTGACCCCGGCGAAAGCTGGGGGAAACCCATTGGGTCACTCGGCCTGGATAATGCGATGGCAAATTATCGGCGCAATTTCCTTCCCGGCGGCACCTATTTCTTCACGGTCAATTTGGCCGACCGTCGGCGCGCGCTGTTGACCGCACATATCGGCCTCTTGCGGGCGGCGTTTCGATGGGTGCGAACGCGGCATCCCTTTACCCTCGACGCCGCCGTGATTCTGCCGGACCATCTGCATGCGATCTGGTCCCTGCCGGAAGAGGACGCGGATTTCGCGCTGCGTTGGCGCCTCATCAAGAGCGCCTTTTCGCACCGCTTGCCGCGAGGCGAGCCGATTTCTGCGAGCCGCGCCGGCAAAAGCGAGCGCGGGATCTGGCAGCGGCGGTATTGGGAGCATACGCTGCGCGACGAGGACGATTTTAACCGGCACTTGGATTACATCCATTTCAATCCCGTGAAGCACGGCCATGCAGCGAGGGCGCGGGACTGGCCGTATTCGTCCTTTCGCCATTGGGTGAGGCGCGGCGCCTATCCCGAAGACTGGGCCGGGGAGCCCGACGATGAGACGGGCGCATTCGGAGAAAGGTGATGGGTTTTCGCAGGGTGATGGGTTCCGCTCCGCTCAACCCATCCTACGTCGCTACTTTCCCCCCCTGTGACGCCAAGCTCGTGGTCGGCAAGCCGGTAAGCGCGGCGAGGCCCCATGCCATGCGGTATCCCAGACCGGTGCAGATGATGCCGAACAGGATTCCGAGCACTGAGAAAAAGTCAAAAACCGAGCAATAAACAGTATAGACCCCAAGATAGCCGATTGAGTAGATGGAATACAACATGGGGATGAAGGCCGCCAGCGCACACAACGTCCGGAGCACGCTCGGTTTCCGATCGCCCCAAACGGCTGCCGTCCAAAGAAGAACCGCGACCCACGACCCGATCCCGCCGGCGACCGGTAGGTAGGTGTCGAGCCAATGCGTCAGCGAGGTGCCGAGCGTGAAGAACTTCATAACCCCGTAGCCCACGAAAATGACTGTCGGCGCAAGAGTCTTGCCCGCACGTTAGGTCAAATTCGCTTCCCGAAACCGCAGCGTTGGTCATTGGCCGTTCCATTAAACTGACACAGCCGCCGGGGCGATTGCGGATCACGAGAAAGGGGCGCTCCTAGGAGTGCCCCTTTCTCGGACCTCTCAGCTGTGCCAGCGGAACTGCTGGGGCTTCCTGTCGGCGCCTTGGGAGATCTTGACGTTGACGAGGGCGGGGCCCCTAAAGTTCAACGCTTCCTGCAGCGCGCCTTTCAGGTCCTTCGGGTTCTCGACGAAAAAGCCCTTGCCGCCGAAGGCTTCCATCATCTTGTCGTAACGCGCGCCCCAGATGAGGGCATTGGTTTTCAAATTATGGAGCGGGTCGGGCGGGATCTCGGGCATGCCGGGGCCGATGCCGCCGTTATTGAAGACGACGATCTTGACGGGGAGGCCGTAGCGGCAGACCGTCTCCATCTCCATCCCCGAAAAGCCGATCGCCGAGTCGCCCGAGACATGGACGATCGGGCGGTCGCGGTGGACGACCGCAGCCGCGACGACAAAGCCCATGCCGATCCCCATCGTGCCGTAGGTTCCGGCGTCGAGCCTCTCGCGCGGCCGGTGGTTCATAAGCTGCGTGCGCCCGATATCCATCGTGTTGGCGCCCTCGCTGATGATGATCGCGTTTTCCGGGACCCACGGGGCGACGTCCCGCAAGGCCCGGTAGTAATTGGCAGGCGCCAGATCGTCCTCCTGCTGCACCTTGATCGTCGCCGCATTCTCGGTCCCCTTTTTGGCGATCGCGGCGCGCCACGGCGTGTCTTTCGGATAAAACCACTGGCGGCTTGCGAGCGCCTTGTTGAGCTGGCCGACGATCGCCTTGCCGTCGCCGACGAGCCCCACCTCGCTCGCCTTGTTGTGGCCGATCTCTTCGGCCGCGATGTCGAGCTGGATCACCCGAACATCCTTGTTGTAGCGCGGCGGCAGGCCGAAATGGAGGATCCAGTTGAAACGCGCGCCCATCAAAAAGATCACGTCGGCATTCTGCAACGCGAGGCTGCGCGCGGCGCCGACCGAAAGCGGGTGGGTGTCGGGCATGACGCCCTTCCCCATCGGCGTCGCGAGGAAGGGAAGTTGCGTCCTTTCGATAAAGGAGCGCACCTCCCCTTCGGCGCGCGCCCAGGCCATGCCCTTGCCGACGATGACGAGAGGCCGCTCGGCCCGCTCGAGCACGTTGAGCGCGCGCTCGACCTCCTCCTGCGGCGCGACCATGCGCGGCGGATCGGAGCATTTGGCGACCTCAATCGCTTTTTCGTCGTCGCATGTGCCGGTGATGATGTCGTCGGGAATGTCGAGATACGTGGCGCCGGGGCGGCCGTAGATCGAATGCCGCACGGCCATCTCGACATAATAGGGGATACGGTGGACGTGCTCGATCGTGTGCGCGAACTTGCAGAAGGGGGAAGCGATCAACACCTGGCGCTCTTCCTGAAAGGCGCCCATGCCGCCGCGGTAGGTTTCCGAAGCGCCGCCGATCAGGACCATCGGCCAGCAATTCTGCTGCGCGTTGGCAAGACCGGCGAGAGCGTGCACGACGCCGGGTCCGGTGACGACGGTGCAGGCGCCGGGACGGCCCGTCATATAGCCGGCGGCTTGCGCGGCATAAGAGGCCGTTTGCTCGTTGCGCATCCCGACATAGGTGAGGCCCACCTTCTGCACGGCGTCGGCAATCGGTCGGACCGGAAACCCGACCACCCCGAAGACGTACTCGACCCCCTGCTCTTTGAGGCTTTTCGCCATCAGCGTGGCGCCGTCGATCTCGCTCATCTCATCCCTCCTCATCCTTGCCGCGGCCTGCGCCAGCGCAAGCCCTCGCCGGCGAGAGCCTTTCTCGCGCGCGAGATTAGCCGCTAATCAGGGAAAAGGAAAAGACCCCGACGCGCGGGTGAGGACAACGCAGATGAGGGCGCACCCTCCACACTTCCGCCGCCTTCTTGGCGCGGATTTTGCGGGAGGAAGCCTCGCGGGCTTGCCGATCAGCGACCGGCGAGTGCGCGGGCGAGCTGGCTCACCGCCTCCTGATGCTTCTCGTTGTGGATCTCGGCGAAATTGCGCGCGATCTCGAGAAGCATGCGCTGGTGCGGCGTCACCTGGCGCGGCGGCTCCTCGCCGACCCCCTCGTAAAAGTAGCTGATCGGGGCGTTGAGGGCGCGCGCAATCTCATAAAGGCGACCGGCGGAGACCCGATTGATGCCGCGCTCGTATTTGTGCGCCTGCTGATAGGTAACGCCGATCATCTCGGCGAGCTGTTGCTGCGTGAGGCCCATCATGATTCGCCGTTCGCGGATCCGCGCTCCGACGAAATCGTCGATTGCGGCAGTCGAGCGCCCTCTTTTGGGCTTGGCCATAGCTGTTCACCCCATTCCTAAACCGCGGCGCGCCCCTCGTTGCGGGTCTCGCCGTCTCTCTTCTGTAAACACCAGATAAGCATTTAAATTCCCGCGTTCCAGGGTCGGCGTTGAGAATGACGGTTCGGGCAATCTTCCGCGGCTGCAATCAACAAGGCTTACGGCTCACGCTCTTCGCGCGCGTCAAAGTCTTTTTTCGCCCGGCTGCGACGAGGTCGTTTGAAAAAAGAGTGTGACAAATTCTGATAAAACGACTTCCCTTTTAAGGATACGCCTCTCGGGTTTTTCTCGGATCGCCATTACGGAGGAGATGATGACTGGATCTTTGGGGCTGGAGCGCGGGCTCACTCATTATGGAGACCCCGATTTTGCGCTTTATCTGCGCCGCTCCTTCGCCCGGTCGATGGGGTATTCGAGCGAAATGCTCTCCCGCCCCGTCATCGGCATCGCCGACAGCTCCTCGGGTTTCAACAACTGCCATCGCCATTTTCCCGAGATGATCGAGGCGGTGAAGCGCGGGGTTCTCGCGGCGGGCGGTTTGCCTCTCGTCTTTCCGACGATCTCCTTGGGCGAGGTCTTTCTTTCCCCGACGAGCCTCATGTTCCGCAATCTGATGGCGATGGACATCGAGGAGATGATCCGCGCCCAGCCGATGGACGCCGTCGTCCTCCTTTGCGGCTGCGACAAGACGGTGCCGGCCGCGCTCATGGGCGCCCTCTCGGCGGGCCGTCCGGCGACCCTTCTCGTCGCCGGGCCGATGCTGTCCGCGCGCTGGCGCGGCGAGCGGCTCGGCGCCTGCACCGATTGCCGGCGCTTTTGGGCGAAGTTTCGCGCCGGCGAACTCGCGTCCGACGAAATCGCCGAGGTCGAGAGCCATCTCGCGACGACCGCGGGGACCTGCGCCGTCATGGGGACCGCGAGCACGATGGCCTCGCTCGTCGAGGCGCTCGGCATGATCCTTCCCGGCACCGCCGCGATCCCCGCCGTTCACGCCGACCGGCTGCGGGCGGCGGAAGCGAGCGGAGCGGCGGCGATGGCGCTGGCGGGAAGCGGCCTCACCCCCGAGCGCATCGTCACCAGAGAGGCGGTCGAAAACGCTCTGCGCACGCTTCTGGCGATCGGCGGCTCGACCAACGCGGTCATCCACTTGACGGCGATCGCGGGCCGCGCCGGGATCGACCTTTCGCTCGATCGCCTCAACGAACTTTCCGAGGAAACCCCGGTCCTCGTCGATCTGAAGCCGACCGGCGCCCATTACATGGAGGATCTTTTCGCCGCCGGAGGGTTGGGCGCCGTGTTGCGCGAGTTGAAGCCGCTCCTTCACCTCGATTGCCTGACGGTTGCGGGGGACACCCTCGGCGAGCGCCTCGCCGCGCCCGCGGAACCCGTCGACCGCGCGGTGATCCGGCCTCTCGCCGAGCCGTTCCAAGAGAAGGGCGGGCTCGTCGCCCTCTTCGGCTCGCTCGCGCCCAAAGGGGCGATCTTCAAGCGCTCGGCCGCCGACCCGCGGCTGTTCGAAAAAGAGGGGCGCGCGGTCGTCTTTTCTTCGCTCGAAGATCTCTCGGCGCGGATCGACGACCCCGAACTCGAGGTCTCGCCCGAGGATTTCCTCGTCTTGCAGAATGCGGGCCCGGCGAGCCCCGCGGCGATGCCCGAAGCCGGCTATCTGCCGATCCCGCAAAAGCTCGCCCGCGGCGGGGTCCGCGACATGGTGCGCATCTCCGACGCGCGGATGAGCGGGACCGCCTATGGCTCGATCGTCCTTCACGTGACGCCCGACGCCGCGAGCGGCGGCCCGATCGGCCGGGTGCGAACGGGCGACAAGATCCGCCTTTCGGTCAAGGAGCGCCGTCTCGACCTCCTCGTCTCGCCGGAAGATCTGGCGCGGCGCGAGTGGGCGCCCCCGCCCATGCCGCCGCGCGGCTATGCAAGGCTTTACCGCCAGGAGATTTTGCAGGCCGACCGCGGCTGCGACTTCAATTTCCTGCGCCGAACCCCACTTCCGGAGGAATGATGACCGGTTTCATCCTGCACGCAGATCTGGCGTGACATGCCGCGGATAGAGGGCGTCCTACCGTGGAGATGGGTGACCGCGCGGGCGAAAACGTCTGCGAAATTCGTTTTGCGTGGCGCCTATGTGATGTACCTCCTAGCCCGCGATCGACGCACACCGTGGCTCGTGAGAGGCGCAGCGGTCATCTCGCTCGGTTACGTCGCATCGCCCTTCCAACTGTTGCCCGACTATCTCCCGGTGATCGGCTTCTTCGACGATGCCGCAGTCCTCGCGCTCGGCTTGTTTGTTGCCCGCCTTTTGGTGCCCTCTCACGTGATGGCGGAGCATCGGGCGTCGGCGGAGCGCGTCTTTCCCGGCGATCCGCAGGGGCGTGGACCGAAGTTGCCGAGCCCCCTCGGCGACGAATTCTCAAGACCGCCCTTGGCGTTCGGCGTCGATCCTGCGCGCCGGCAGTTTTATAGCCTGCGCCAATCCCGCTACGACGCGTTGGCTGAGGATATCAGCGATTGGGCAGGCGCCGCGGGATGCGAAAAGCTGCGGCTGCTCGTCATCGGATGCGGCGTCGCAGCCGAGCTCCGCCACCTCGCAGCCAAGCCTCATTTCGAGAAGTTGGCTGTCTCGGGCGCCAACCTCGACGGCGCGAAGATCTACCAAAGAGAGGCATATGAGGAGGTCTTTGTCGGCGATCTCGTGGGCGGGTATCCGGAGATCCGATCGAATGCTTACGATGTCGTCGTTTGCGAGCAGGTGCTGGAGCACCTCGACGAGATCGATCTCGCAATTGCGACGCTGGGTCGCGTCCTCAAGCCGGGCGGCCGGGCGATCGTCGGCGTCCCCATCTTTCCGCCGCCGCTCCATTTGATAAGAAAGCACGTCGTTCCGAAGATCGATGCCCTCCTTTCGCGCCGCCAGTCTCGGGGCCACCGCCAGGCGTTTTCTCTCTTCTCGTTCCTTTCGGCGATGAAGACCCACTCTGGCCTCAGAGTGGTGAAGGTCAGGGGTTTTCGGGTGATTTCCGGCGGGCTGCTGCAATCGCTCGACAATTATCGCTGGTGGTGGCGGCTCAATCGCCGAGTGGGCGAGGTGATACCGGCTTTTTGCATCGAAGTGCAGGCTATAATGGAGAAGCCGCGGCACGATCGAGAGAGGGAAGAAAGGAATTGCGGCACGCCTCCCGGCTGCGACTTCAATATCCTGCGCAAAGAGCCGCTTCAGTAGCCAAGCGGATGGTCGCTCGCCTCGGCCCTGCCGCGGCAGCGCTGACCATTCTCTGCGCCGCGAGAGGAGACGCTCGGTCCTTGTGCGGCGGAGTGCGCGGCGAAGCCGGTGGGGGCCGGCGGTTCAACCGGCTACTCTCTATGCCAACTCGGCTAGCGTAACGAACTGCATGCCGAACTGTGGCGTGAGCCATCCCCGGTTGTTGGGGTCGAGCACCGACGGGTTTGAGCCCCCCTTTCCGAAATCGTCGCTGCAAGATAGCTCGATGCCAAATCCGTAATGGGCCGCGACGCTGTCGCCGTCGGCCCACTCGCCAATCGCCTTTATCACCTTCTTGCGCTCGAATGTGTTCCGCGCGCGTCCAAGCCCTTGGTGGAACAATTCCAGAGGCGCGCCATCGCGCCTGCTAAGTTCCAAGCCGAGCTTGACGGCGACTGCTTCACCCACGCCGCGCTTGCCGATTTCATCCGCCGGTCAAGTCCGGCCATGACGGCTAAATGTTGATTCCACCCGAAGCAGAGGAATAAGCCGTTCACTGAAAGAGCCCTGTATGCGGCCGTTCTGAATCGCATCGCGAACGACGACTCCGCTTGCCCCGCTCTCGCGCTGTGCCCTGTCGGGCACGACCACCGAGTCGAGCGTGTTGGTATCGAATGTTACCGTCAGAGGCATCGGATCAGGCGCGCAGAATTACGCCGCTCGGCGCCCGCGGGCCTCTTCGAGATCGTGCGCCATCTGCAGGTTGAGCCAAAACTCCGCGGAAGTTCCGAAACGCTCTCCGAGAAGGATCGCAGTTTCGGCGGTCACGGCGCGCTGACCGGCGACGATTTCGGTGATGCGGTTCGACGGAACGCCGAGTTCGCGGGCGAGCGCGCGCCCCGATAGACCAAGGGGCACCATGAAGTCTTGGCGCAATACTTCACCGGGCGTCACCGGTCCGATGCGTTCGGCGCCGGCGACATCCGACAAGTCCAGCCGATCCAAGTCTTCGGTACGGATGCTCTTCATTCCCTCTCCTAATGGTAATCGACGATCTCGACATCGTATGCATCGCCGTCTTGCCAGACGAAGCACAGGCGCCATTGGTCGTTGATGCGGATGCTGTGTTGCCCGGCCCGGTCGCCCGCCAACGCTTCGAAGCGGTTTCCGGGCGGGCCTCGCAGATCCTGAAGCCGCGCTGCCGCGGCCAGCATCCGCAATTTGCGGCGCGCCGCCTTCGCAACATCGCTCGGAAAGCCCTTCGGCATGCGGTCCATCCAGATGGCCGCCGCGCGCTTGTCCGCGAACGAGCGGATCATATCGCGATACGTATCGCATATCGTCCCGCTTGTAAAGGATCGAGTTGCGATCCCCGACGGCGTCACATCGAGTGCGAAGGCGGGCGTCGGCTTGCCGGTGCTATTGCCGGTGCTATTGCCGGAACTGACGCCGGGCGCGATAATTTCTGCTTCACGGAAGATCCTCGCTCCGGAAGGCGGAACGGGCGGTTGTCGATGGGTGGCACAATGACGGATTTCATCCTGCGTGGAGGCGAAGTCATCGACGGCAGCGGGAAGCCGGCGTTCCGCGCCGATGTCAGAATCGCGGGCGAGCGCATCGCTGCGGTCGGCAAGGTGGAGAGAAGGAGAGGGGCGCGCGAGATCGATTGTTCGGGGCTGGTGGTCGCGCCCGGCTTTATCGACGCGCATACCCACGACGACCGCGCCCTTCTCGTCAATCCCGAGATGGCGATGAAGGCGAGCCAGGGCGTGACGACGGTCGTCACCGGCAATTGCGGGATCTCGCTCGCACCCCTCGTTCCTCGGAGCGCGCCGCCGCCGCCTTTCGATCTTCTGGGCGAAGCCGGAGACTTTCGCTATCCGCGCTTTGCCGATTATCTCGAAGCGCTCGAATCATCGCCCGCGGCACTCAACGCCGCCCCTCTCGTCGGCCATTCGACGCTGCGCGTCGGCGCCATGAAGGAACTCGACCGTCCGGCTTCGGGCGAGGAGCGTCGCGCGATGGCGGAAGGGCTCGAAGAGGCGCTGGCGGCGGGAGCGATCGGGATGTCGAGCGGGCTTGCCTATCCTCCCGCTTTCCATGCGCCGCCCGCGGAGATCGAAGCCCTCGCCCGCGTCCTCAAAAAGGCCGGAGGGATTTATGCGACGCACATGCGCGACGAGGGCGCTCGTCTCAGAGAGAGCCTCGAAGAGAGCTTTGCCGTCGGGCGCGCGGGCGGCATTCCCGTCGTCATCTCGCATTTGAAGGCCGCGGGGCGCGAAAATTTCGGGCGCACGAAGGAGGCGCTGGCGCTTTTCGAGCGGGCGATGGCGCGCCAGGAGGTCGGCGCCGACGCCTATCCCTATACCGCATCGTCGACGGTGTTGCATTCGGGGCGCCTCGGTTCGTCGGAAAGGGTTCTCGTCACCTGGTCGAAAAGCGTCCCCGAGGCGGCCGGACGCGAGCTTTCCGCGATCGCGAAAGAGTGGGGGGTGAGCGAAGAGGAGGCGGCCGAACGGCTGAAGCCGGCAGGGGCGATCTATTTCATGATGGACGAAGCGGATGTGCGGCGGGTCCTCGGCTTTGCGCACACGATGATCGGTTCCGATGGCCTCCCTCACGACCGCCATCCGCATCCGCGTCTCTGGGGCACCTTCCCGCGCGTTCTCGGCCATTACAGCCGCGAAGTCGGGCTTTTCCCGCTCGCAGAGGCGGTGCGGCGGATGACCTCTCTGCCGGCGCTGCGGTTCGGCCTCGAAGGGCGCGGCCGGATCGCCCTCGGGAATTGGGCCGACATCACCGTCTTCGACCCTTCGAGCGTCGGCGATCGCGCGAGCTTCGAAGAGCCGACGCTGGCCTCGACCGGCATCGAGCACGTCTTTGTGGGCGGCCGCCCGGTCTGGAGCGAAGGCAAAACGACGGGCGAGCGCCCAGGCCGCGTCCTGCGACGACCCCGGCTTTCGCCGGGGCTGCCCCGGACCTGATCCGGGGACGGCGTGCTCCGCCGTCAGATCCCGAGAAAGCGGGATTTCACTTCCTCGTTCGTTTCGAGCTCTTTGGGGTGGCCGGAATAGACGATGCGGCCCTTGCTCAAGACATGCACGTAATCGACGAGTTTCAAAGCGAGAGAGGCGTTCTGCTCGATGAGGAGAATGGAAAGCCCATCATCCCGAAGCTTGCCGATCGTTTGCCACAGCCCCTCGATGATGATCGGCGCCAGTCCTTCGGACGGTTCATCCATAATGAGGCATTCGGGGTTGGTCATCAGCCCGCGGCCGATCGCCAGCATCTGCTGCTCGCCGCCCGAAAGAGAGCGGGCGCGCTGGGTGCGGCGCTCGCCGAGGCGGGGAAAGGTCGCGTAAACGCGCGCCAGATCCCAGCCGCCGTGCCGGCGCCCCGCGACGATCAGGTTTTCTTCGACGGAGAGGGTCGGGAAAACGCGCCGGCCCTGCGGCACGAGCCCGACGCCGCGGCGCACCCTGCCCACCGGCGAGACGCGCGTCACGTCCTCGCCTTTGAAGAGGATCGTGCCGCGCCGCGGCGGATTGAAACCGACGATCGAACGGACAAGGGTCGTCTTACCGACCCCGTTGCGACCAAGCACCCCCAGAATCTGGCCGTCGCCGAGCCCCAGCGACAATCCTTGCAGCACATAGGCGTCGCCGTAATAGGTGTGGATGTCGTCGACCTCGAGGAGCGCGGCCACCTAGGCGTTCCCGAAATAAATGGCTCGCACCCTCTCGCTCTTGCGGATCTCGTCGCAGGGTCCGGCTTCGAGGATCTCTCCGAAATGGAGGACCGAGATGTGATCGGCGACGTCGAAGACGATGTCCATGTCGTGTTCGATCAAGAGGACCGCCAGTTCGCGATCGAGCCCCCGCAAGAATTCCGCCATCTCCTGCGACTCGCCCGAGGAGAGGCCGGCGGTCGGCTCGTCGAGAAGCAGAAGCCGCGGATCGCCGGCGAGAGCGAGCACGATTTCGAGCTGGCGCTGCTCGCCATGCGAAAGGTTTCGCACGAGAACCTCGCGCCGGTCCTCGAAGCCCGCGCGCGCCAGCAAGAAGCGCGCCTTCCCGCACACCTCGCCATAGGACAAGAGAGGGCGCCACATGACGTATTTCATCGGGCGCTTTCCCTGCACCGCCAAGAGCGCGTTGTCGAAAACGCTGAGCCCCGGGAAAAGGCTCGTCACCTGAAAGGTTCGCGCCATTCCGAGCGCGGTCCGCTTCTCTGGAGGCCAGCGCGTGACATCGCGGCCGAACAGGAGCACCTCGCCCGAACTCGCCCGCAGAAGGCCGGTAACGAGGTTGAAAAGCGTCGTCTTCCCGGCGCCGTTGGGGCCGATGATCGCTTTGCGGTCGCCGGGGAATATCTGGAGAGCGACGCGACTTACCGCGAGAAGGCCGCCGAAGCTCTTCGAGAGCGCGCGCAGCTCCAGAACCGCGCGGCCGCGCCTTTCGCTTTCGGGCTCAAGGCGCGGCACGATCTCGATCTCGCGCGGGGAAGAACGCCACCTTCACTTGCAAAAGCGGCAAGGCGGATAGCTGCGGCTGTATGGAGGTTGCTTCAAATACTTCTCCACATTGTAATGCCAGAACTGGCTGACGTGCGGATAGGTCTTGATCACGACGTTCCAGAGTTCCTTTTTGGGATACCCGAACATTCTCTTTTTCTCGACTTTTCTTATATAGACATTCTGTATCGGGTTCCTGAACTTGTCGAAGCTGATGGGGCCGCGTACGGCGTTTATCTTGAGGGCCGCCATCTTCGCGATGAACTGTTTCGCCCCGGGCCACTTGCCGTGCGTTTCTTTCATGACGTCGTTGATGAGTTCGCCGCTCGTGTAATTGCTTTCCGAATAATAAGACGGCACCTTGCCGTAGGCTGCCCGATATTTCTTGACGAACGCCTCGTTCCTCGCGGTCTTGATCGCGGCGCTGTATTGCAGGGCCGTGACGGCGCCGATCGCCTCGTCGCCCATGAACGGCAGAACGAACTCGTCATAGCTGGTGCCGCCGCCCAAGACCGGTTTCTTCCAGCCGCTGGCCTTGAGCTGCTTTGGGAATTGCAGCGACATCGACGCCACCATCACGCTGAAGACCGCGTCGGCGTTGGGCTTGAGCTGCGGGATGTAAGGCCCGAAATCGATGGTGTTGAGAGGCGGCCAGAGCTTCTGGATGATCTTGCCGCCGCAACCCTCAAACGTCTGCTGAAATCCGCCGACGACCTCGTAGCCGAAAACGTAATCGGCAGCGATCGCATCGATTTTCTTGTAGCCGTGCTGGCAAGCCCACTGGCCGAAAGGATGGCTCGGTTGCGAACTCGACCAACCGGTGCGGATGAGGTAGGGGTATTTCGGGCCCAACCTTTGCGTCAGGTCGTCCCCAGACGGGATTGAATCGACGTAGACGGTCTTCTCGCGGGTGCTGACGGGAGCAAGGGCGTAACCCTCCGAGGCGAGAAGGCCGCCCATGAACAGGTTCACCTTGTCCTGGCGGATCAGCTGCTCGGCTTTGAGGACGGCAACGGACGGCTTGCCTTCACTGTCCGCGACGAAGAGCTTTACCTTGGCGCCGCCGAAGTTGTAGTGGGCCTCTTTCAAATACATCTTGAGGCCGTTGAGCATGTCCTTGCCGACCTGGGCAGACGGACCGGTGAGCGGAGCGATAAAACCGATGCGCACCTCGCTCGCGCTCGCGCTCGCGGCCGGCAGCAGGCTTGCCGCCGTGGCGAAGAGTAGGGCGAGTGCCGCCGAAGACGCCTTGTTTCCCCCCAACTCTTTTCCTCTCATAGCTCCCTCCGGATTGATGGTGAGACTTGTTTGCCGAGAGGCGCGTCCGCCGCGCCTTCTCTCTTCTGCGCTTTGCTTGAGGAAAGCCCCACCCGCCGCAGCCGCTGCGGGATGCCGGTGAGGCCTCCCGGCAGATAAAGGATCGTCAGAACATAGACCCCCCCCAACACATATTGCCACCAGGGCACCAGCGTGCTCAGATAGTCGCGCACGAAAAAGACGATACCGGCGCCGAAGACGGCGCCGACCAAGGTCCCCGCGCCCCCGAGCACGACCATCAAAAGCGCGTCGACGGAGGTCGTCAAGACCAAGTCGTCGGGGCTCACCTCACCGTTGGCGTGCACCCACAAAACCCCGGCAAGGCCGCCCAGACCGCCGGCGATGACAAACGCAATATATTTGTGCAGCCAAGCATTGTAACCCAGAATCCGCATGCGCGCTTCGCGTTCGCGGATGCCTTCGAGGCTCTTTCCGAACGGCGATCTGACGAGGACATAAAGAAGAAGCAAGGAAAGCGCGAAAAACCCGAGCACGAGATAAAAATAGACATGATCGCTCGCGAACGAGATGCCGAACTTCGGCCGCCCCGGCATGTTGATGCCGTTGTCGCCTCCGGTCAGCCAATCCCAGCGATAGGCGAGACCCCACACGCACTGGCCAAGCGCGAGGGTCACCATCAGGAAATAAACGCCGCTGGTGCGGAGCGCCAACAGGCCGAAAAGCGCCGCCAACGCCGCGCCGGCAAGGATCGCCAGAACGATGACGAGCCAGAAATCCCAGCCGAGACCGAAACCAAATCTCGTCGCCAGAATCGCCGTCAGATAGGCGCCGATGCCGAGATAGGCCGCCTGCCCCAGCGATGCGAGCCCGGTAAAGCCCAAAAGCAGGTCGACGCTCATCGCGAGGATGGCGAAAGCGAGGGCTCGCGTCAGCAACAGGATCGTGAAGGAATTCGCGAAGTGCGCCAGAATCGCGAAGGCGAGGATGGCCGTGGCCGCCACTGCCACCCGGCGCCCGCTGTTCATCCCGCTCTCACTCCCGCCCGAACAAGCCGGTCGGCTTCACTGCCAGCAACAGCGCCATCGGCGCGTAAAGGGTGAAATACGCCAAAGCGGGGAACAGAGCCTGGCCGAGATTGTTGGCGAGACCGACCACCAGCGCGCCGACCGCGGCGCCGCCGAGGCTGCCCATGCCGCCGATGATGACGACGGCAAACGCGATCGGCAAGATCTCGAAATCAAGGCCCGGATAGACGCCGAGAAAGGCGCCGCCGATAACCCCTCCGAGCCCCGCGAGGAAGGCTCCGAGAGCGAAAACCACCACCGAAATCCGCTGCGTATCGATGCCGACGCCGCGCGCCATCTCGGCGTCATCGACGGTGGCGCGGATCGCGGCGCCGAGGCGCGTTCGCTCCAGCACCAGCCACAGCAAGAGGCCGATCGCCGCTGCCAAGGCAATCATGAAGACCCGATAGAGAGGCAGGTAGAGCCCGCCGACGACGACGCTCCTCGTCAGCGCGGCCGGCGGCGTAATGTTCATAAAGTCGCCGCCCCAGATGTCGAGCGCCGCCTGCTGGAAGAGAAAGGCAAAGCCGGCCGTCAAAAGCACCTGCCGCAGAACGTCGAACCCCACCCGCCGCAAGAACACGCGTTCGAGGCCCACGCCCAGGATTGCGACCCCGAGGGCGGCCGCTGGGATCGAAAGCTCCCAGGATCCGGTTGCGGCGATCACCGAAAGCGCGATGTACCCGCCGAGAAGGAAAAACGAGCCGTGCGCCAAATTGACGATGCGCATGACGCCGAAAATGAGCGAGAGGCCGCTCCCCACCAGAAAGAGAAGCGCCCCGTAGGAGATGCCGTTGAAAATCTGGATGAGCCAGAAATGTGCACCCACGACCGCGTTTCCTCGCTCCTCGGCGCGCCGCGGCCGCTCGCCTGAGCGCGCCCCGCGCTTTCGACTATGGCATCCCGGCGGCTTCGACGCCACTCTGCCGCAGCTTGAAACACGCCACGGGCGCCAGCGACGCCGCACCGCCGAACCCGGTTCGGCCCGGTGCGAAAGTGCCCCTCGCAGCCGAGTTGCCGCCGCGCACCGGTTCTGCGCGCCGCGGCTGCGCCGACCCGTATCAGAACCCAAGCGGCCGTGCAAACCGGCGGTCCGCGATCGGATATTGCGCTAATATGCCGCAACGTGTTGAAGGATCCTCATGCGGCCGGAACGAGGACGGTTCGGATTCTTGCCTCTTCCGACAGGCAGTGCGGAGGATGGCGCCGCCCGCTGCGCTCGCCAGCGAGCAAGGGTGACCTGCGGCTCATTGTCTTGCCGCTTCTCCCTTCCCAGATCATTTTCGAAAGGTTGGGGAAAATGCGGGATCTCGCGTGCCTCCTCGTGCCCCCTCGCACGATCCGGCAGTGGCTTCGGCGCGCGGCGATGCTTGGCGTGGTCGCCGGTATTTCCGGATTTACCGCCGCCTGCGCTCTGCCCGGCACCGCCCAATACGGTTCGTACCCGCCCAATCCTTTTCGCTATTACCCGAATTACGATACCTATTACTATCAGTGCGATTACTACTATTTTCCGGAATTTCCCTATGAAACCGCGTGCCCGGATTACGAGGCTTTCGGCTTCGGTTTTGGCTACCCGTTTGGCGCCGGGCTTGGCTTTCGCCATCGGTTTCACCACGTCCACTTGCATCATATTCATCGCGTCCACTTGCATCATGTTCATCACATCCGCCGGCACCATATTCATCGCGTCCGCCGCTTCAGAGCACAGGGATTCGGACCCCTACATCCGCGCGCTGCCCACTTCGCTCCAGCCCCCGCGGTCCATCGCTTCGGCGGCTTCCACGCCCGTGCCCACTTCGCTCCGGCCCCGGCGATCCATCGCTTCGGCGGTTTCCACTCGCCTGCTGTCCACTTCGCTCCAGCCCCTGCGATCCATCGCTTCGGCGGTTTCCACGCGCCTCATGCGGGCGCCGCCCATCCGGCCGCCGCTCCGGGGCGTGCGCATTTCAAGCATCGCTAGAGGAGCCCTTTTCGGGAATGCGTGTCGCGGCGCTCCAGCCCGCCCGCCGATGCAGGAGAACGTTGCGAGATGCGCGCCAATTGGCGGATAACCGGCGCATCGGGTGAGCTTTCTCGGGGCGGAGAAGAATATGGCCGGTGATCTCGACATCGCTTACGCTTCGGCAACGGCGCTCTTGGACTTCTACCGCAAAAAGGCTTTGTCGCCCGTCGCGGTGGCAAGCGCGCTTTTGGAGCGACTCGAACGGCTCCAGCCGCAGCTCAACGCCTTTTCAATCGTCGACCGCGACGGGGCGCTCGCAAGCGCGCGCCAATCCGAACGGCGCTGGCTCCAAGGGAACCCGAGCGGCCCTCTCGACGGTGTCCCGGTAACCATCAAGGACCTCATCCTGATGAAGGGGCACCCGACGCTGCGCGGCTCGAAGCTCGTCAAGCGCGATCAGGATTGGTCGGAAGACGCGCCGGCGACGGCGCGTTTGCGCGAGGCGGGCGCCGTCATCCTCGGCAAGACGACGAGCCCCGAATTCGGTTGGAAAGCCGTCGGCGACAGCCCCCTCTTCGGGATCACCCGCAACCCCTGGAACCGCGCGCGCACGACGGGCGGTTCGAGCGCCGGCGCCGCGGCCGCCTGCGCCGCCGGGATCGGCCCTCTTCATCTCGGCAGCGACGGCGGCGGCTCGATCCGCATCCCCTCGGCATTCACCGGAGTTTTCGGTCTGAAACCGAGCTTTGGCCGCGTTCCCGCGTATCCGTCCTCGGCCATGGGGCTGCTCTCGACGGTGGGGCCGATGGCGCGAACCGTCGCCGACGCGGCGCTCATGTTCTCCGTCATCTCGCTTCCCGACGACCGCGACCCCTACGCATTGCCGCAGGAGAGGCGGGATTATCGCGACGGCATCGAGAGCGGCGTCAAAGGCTGGCGCATCGCCTTCAGCCCCTCCCTCGGTTACGCGAGGGTAGAGCCGGAGATCGCGGCCGCAGTGAGAGAGGCCGCAAAAAAGTTTTCCGCTGAGGGCGCCGAGATCGAGGAGGTCGAGAGCGTCTTTCCCTCGCCGCGCGAGGCGTTCCTGACGCTTTGGCGGGCCGGCTGCGCCAAACTTCTCGAAGGCGCCTCGCGCGAAGAGCGCGTGCTTGCCGATCCGGGCCTCCTCGCCCTCGCCGAAGAGGGCGAGGCGCTCTCGGCCCGCGATTATCTCGGCGCGGATATCGCCCGCACGGACCTCGCGCGAGAGATGGCCGCCTTCCACCGCAAATACGACCTCCTTTTGACGCCGATGATGCCGATCCCGGCTTTGCCGGCCGGACAGGATCTGAACGATCCCAAGCTAGAGCGCGTCTGGATCGACTGGACGCCCTTCAGTTATCCTTTCAACATGACGCGCCAGCCGGCGGCGGCAATTCCCTGCGGGCTCACCTCCGGCGGCTTGCCGATCGCCCTCCAGATCGTCGGTCCCCTTTACGCCGACCATCGCGTGCTGATCGCGGCCCGCGCCTTCGAGAGGACACAACCCGCGCGCCGGCCGCCCCTTTGACGCCGCCCCTTTGACGCCGCCCCTTTGACAAAGGAAGACCCGATGGAAAAGGATCCCATCCTCAAGGAAACCCTCGCCGCAATCGAGGCGATCCTCGGTCCCGAACTCGGGAGCCTCGCGGTCGAGAGAGCCGTGATCGGGCTTTTTTTCACCGGCGTGAAGCTCGAAGGCGGCAGCGCCGGGGCGTGCGCGACCCCGATCAGAACGATCCCCGAGGCCGTCTGCTGCCCCTCTTCGGTGATGGCGATGCCGTTTCCCGGGAAGCTCCGCGGGCGGCCGGCGCGCGATCTCGCCGCAGAGGCGCTCTCGCCGCATGGCATCAGGAGGGCGGCGGGGATCGCAGCGATGAACGCGCTCGCCGATATGTGCTGGAAACGCCGCCCGCATCCCGAATTCGAGCTTCGCGCCGGGGTTGACGCCTTCGATGCCGCGGAGATCCGCCCCGGCGAGACGGTCGTCGTGGTCGGCGCCTTCGTCCCCTTTTTGAAGGAGCTGAAACGCCGCGGCCAACCCTATCTCGTCCTCGAACAGGATTCGCGAACGTTGAAAGCCGAGGAGCTGCCCTTTTTCCGTCCCGCCGAAAAGGCGGACGAAGTCGTTCCCGAGGCCGACGTTCTGCTCGTCACCGGGACGACCCTCATCAACGACACGCTCGACCATCTCTTGGCGCTCGCGAAGCCCCATTGCCGGGTGGCGATGGTGGGACCGACGGTCGGGCTTTTGCCCGATGCTTTTCTGCGGCGGGGCGCGCAGATCCTCGGCAGCATCGAGATCCGCCGGCCCGACGAATTCCTCGACGTTTTGGCCGAAGGCGGCTCGGGCTACCATTTCCTCGGGCGCTCGGCGGAGAAGGTCGTGCTCGTTCGCCGCGGCGCCCGAGAAGCCGCAGCGGCGTAGCCAGCGCAGCTCCGAGATTGCTTCGTCGCGCTACCGCGCTCCTCGCAATGACCGCTCGCGGCCTCACGCCCAATCCGCCAAAAACTCCTTGCGCAACGGGGGCCGTCCATACACGACAATAACTTACGATGTCATTGCGACCCCCGGACGACCGCCCTGCGGGCGTTCCGGGGGGAAGCAATCTCGTGCCGGGCGGTCACACCATCAGATTGACGGTCACGTTCTTCTTCTGGGTGAAGCTGTCGAGCATCCCCTCCAGTGAGAATTCGCGGCCGATGCCGCTCTCCTTGTAGCCGCCATAGGAATGGCCGGGAGACTGGCCAAGCCCCTGGTTGATCTGCACCCAGCCGGCTTCGATCCGATGCGCGGTGCGGAGTGCGCGGCCGATGTCGTGCGTCCAGACATAGGCGGCAAGGCCGTAATGGCTGTCGTTCGCCATGCGGATCGCCTCCTCTTCCTCGCTCCAAGGGATGGCGACGAGGACGGGCCCGAAGATTTCTTCGCGCGCGATGCGCCACTCGTTCGAAACCTCGGCGAAAACCGTCGGCAGGGCGAAATAGCCTTTTGCAAGCGGCCCCTCTTTGGGCGGAAGCCCGCCCATGATGAGACGCGCCTCGGGATGGCTGAGACCCTCTTCGACATACCCGCACACTTTCTTCCACTGCTTCTCGTTGATGATCGCGCCGATATCGGTCGACTCCTCGAGGGGGTCGCCGAGCTTGAGGCCTTGCGTCTTCGCTTTGAGCTTCGCCAAAAAGGAGTCGAAGATCGCGCGGTGAAGGAAAAGGCGCGAGCCCGCGGTGCAGGACTGGCTTTGGCGCGTAAAGCGCATCGCCGCGATGATCCCTTGGACGGCCCAATCCTCGTCGGCGTCGGGAAAGACGATCGACGGGCTCTTGCCGCCGAGTTCCAGAGAGACCGGGACGATGCGCTCGGCGGCCGCGCTCATGACGAGCTTTCCGACCTCGGTCGAGCCGGTAAAGGAGAGCTTTCTGACGCCCGGATGATGCGCGAGCGGCGCGCCGCATTCCTCGCCATAACCCGTCAGAACGTTGAGCACGCCCGCCGGCAGGTGCTCGGCACAGATCGCGGCCATCATCAAGACCCCGAGCGGGGCGTCCTCGGCCGCTTTCAAAACGAGCGTGTTGCCGGCGAGAACGGCGGGCGCGATCTTGAGGGCGGCGAGGAGGACGGGCGCGTTCCACGGGATGATCGCGCCGACGACGCCCAAAGGCTCGCGCCGGGTGTAGGAGAGGACCTGCTCGCCCAAAGGAATCGTCTCGCCTTTGAGTTCGCTGCCGAGCCCACCGAAATAGCGGAAGATGTCGGCGGCGCCCTTGGCTTCGGGACGCGCTTGCGGGCGCAGGGCGTTCCCCGTCTCGCGCGCGATCGTCACCGCCAGTTCCTCGACGCGGGCTTCGATCGCGTCCGCGATCTTGAGGAGCAGCCGCCCGCGCTCGCGCGGAGGCACTCGCGACCAGGCCGGAAAGGCGGCGGCGGCGGCCTTGACCGCGCGCTCCACATCGGCAGCGCCGCCGCGCGGCACGAGCGCGATCCGCTCGCGGCGCGCCGGATTTTCGACCGCGATCGTGCGGCCGTCGGCGCTTTCGATCCACTCGCCGCCAACCAGCATCGGCACCGTTTCGAGGCTCTGCGCCCGCACGTTCTCGACGACCGCCATCGTTTTCCTCCTCAGGCTTTCCCCATTCCCGCGATATGGTCGATGCGCGTCGCGGATCAAAGAGAATGCGCCGCGCCTTCTTGCCGCCACCCGAATCTTGCCCGATCCGCGCGCGCGGAGTAAGGGAGAGCTGAAAGCTCTATAGGGAGAGGCGCGATGGGAGAAGAGAATACCGGCATCACGGCCAAGGCCGTAACGCCCTGCGGCATCAATCACCTCGTCCTCAATGTGCGCGACATCGAGGAATCGCACCGGTTCTGGACCGAGATCGTGGGCTTGAAGCAGGTCGGCGTCCTGCTGGCGAGCCGCGACCGGCCGACGCCGCCGAAAATGCGGTTTTACAGCGCCGATCACGACGGCAGGCTCGCGCATCACGATATCGCCCTCGTCGAAAACCCGAACCTGCCGGCGCCCGAAGAGTGGTCGCCGCGCGAAGGGAGGGTCGCGATCAACCACGTCGCCTTGACGATGCCGGACCGCGAGGCGTGGCTGAAGCAGCTCGCATTTCTGCAAAGCCGCGGGATCCGGTTCAATTGGCGCGTCAATCACGGCGTGACGCACAGCGTCTACATCAACGACCCGAACGGCTACGGCGTCGAATTTCTCTATGAGATGCCGCGCGCGATGTGGGAGGATGACATCAACGCCGCGCTCAACTGGATCGAGGTTCTGCCGACCGAGGGCGAGGAGTCGCTTGCCGACCGCACCGACACGCCTTCTTTTGGCAGGCGCGAAAGGGTGCCCGCGCCGGCCGAATGAGGGTGCGGGCGGTCCAACGGAGGCCGCTCATGATCGACGACAGAAGGCTTGAAAAATTCGTTGCCGAGTGCTGGGGGGACGAGGTCGTCCCGGCGCTCACGGAATATATCCGCATCCCCAACAAATCGCCCGCTTTCGATCCTGAGTGGGCCGCGCACGGCCATATGGAGGAGGCGGTCGGGCTTTTCGAAGGCTGGGCGCGGCGTCGCCTTTCCGGTCTTCCCGGCAGCAGCCTCGATGTGGTGAGGCTTCCGGGGCGCACGCCGCTCCTGTTGATCGAGGTCCCGGGCGAGGGCGGGGACCCGGTCATTCTCTATGGGCATCTCGACAAGCAACCGGAAATGACGGGCTGGGCGGAGGGTTTCGGGCCTTGGACGCCGCGCCTCAAAGACGAGAAGCTTTACGGGCGCGGCGGGGGCGACGACGGCTACGCCATGTTCGCCGCGCTCGTCACGCTCGGTGCGCTCGGCGAATTGGGGGTGCCGCACGCGCGCGCGATCGTGCTTATCGAAGCCTGCGAGGAATCGGGAAGCCCCGACCTCCCGTATTACGTCGATCATCTCGCCGGCCGCCTCGGTCGGCCCTCGCTCGTGATCTGCCTCGACTCGGGTTGCGGCGACTACGACCGGCTGTGGCTCACGACCTCGCTTCGCGGCATCGTCAATGGCACGCTCGACGTGGCGGTGCTCGAAGAGGGGGTCCATTCGGGCGACGCTTCGGGAATCGTCCCATCCTCGTTCCGCATTCTGCGTCGTCTTTTGTCGCGTCTCGAAGACGAGGAAACGGGGAGGGTCCGGCCTGCCGCTCTTCATGGCGAGATCCCGCCCGGGCGGCTTGCCGAGGCGCGAGCCGCAGGCGCTTTGCTCGGCCGCGGCGTCTTCACCAAATTCCCGTTTGTTGCGGGCGCCATGCCGGCCCTAAGCGATCCTGCGGAGCTGGTCCTCGACCGCACGTGGCGGCCGCAGCTCGCGGTCACCGGCATCGACGGTCTGCCGCCGCCCGAAAACGCCGGCAATGTGCTCTTGCCGAGGACCGCCGCAAAGCTCTCGCTGCGCCTGCCGCCCAACCTCGATGGCGAAAAGGCGCTCGCGGTCATCAAGAGCCTGCTCGAAGAGAAACCGCCTTATGGCGCGCGGATCGCGTTCACGCCGGAAAGGCCGGTCTCGGGTTGGAACGCGCCGACACTCGAGCCGTGGCTCGACGACTCGCTCGCGCGCGCCTCCGAGGCTGCGTTTGGCGCGCCGCCCGGCTTTATGGGCGAAGGAGGCAGCATTCCTTTCATGGCGATGCTCGGCGAGAAATTCCCTTCGGCCCAGTTCGTCGTGACCGGGGTTTTGGGTCCGCACGCGAACGCCCACGGGCCCAACGAATTCCTCCATCTGCCGACGGCGCGGCGGTTGACGCAAGTGATCGCGCGCGTTCTCGCCGATCATTGGGCGCGGCCGCGCGCCGCGTGATGAAGGGAAGATGGGCGAAGAAAGGTTAGCAGATCGCAACACCCGCAGCGTCCCGGCGGGGACGGACCTCGTCGAATGGTATTTCGAAGAGGGCTGGACGGACGGTCTTCCGGTCGTGCCGCCGACGCGGGAAGCGGTCGATGCGGTCGTCGCGGCATTGGGGGGCGAGCCCCAATTCGTCGAAATGCGGGTGCCGCCGCGCTACGGGAGCCTCTCGCGCGAGGTTCTGGCGATCAACATGGTGATGGCCGGCTGCAAGCCGCAATACGCGCCCGTGGTGCGCGCGGCGATTTTGGCGATGGGGGAGCGGGCCTTCAATCTGAACGGCGTCCAGGCGACGACGCACATGGCGGCGCCGCTTCTCGTCGTCAACGGACCGGTCGCGCTGCGGATCGGCATGAACGGCGGCTCAGGTGCCTTCGGTTCAGGCAATCGCGCCAATGCGACGATCGGCCGGGCGCTGCGTCTCATTCTTTTGAATGTCGGCGGCGGGCGGCCGGGCGATCTCGACAAATCGACATTGGGCCAGCCGGGCAAATATACTTACGCCGTCGCCGAGAACGAAGCCCAGAGCCCATGGGCGCCCTATCACGTTGAAAAAGGCTTCCACCCCTCGGATTCGACCGTCTTCCTGTTGGCCGCCGAGCCGCCGCACAGCGTCACCAACCACATCGCCGACGATGCGCAAGGGATCCTCGACAGCATCGTCTCGGCGATGAGCACGATCGCCAACAATAACGCCGTATCGAGCGGCCACTGCGCCGTCGTCATCGGCCCCGAGCATGCGCGGACCATCGCGGGCAAAGGCTGGGGCCGGCAGGATGTCAAAAGCTATCTCGCGATGAACGCCCATAACCTCTTTTCCGAGATCTCCTTCAACGGGCGCTACGGCAAGATCTATAACCGCAACCTCCCGAAATGGTATAAGCGCGAGAGCGATGCGCGGATCCCGATCGTGCCCACCCCCGACCATATTCATCTTTTTGTCGTCGGCGGCGAGTCGGGGCGGTTTTCCGCCTTCATCCCGGGCTGGGGCCATATGTCGTCCCCGGTTCTGCGCAGCATCGAAGGGGAGGGTGCGCGCGCTCCCGTCTGCGTCGACGGCACCTGCTATCTTTGACCTTGAAGGAGCCCGAGAATGGCCGAGGATCTTCTCGTCTTTGACCCGCGCGGAGTGGTCGAAGTGAAACCGCTCTCCCTCGCGCCGCGTCCGGCCGGGCTTGCGGGGCTTCGTCTCGGCGTTCTCGACAATACGAAATGGAATGCCGGCCGGCTGTTGCGGAGGACCGCTTCCCGGCTCCAAGCGGAGGCCGCGTTTGGCCGGGTGAGCTATTACCGCAAGGAAAGCTTTTCGAAAGAAGCCGATCCCGCGCTCCTTCAGAGGATCGCCGCCGAAAACGACATCGTGCTGACGGCGATCGGCGACTGAGGGTCGTGCACGTCGTGCTGTACGCATGACGCCATACGACTGGAAGAGGCCGGCATCCCGACGGCCATGATCGTGACGAGCGCATTCGTTGACGAGGCGCGCGTGCAGAAAGAGGCGCTCGGCATGCCCGATCTGGAGGCGGCCGTCATCGCGCATCCTTTAAGCACCCTTTCGGAGGCGCAGATCGACGCGCGCGCCAATGAGGCCGCCCCGCAATGCGTCGCGATCTGGCTCGGAAGGCAACCGCCGGCCCAGCCCACGCCTTAGCCTTTGATTGCGGCGGCAAGAAGAGGGGCGGCGCGCCGGCACTCTTCGCGGCCGACATCGAGGTGGGTAACGGCGCGGCCGATGCGCGGGCCAAAAGCAGAAACGAGAACGCCTCTCTCGCGAGCGCGGGCGACCACCGAGGCCGCGTCGGGCGCCCCTTCGGCCATGCGGAAAATGATGATGTTCGTTTGCACCGTCGCGAGATCGAGGCGGACGCCCTTGACCCCTGCCAAAGTTTCGGCGATGAGGCGCGCGTTGGCGTGGTCCTCGGCAAGGCGTTCCAGATTGTGGTCGAGCGCGTAGACCCCCGCCGCCGCGAGAATCCCGGCTTGGCGCATCGCCCCTCCGAACATGCGCCGCACCCTCTGCGCCCGCGCGATGTCGTCGCCTTTGCCGGCGACCACGCTTCCGACCGGGCAGCCGAGGCCTTTCGACAACGCGACCGAAACGAGATCGAAAGGCCGGGCCAATTCCGAGAGGCTCTTGCCGCCGGCGATGGCGGCGTTCCAAAGCCGCGCGCCGTCGAGGTAGCTCTTGACGCCGAGCGCGCGAGCGGCGGCGCAGATCGCCGCCGCATCGGCTTGCGGGAAAACGATCCCGCCGCCGCGATTATGGGTGTTTTCGATCGCGACGAGGGCGGTCGGCGGATACACCATGTGACCCGGCGGCTTATACGCGGCGCGGAAATCGGCTTCGGCAAAAAGTCCGCCTTCCCCCACGACCGCGAACTGCACGCCCGAATTGGCGGCTCCGGCGCCCGCTTCGTGCCAGACGATATGCGACTCCTCTCCGAGGACGACTTCGTCGCCGGGATGCGTCAAGAGCTTCAATCCGATCTGGTTGGCCATCGTTCCGCTCGGCACGAAGAGGGCCGCCTCCTTGCCGAGAAGAAGGGCGATCCGCTCCTCTAGGCGGTTGATCGTCGGGTCCTCGCCATACTGGTCGTCGCCCACCTCCGCCTCGGCCATGGCTCGCCTCATGGCAAGAGAAGGCCTCGTCACCGTATCGGAACGAAGGTCGATGAGTTCCATCGGAGTTCTCCGCAGGGTGGGCGGGAAGAAATGCGCTCGAACCTTAGCGCGAAAGGCTTCGACCGCGGCGAAATGGCGGCCGAAGAACGGCAAATTTATGGTTGCAGCAGCGTAAATTCGTGGCTAACCTGCGTCCTCCGGGGATAACCGACCGTTGCGGCGATGAAGTTTCGTTTTGCGATCGGTCTGGCTTTGACGTTCGCGATGCCCGCCTGCGGTTTTGCTGCCGGAAAATGCGGGAGGGCGGCGCGGCCTTCTTGCGACCCGCCGCAACCGACCGTCAACTTCCTTGCCGTCCCGAACATCACGAAGGAGATCGTTCTCGCCGAGCCGGCTGCTCCGGCAGTCAAGAAACCCATGCCCGAAGACCCCGATTCAAGCTTTTATACCGGGCCTTTTATCGGGGCGAACAAGAACGAGAAAGCGCCGACCATAGGCTATTACTGGTCGCTCCACTGAGGGGGCGAGAGCCTCGGCCATTTCCGGTTTTCTCTCGGCGGAAATGCGGCATCGCTTCGCGCGCAAAAAGGCCCATCGAGGTAAGCCGACCGAGGCCGCACCCTCTCGACTCCTCGCGCCGGGCGGCTAATATCGCGCGGTCGACTGAAGGAGCGGCTCTTGATCGCCAACATCCCCGAGACGCGAAAGGTCATCGAGATCAAGGCCCCGGGCGGACCCGAGATGCTGGTTGCGGGAACCCGACCGGTTCCGGAGCCGAAATCGGGCGAGGTGCTGATCCGGATTGCGGGCGCCGGCGTCAATCGCGCCGATTGCCTGCAGCGGATGGGGAGATACCCGCTGCCTCCCGGCGCGCCCGAAATCCCCGGTCTCGAATGCTCGGGGACGATTCTGAAGATCGGCGAGAGAGTTCGCGAGTGGAAGGTCGGAGACAAGGTTTGCGCGCTCATGACGGGCGACGGCTACAGCGAATATGCCGCCGCGCCCGCGGAGCAATGCCTGAGGGTGCCCGCCGCGGTCGATCTCGTCGATGCGGGCGGTCTTCCCGAGACCTTTGCCACGGTGTGGAGCAATGTTTTCGATCGGATGCGGCTCGGGGCGGGCGAAACATTCCTCGTCCAAGGCGGGACGAGCGGCATCGGCGTCACCGCGATAGAGCTTGCGAAAGCCTTTGGCGCGAGGGTGCTCGCGACCGCCGGCTCCGATGAAAAATGCCGCGCCTGCCTCGATTTCGGCGCCGATCGCGCGATCAACTACAAGACGCAGGATTTCGTCGAAGTAGGAAAGGAGTTTACGAACGGGCGCGGGGTCGATGCGATCCTCGACATGGTCGGGGGCGACTATATCGCGCGCGAACTCGATCTTCTGGCGCGCGAAGGGCGGCTGTGCTTTGTCGCCCTGATGCACGGCTCACGAGTCGAAGCCGATTTCGGCCTTATCGAGAGAAAGCATCTGACCGTGACCGGCTCGACCTTGCGTCCGCGCCCGCTTGCCGAAAAGGCGGCGATCATGCGCTCGCTCTTGGAGCGGGTGTGGCCGTTATGGGAAGAAGGCAGGCTCCGAACTTTCACCTATCGCCGATTTCCGCTCGAGGAGGCCGCCGAAGCGCACCGCCTGATGGAATCGAGCCGCCACATCGGCAAGATCATCCTCGTTCCCTGAGGGAGCAGAACCGGGAGCCCCAATGAGCGTAGAACTCGAGATTTTTTCCGACTACGTCTGACCCTGGTGCTATCTCAGTACCGTGCGTATTGAAAAGCTGAAGGGCGCGTTCGACGTCGAGACGAAGTTCGTTCACTTTCCCTTGCATCCCGAAACGCCTGCCGAAGGGAGCCTCCTCGCCGACTTTTATGCCGCCCGCGGCGTCGATCCCGAAGCGGCCTACCGGCGGATGAAGGCGCTCATGGATGGGGAGGGCCTCCCTTATGGCCGGCGCACGCACACCTACAACAGCCGCCTCGCCCAGGAACTCGGGAAATGGGCCGATACGGTGGCGGGAGGGGAAAAACTGCACGACGCCTTCTTTCGCGCCTATTTCGTCGAGGCGCGCAATATCGGCGACCCGGAGGTACTGATCGATATTACCGGCGCGGCCGGCCTTTCCCGGGATGATGCGCGCGCGGTTATCGAGAGCCGCTCGTTCAAGGACGCGGTCGACGCCGATTGGGCGAAATCCTACGCCTACGGTGTCACCGGGGTTCCGACCTTTGTCGCCGGGCGCCGCGGGGTCGTTGGCGCCCAGCCTTACGAGGTTCTGGCGGAACTCGTCGAAAAGGCGGGTGCGCGGCGCCGCTCTTAGCCGCCGCTTCGGAGAAGCGGCGGAAAGCCGGGAGGCGGCCGGCGCGCTTTGGTCGCCTGTTCGAAGGCGTAGGCAAAAGCGAGGAGACGCGGTTCGCTCCAAGCCTGTCCGGTAAAGGTGATGCCGCAGGGCAGAGGGACGCCGTCGGCATTCTCGGCAAAGCCCGCCGGAACTTGGACGCTCGGATAGCCGGCCTTGGCGGCGATCGGAGCCCCGCGGGCGCCGGGAAAAAGAACCGCATCGAGACGGTGGCGATCGCAATAGGCGTCGAGCCCTTCCTCGCGCGCGCTTCTCCGATCATTCCCCCGCGCGGCCCGATATTCGATTTCCGCAAGATCGCCGCGGGTTTGCGCGGCCGCAAGAAAGACGTCCTGGCCGAAGCGCAACGCTTCCTCTTGATGGCGCTCGTTGAAGGCGATGATTTCGGCGAGGCTCTGCGTCTCGCTCCCTTCGGCCCAATCGCGCAAATAGGCGTCGAGGCCCTCTTTCAGCTCGTAAACGAGGACGAGCGAGAGGCGCTCTTTGCGATATCGCCGGGCGCTGCGCGGGTTGGTATTGAGGATCGCGATCTCGGTTCCGGGCCCGCCGATCCAACCCGCGGTCGAGAGATTGGCGCGGATGAGCGTGGCGCCGAGATCCTCCAGAACCGCGATCGCCTCCTCCATCAAGCGCGCCTCGGGCGCCGACAAGCGGCCATAGTAAACGTCGTTCGCAGGGTCTGTGGGGTCGCTCGGGATGCCGATCCGCGCCCCTTTGAGCCCGTCCTTGTCGAGAAAGCGCGTGTAATCCGCGGGGCGCTTCTGGGCGAGCGTCGGCGGGTCCTGCGGATCGGGCGCGGCGAGGACATTGAGAAGGATGGCGGCGTCGCGCACCGTTCGCGTCATCGGCCCCGCCGTGTCCTGGCTCTTGGCGATCGGGATGATCCCGGCGCGGGAGAGAAGCCCGACCGTCGGCTTCACCGTGACGATGCCGTTCTCTTTTGCCGGCGACAAAAGCGAGCCCGCGGTCTCCGTGCCGATCGCGGCCGCCGCGAAAGAAGCCGCGACCGCAACCGCCGAGCCGCTCGACGAACCGCCGGGAGAAGCGAGAGGGAGGCCGTGTTCGTCGAGAAGAGGGCGGTAGGGGTTTCTCACCTGCCCGCCCAGTGCGCTGTAGCCGGCCGGCATATCGAGGGCGAGGATATTGGCGAATTCGGTCAAATTGGTCTTGCCGAGAATGACGGCGCCGGCAGCCGAGAGGAGGCTCACGAGGGTTGCGTCGCGCTTTGCCCGCGCTCTGGCGAGCGCGAGCGAACCCGCCGTCGTCGTCTGCCGGTCGGCGGTCGCGATATTGTCTTTGAGAAGGATCGGGATGCCTTCGAGCGGGCGCGGCTTGCGCGTCGCGGCGTCGCGCGAGGCGGCGATCTCGGGCGCCTCGGGATTGGTCTCGCGAACCGCATTGAGATTCGCGTCATAAGCCGCGATGCGGGCGAGATAGGCCGCGGTGAGCGCACTTGCCGTCAGCTCGCCGCAGCGGAGCGCCCGTTCGAGCTCTTCGATCGTCGCCTCTTCGACCCGCATCCTCGCCCGGCTTTCCCGATCGCCTCGGCTCGGTTCTTAGAGGCGTAAAAGATCATCGTTCATGCGGGCGATCAAGAGAGGGCCCGAGGGAAGACGGGAAAGAGGTGAGGCGAAACGAAGCCCGCCTCACGTTTTTCAAAGCGTGGCCGTGCCGCGCATGCGGCGCCCGCGATCGCGCGATCGGGCCGTCGTTCAGTTGTCTCCGCTTCCCTTCCCGCTTGCGCGGGTCATCTCGCCATCGATCACGACCTCGGTCGGGGAGAGGCCGGTAAAATCGATCTGTTTGCCATTGGGGCCGACGCCTCCGGCCAAAACCGCGCTGCCCGTCGAGCCGACGGACTGGCTGCACGGATCCGTGACGCCGCCGGGGGCATCGTTGGTCAGGGTCGTGTTGAGGGTGACGACGACCGTTCCGTCGGCATTGACGGTGTAGGTGCCGGTCGCGCTCAACTGCGCGACGCAGCCCTGACCGCCGTTTGTCGCTCCGTCGAAACCATAGGCGTTGAAGAGGTCGCCGCTGGTGATATGGCCGTTTCCGTCAAAGACGAGGACGCCCGAAGTGGAAACCGGAATGCCGGGTCCCGCTGCGCCGCTTGCGTCGCTGTCGGGGTGGGTTGCGGAATCGTCATAGCCGAGAGAACGAACGCTGTAGGTGCCGTGAAGGGTGCTGTTGTCGGGGCCATGCCCGTCGGCGAACGCCGGCGCCGCGGTACCGGCGGCAAAGAGAGCCGCGACCATGATCGCCGCGATGCCGGGCAAACGGCGGTCTTTCGAAGCATGCATCTTCCTCTCCCTATTCCGCTGCACGTCTGGAGGGTTCTTCAAAGCTTGCGCCCGGTCATCGGGTTGCGGAGCCTGAACTCGCGGCCCGGCACCGGCGAGGTCGGGGCGCGGCACCCGCGCAACACCTGCTCCGCCCCGACGAGAATGCCCAAAGGCCGCATCCGGCACCGCATTCCCTGTCCCCTGCGGCAAGCCACACATATAGGCAGCAATTGCAGAGAGCGCGTCAACAAGAATAAGTAATCATTCGACACACCAACCTAGTAATATTGTATTTTGCGCATCTAAATGTCGGTACTCTATTGTATACTTCGTAAATTCGTCGTGACACAATTCGGATTGCCGGACGCCAATTCCTGATCCGGCGGAGCTGCCCGCCCGCCGACGCACGATCGGCTCGGGCGATGCCGCCTCGGAACGCCGAGGCGCCCGCGCGGGTTGCCCGCGCTCCTCAAATCGAAGAGGGCGATTTCCTTACGCTTGCGATAGGCTCGCCGATCGCGGAGCGTGTCGAGCCGCTGCGATGAAGGGCACGGGTGGGGCAGCGAATGCGGGTAGGCGAGGATCGCGCATCGAGCGCAGGGGTCGGGGCGTCGCGCCAAGGTTGGCTCGTCCTCGGCGGCGCCGGCGCCGCTTTCGCCGTGAGCGCGCTCGTGATGCAGTCCTATCCCGTCTTTCTGCTCGCCTACCTCGCGACCTTTGGCTGGAGCCGGGCGGCGACTTCGCTCGGCTATTCGGTCGCGCAACTGGCGGCCGGCGCGAGTTCGCCACTCGTCGGCGGTCTCGCCGACCGGCTTGGCGCGGGCCGCGTGGTCCTCTTCGGCGGTCTTGTTCTTGCGCTCGGCGCGGTCGCCAATGCGGGAGTGTGGGCGCTTTGGCAGGTCGTCCTTCTTTACGGGATCGTCATGACCTTCGGCGCGAGCGCGCTCGGGATCGTCGTCTTCGTCCCGATCTTGTCGCGGCATTTCGTGCGCCGCCGCGGGATGGCGGTGGCCGTACTGCAATCCGCAGGCGCCTTTGGCCGCGCACTCGCGATCCCCGTTGCCGAGTTTACGATCTCGGCGATCGGCTGGCGCGCGGCGTACCTCGCCGAAGCGGCTTTGATCGGGGTCTTGCTCGTTCCTTTGGCCCGTCTCTTCCGCCGCGCGGAGGGTTTGCGGGAGAAGGTCGTACCCGCGTCCGCCGTCTCGAAGGCGCCGCCGCCGGTCGCGGCGCCGCACGCCGATTGGACTCTCACGCGCGCCATGCGCACGCGGCATTTCTGGCTCCTCGTCGCGGTTTATCTTTTTACCGGCTTCGGCAGCTTTCTCGTGACCCTGCACCAGCTCGCCTTTGCCGTCGCGGAAGGCTTTCCGAAACTCTATGCGGCCGGGGTGATCGGCGCCGGGGGCTCGCTCGCGATCGTCGGCATCATCCTTACGGGCACTCTTTCCGATTTTGTCGGGCGCGAGCTCTCGGCGATCTTCTCCTACGCCGCTTCGATCCTCGGAGACGTCTTTGCTCTCTTCATCTCCGGACCCGAGGACCGCGTCTTTTTCTGGCTCTTCGCGTGTTTATTCGGCCTCACCTTGGGCGCAAGAGGGCCGCCGATCGCCGCCAAGACCGCCGATCTCTTCGCCGGGCGCCAGCTCGGGCGGATCCTCGGGGTCATCACGATCGGCAGCGGCATCGGCGCGGCTCTGGGCGCTTGGTCGGCCGGCCGGATCTTCGACCTTACCGGCAGCTACCGGCTCGCGTTTTACCTGTCGATCGCAAGCTACTCTTTGGGCGCCCTTACGTTCTGGCTTCTGCGGCGGCCGGCGCGGGCGGTCACGCGGTAAAGCCGATAAGCTGGCGGACGGGCGGTCCACGTCATCGGGAGCGCGCGCTGCCGAGACGATCGAAAGATGTTGCCGTAACCGGCAGGAATGACAATATGCTCGCTATGAGCGAGCGCCGCGGGTGACCCTCATCATCCCGCCGCCCGTCATGAAGGAGCTTGCGGGACTGCCGCGGGCCGAGGCGGAACGCCTCTTGGAACGCCTGGAACGGATTGCCGCAGCACCCGACGAGCGGCATCCGAACGTGGTTGCGCTGAAGGGCGAGGCCGGCTCTTACAGATTACGCCAGGGCCGGTGGAGGGCGGTGTTCTCGATCGAAGAGGGCGACGTGATCCTCGACCGGGTCGCGCATCGCCGGGAGGTTTACAGATGAGTTCGGTAAGGATCCTGCGCGAGACCGAGGATACCGTTACGATCAGCCGCGACGATTGGCAAAGGGTGCAAGAAGAGCTGGAAGACGCGCGGGATCGCGCCGCCGTCGTCGAGCGCCGCGCTCGTGAGCACGTGGTGGGCAAGACGGCCGCGCGGGCGGATTATTTGACTGCCGCCGAGGCAATGCGGCTTCTCAACGGCGAAAGCCCGGTCAAGGTCTGGCGGGAAAAGCGCGGCTTTTCACAGCGCGCGCTCGCCGCGCAAGCGGGCATCGCGGCAAGCTATCTTGCGGAGATCGAGACCGGCCGCAAAGCGGGCAGAGGCGACAGCTTGCGCAAACTGGCGCCGGTGCTCCGGGTGCCGTCCGAAGACCTCGACAGCCGGCGATATCGAACGCGCGATCCGCATTACGGCCCGGTCGTGTTGCGTTTGAGCCCGGTGTCGGCAGGAGTATCGCCCGGCCACCGAGGGGCCTGGGCGGACCGCCGGGAATTCCCTACTCTTGGAGACGCGCTGGATTTCGCCGGCGAAGAGTGGGATTCCCTGCGCACGCGGGCTCCCTGGATTACCGGCCTCGATCACTGGCCGATCTATAATGCGGAAGAGCTTGTCCGCGAGATCGAGGAGTAGGTCAGACGCCGAAATCGATGAGCTGGCGGACGGGCGCGCCCGATTTCAAGGCCGCAAAGCCCTCGTTGATCTCTGCGAGCTTGAGGCGCCCGGAAATCAGGTGGTCGAGCTTGAGGCGCCCCTGACGCCAGAGAGACAGAAGCCGCGGCATGTCGACGCGAAACCGGTTGCCGCCCATCGAGGTTCCCTGAAGCTTGCGGTCGCGCAAAAAATCGAAACCGTGAAGCTCGATTTTGACGCCGAACGGGACCATGCCGATGATGGTCGCGGTCCCGCCCGCACGCAGCATTTGGAAGGCCTGTTCGGCGGTCGACTTGGTGCCGAGGGCTTCGAAGGAATAGTGGACGCCGCCCTTCGTCATTTCTCTGACGGCCTTGACCGGGTCGGCGTTGCTGGCATTCACGGTGTCGGTGGCGCCGAGCTCGCGGGCGAGTTCGAGCTTCGAGGGCACCGTGTCGATGGCGATGATCCGCTCGGCTCCGGCAAGCGCCGCGCCGTTGACCGCCGACAGCCCGACGCCGCCGCAACCGATGACGGCGACGCTCGATCCCGGCTCGACCTTGGCGGCATTGAAGACGGCGCCGACCCCGGTCATCACCCCGCAGCCGACGAGCGCCGCGCGGTCGAGAGGGATGTCGGCGTCGATCTTCACGATCGCGTTCTCGTGCACCAGCATCGCCTCGGCAAAGGAGGAAAGGTTCATGAACTGATGCATCCGTTCGCCGCCTTTCCAACTGAGACGGCGCGAGACGCCGGGCAGCATCTTGATGTCGGTGTTCTCGCAAAGGTTCGGGTGCCCGGTGAGGCACTGCGGGCAGGTGCCGCAAAACACGGAAAGGCAGGTGATGACGGGATCGCCCGGCTTCACATAGCTCACATCCTCGCCGACCGCCTCGACGACGGCCGAGGATTCGTGGCCCAAGACGCAAGGGGTCGGATGCTGGTAGAGGCCTTCGATGAAATGGAGATCGCTGTGGCAGAGGCCGGCAAAGGCGGTTCGGAGCAAGACCTCGCGCGAACGCGGCTTCTCGAGAGCGATGTCCTCGATCGTCAACGGTTGGTTCGGAGCATGGAGCACGGCTGCTTTCATCAGACCCTCAAGCGGCGAAATTGAGTTTGAGGCCGGGCTCGGGCCAATCGATCGCCGCAAGCTCTCCACTTGCCGAAAGCGTAATGTAGGCGGTCTTCATCCCGGGGCCGCCGAAGCAAATGTTGGTCGGATAAACGTCGGGCATCTTCTCTTGCCGCACCACCCGTCCGTCCGGAGCGATGACGGTGATGTGGCCTGTGACGAGAGTGGCGACGCAGACATTCCCGTTCGCCTCGACGGCGAGGCTGTCGAAGCGCTGGAATCCCGGCAGCCCGCAAACGAGACGCCCGCCCCAGGGCGCCGGGAACGGCGCGATGGTGAGGCGCCCCGGCGCGAGAATGTCATAGGCGATGAGCCGCGAACTCTCGGTGTCGGCGACGTAAAGCGTCTTTTCGTCGGGCGAAAGGCCCACGCCGTTCGGGGTCAAAAAGGGATAGGCGAGTTCGACGATCTTCGAGCCGTCGGGGAGCGCGTAGTAGATCCCGCCATGATCGCGCTGGCGGGCGTATCGTTTGCCGAGATCGGTGAAATAGAACCCGCCCTCGCGGTCGAAGACGATGTCGTTGGGCGCCGACAGCTTGTTGCCGCCGCAATGGGTATAGAGCGTCCGCACGCCGCCGCTTTTGAGATCGATCCTTTGGATGGACCCGGTCTTGTAGTCCTTGACGGGACCGGTCGAGAGAAATCCGCCATGGGCGTATTCGTTGCCGCCGTTGTTGCAGAGATAAAGCGCGCCGTCGGGCCCGAAAGCGAGGCCGTTCGGCCCGCCGCCCGTCGCCGCAACGAGGGATTTCCTGCCGTCCGGGGCAACGCGCGTCACCGCCCCGCCGGCGATCTCGCCCAAGACGACCGAGCCGTCGGCGAGCGCCACCGGCCCTTCGGGGAATCTGAGCCCCTCTGTGATGATGCGGATTTCGGCCATCGCGCTTCTCCCTCCCGGCTGACACGGGCGAATTCTTCCGCCCGCCGCCGCCGGCCGTCAAGCCGCGGCTTTGCTCCTCGCTTCGAGGCGCGGCGAGCCTATACTGGCCCCATGGCTTATTGTGAGAGAGGCGGCATGAACGGACCACGCGCTTACAGCATCCGCTTCGAAGGCGCGAGATGGGGGGCGAGCTTCGGCTCGGCTCTCGCAATCGCGATCTCCTACACGAACCAACATTCGATCCTGTGGGCGATCATCGACGGCATCCTCTCCTGGCTCTACGTCCTTTATTTCGCGCTCTTCCATTGACGCAAGCCGTGAGGAGCCGAAAATGGCAGGCGGGAATGCGCGGGAGGGAGCCATGACGGAGCTGAGCTACGTGCACGGAGCGAGCGATCGGCCGTTTATCGGCGAGACGATCGGCGTCAATTTCGACCGCATCGCCCGGCGCTTCGGCGAGCGCGACGCGCTCGTCGTGCGCCATCAGGGAATTCGCTGGTCCTATGCCGAACTGAAAGAGCGCGTCGACGCTTTTGCGGCCGGCCTCTTTGCGCTCGGCTTGAAGCGCGGCGAGCGGGTCGCCATCTGGTCGCCGAACAATGCAGAGTGGGTCCTCGCCCAGTTGGCGAGCGCGAGGGCCGGGATCATTCTCGTCAACATCAACCCCGCCTATCGCGTGGCCGAGCTCGAATACGCCCTCAACAAATCGGGCTGCGTCGCGCTCATCACCGCGCCCTCGTTCAAGACGAGCAACTATCTGGCGATGCTCCATGAGCTCGCGCCCGAGATCGCGCATGCCCCGCCCGGCGGTCTTCATGCGGCGCGGCTCCCCGATCTGCGCCTCGTCATCGCGATCGGCGAGGAGGATCGACCGGGCATGGTGCGGTTCGGCGATGTCTCGGGGCTCGC
>JAKAOO010000100.1 GCA_021812165.1 Pseudomonadota bacterium | reverse complement strand
CGATCTGCTATCCCGCCCTACCTCACTACTACGTTCGCTGCAACCTACGACTTCTTTGCGCTCAGCGCGATCGGCAAAGACGTGGATGCCCGGACCAAGTCCGGGCAAGGGGTGCCCGGATTGTCTATGCGCCCAGAGCGACCGCTTCAGGGACGCAGCAGGCGTAGGAAGCATGAGCGAAGCCTAAGAGGCTGCGGAAAAATACTGGAATGTCGTCATTCCGGGGCGCGGTCGTAGACCGTGATCCCGGAAACCATCAACACATGCCTGTGAAATCAATGGCTTGGCTGATGTTCATGGGTTCCAGGCCCGGCCCTGACGGGCCGTCCCGGAACGACAACAGAGTTTTTCCGCAGCCTCCTAATCCGCCGATCGGGACGAGGGTGATTTGGCGGAAGGCGCGGCCGTGGCTGCCCCTTGCGTCAATGGACGCTGCCGCGTTCGGTGACGAAGGAGCGATCGGGAAGGTCGGCGACGAAGGCGTCGTTCGATTCCGCCATCAGGATCGAAAGCCCCGTTCCCCTCAGGGCGCACCTTCCTGTCGGCGGCGGTTCCGCGAGCGGGCGGGGTCGCCGGCGGGGATTTCCTTGGTGCCGAGGGCGTCGGCGAGGCGATGGCGGGCGCTTCCGGGGCGCAAGGGTTTCCTCTGCGAGGGGTCGGGCGCCCAGCCGGCGAGGAAGAGGATCTCGAAGCTCGCCGGGATCCGCCCCGAGGCGTCGGCGAAGCGTTCGCGATAAAGGGCGGCGGTTCGCGCCAAGGTCGCGCGTCTCAAGGGGCTTTTGCGGCGCGCCTGAAGCGCGTTCGTCTCGCCCATGCCGCGCAGATCGCGCATCAGGGCGAGGGCGTCGGGGTAGCTCGCGGTGATCGTCTCGGTGTCGGCGACCGGCATCGCGAAGCCGGCGCGGGCGAGGAGGCCGGCGGCATCGCTCAGTTCCGCCGTCGGCGAGACGCGCGGGCTCGCGCCCTCTTCTTCGAGAAGCTCGGCTTCGAGAAGAGCGGTGCGCAGCTCGCTGAGGGTGCGGCCGCCGAGCATCGCGCCCAAAAAGAAGCCGTCGGGCTTGAGGGCGCGGCGGATCTGGATGAGCGCGCCCGGCAGATCCTCGGCCCAATGCAAAACGAGATTGCTCATAACGAGGTCGAAGCTTTTTTCCGCGAACGGCAAAAGCTCGGGATCGGCGGCGACTTTCGCGCCCGCGCAGAGTGCGAGAAAGCCGCGCGCAGGCTCGGCGGCGACCACGAATCCCACCCGCTTGAGGAGCGCGCGCGACAGAGCGCCCTCGCGCGCTCCGAGATCGAGCGCGCGAGAAAACGACCGCCCGACATCCTGAAGCCTGTCGAGAAGCCGCGCGGCGATCTCGGCATGGAGGAAATCGACCGCCGGCAGGCGCGCCGCGCGCTCGCGGTGAAGGAGCCAGGCGCGCCGGTCGAAGAGCCCGCAAGCGGGCGCGATCACCGGAAAAGCCCCTTTGGCGGGTTGACGAAAAGCTCCATCTCCTGATGATGGGATGCGATGGAAAAAGGGGCAAGTCTTGGCGCCGCGATCGCGTTCGGGATGAAGCGGGGTTGGCGGCTTCTCGCCGACGCGGTTCTGCCGCCGCGCTGTCTTCGATGCGGCAAAAGGGTCGGCGAGCCCGATGCGCTCTGCGCCTCTTGCTGGCGCGAGATGCGCTTTTTCGCGCCGCCTTGGTGCGCGCGCTGCGGCCTCCCGTTTCCTTATCCGATGGGCGAGGGCGCGATCTGCGGCGAATGCAACGAGAGGTCTCCCGCCTTCGACCGGGCGCGCGCGGTCTTGCGCTACGATGCGATGAGCCGCCCGTTGATCCTCGCCTTCAAGCACGCCGACGAGACCCATCTCGCGAACGCTCTCGGGGGCTGGATGCGGCGCGCCGGGGAGGAGGTTCTCGACGGCGCCGATCTCCTCCTTCCGGTGCCGCTTCATTGGAGCCGGCTTTTCCGGCGCCGTTACAACCAGGCGGCGCTCCTCGCGCATGCGATCCGGTCCTGCGGCGGGCCGCCGGTCGCGGCCGATTGGCTTCTGCGAGAGCGGCGCACGCCGTCGCAGGGGCAGCTCGGGCGCGGCGCGCGCGAAGCGAATGTCCGCGCCGCTTTTCGCCTGCGCCCGGGCAAAAGCGTCAAGGGACGGCGCGTCGTCCTCATCGACGACGTGATGACGACGGGGGCGACGGTCGAAGAATGCGCGCTGGTGCTGCGAAAGGGCGGCGCCGAGTTTATCGGCGCTCTGACCTTGGCGCGCGCGGTCCGGGCGGGCACATAACGGGAAGGCCGGTTTGGAGGCGGCGACAAGGAATGGCCGAGGTCGAAATCTACACCATGATGTTCTGCCCCTATTGCGCGCGCGCCAAATCCCTCCTTTCGAAAAAAGGGGTCGAATTCACCGAGATCGACATTTTGGAGGAGCCGGCGCGCCGCGAGGAGATGATCGCGCGATCGGAGGGTCGCCACACCGTGCCGCAGATCTTTATCGACGGCGAAGGGATCGGCGGGTGCGAGGAGCTTTATGCGCTCGAAGGCGCAGGCGCGCTCGACGCAAAATTGGCGGGAACGAAATGAGCGGCCCCTTCACCGCCGCCTGCATTCAATTCACCGCAGGCCCCGATCCCGAGCCCAACATCCAAAGGGTCTCCGAGCTGATCCGGCAGGCGCGCGAGGAAGGCGCCGATTTCGTGCTGACGCCGGAGGTCACCAACTTTATCGAAAGCGGCCGGCGGCGGCGCGAGAAGGCGCGCCCGGAGCGCGACGATCCCGCGCTCGCCGCGTTCCGCGACGTGGCGCGGGAGACGGGCCTGTGGCTGCTCGTCGGTTCTCTCGTCATCGATCCGGCGGGCGAAGGCGATGTCGCCCTGGGTGAGAGCCGGCTCGCCAACCGCTCGTTCCTCATCAATTCCGCGGGCGCCGTCGTCGCCCGCTACGACAAGATCCACATGTTCGATGTCGATCTCGAAAGCGGCGAGAGCTACCGCGAGAGCAGCGCCTATCGCCCCGGAAGCCGCGCCGTCGTCGCCCCGACGCCGTGGGGCCCTATCGGCATGACGGTCTGCTACGACATCCGCTTTCCTCAGCTTTACCGCGCGCTCGCCAAGGCCGGAGCGGATTTTCTGACCGTCCCTTCGGTGTTTACGGTGCCGACGGGGAAGGCGCATTGGCACGTTCTCTTGAGGGCGCGAGCGATCGAGACCGGGTGTTTCGTCTTTGCCCCGGCAGGGTGGGGCGAGCATGTCGGCGGCCGCAGGAGCTACGGCCATTCGCTCATCGTCGATCCCTGGGGCGAAGTCTTGGCCGAGGGCGGCGAGAAGGTCGGGATCGTGAGCGCGCGCATCGACCCCTCCCGCGTCGCCGAGGCGCGAGCGATGGTGCCGTCGCTCTCTCACGACCGGCCGTTTTGGGCGCCCGAGCTTCCCTCCTGAGCCCGTCGAAGGGCGGCCGCTTGCCGCCGAGTAGGGTCGAACTCGGTATCCTCGTAGATCGCGTCGAGGCCGATCTCGACGCCGATCGCGGAGAGCTTCAGGACGGCGCTCCCTTCGACGATGTCGTTGGTCCAGGTCTCGCCGCTCTTGCTGTAGAGGTCGATCCGCCGCGCTTCTTGTTCGACAATCGCGTAATGCCGCAAGGAGGGGATCGCGAAATAATCGAATTTCTTGCGGCCGCGATCTTCCCTTTCAGTGCCGGGCGAGATGACTTCGAAGACGACGACGGGCTCGGGAACGATATCGTCCCGATCTTTTATCGGCTGGCAGGTGACCGAGACGTCGGGATAGCGGATGGTCTCGTTGGCGATCACCTTGGCGTCGCTTGCAAAGGGTCGGCACCCGGTGCCCCGCAGAGCCTGCCGGAGAGCCGACGCCAGATTGATCGTGATGGTGGCGTGAGCGAGCGATCCGCCCGTCATCATGGTTGCGATGCCGCCCGCATACTCGTAGCGCATCGGCTGCTCGCGTTCCCAGGCGAGGAACTCGTCGAGAGACATGGAGTTTTCGGCTGCGCTCGCCATGGCGGGGAGACTACTCTCTTGCGCCGCCTCTGTCCAAAGGGGCGCCTTGCGGCAGCCGGCCGAGAGGGCCTTTGACGGCGGCGAGCCGCTCGACGACCGCGGGGCGCGGAAGGCGGATCTCGCCCTGCTCGAAAGCAACCACCGTGAGGGACGGAAAGGCGGCCAAGAGCTCGCCGTGGCGGAGCAGGAAATCGGGGTTGCGAGGGGGAGAAAACGCCTCGTTGCCCGCGGCGAAGGTCTCGTAAATAAGCACCCCGGCCTCTGCGAGCGCGCGTTCGAGCGCCGGAAAAAGCGGGCGATAGAGGTAATTCGTCACGACGATGCCGTCATAAGGGCCGCGGAGCGCGACCGGCTCGCCCGTTTCGAGATCGCAGTTCGAGACTTCGCACCGGGGTCCGGCGAGCCCTTCGAGGGCGCTCGTGTCGCGGTCGATGGCGCGGACGCTAAAGCCTTCTTCGAGCAAGAGCCGCGTGTGGCGGCCGCCGCCGGCGGCGAGATCGAGAACGCGGCCGCCCTTGCGCACGAGCGGCAGGAAGCGGACGACCCAGGGCGAAGGCGGCGAAGCGAAATGAGGCATGAGCGAAGAAACCCGAGGTTCAAGGGGCGGCGGATTGCGAAAACGGGGATGCTTCTCTACATTCAACCGAGAGAAGGTTGGGCGATGATCCTCTTTAGCCTGCGTTGCGCGCAAGGTCACGAGTTCGAGGCGTGGTTTCGCGACGGCGAGAGCTTTGTCGCGCAAAACGACGCGGGCGAGATCGCCTGCCCCGATTGCGGCGACCAAAAGGTGGAAAAAGCCATCATGGCGCCGCGTCTCGGCCGTTCGCGCGAAGAGGCCGCCCGCGCCGGCCAAGAGATGCGCAAGATGCTTGTCGAGTTGCGCCGAAAGGTCGAGGCCAACTGCGACTATGTCGGCGACCGCTTTGCGGAAGAAGCGCGGCGGATCCATTACGGCGAGAGCGAACGCCACGGCATCTACGGCGAGGCGAGCGACGAGGAGTCGCGGGCGCTCTCGGCCGAAGGGATCGAATTCGGCCGGATCCCCTGGATCCCGCCGACCGACAGCTGACCCGCTGCCCTACCGCCGCACGGCAAATACGAGATAATTGACTCCGAGATCGCGCGAAAGCGTCCATTCGCGCGAGAGGATGTCATAGCGCATTCCCGCCAGCTCGATCGGGAAAAGCCCGTTGCGGCGAAGCGCGAGGACGAATTCCGAGGGGCGCAGAAATTGGCGCCAGTCATGGCTGCCGGGCGGCAACCAGCGCAATACGTATTCCGCGCCGAGGATGGCAAGGGCAAAGGAGCGCGCGGTGCGGTTCAAGGTGGCGCCGATAAAGGCGCCGCCCGGCCGAAGAAGCCTGCCGAGCGCGGCGAAAAAGAGCGGCGGATCGGCGAGGTGCTCGACGACTTCGAGGGCGAGCACGACATCGAAGGGCTCACCGGGAGAGGAGGGCGATTCGGCGCTTTCGACGCGATAGTCGATCGCCAGCCCGCCCGCTTCGGCATGCGCCTTTGCCGCCGCGATCGCTTGCCTATCCGCGTCGATCGCGGTCACGCGAAAACCGAGCCGCGCCATCGGTTCGGCGGCAAGCCCGCCGCCGCAGCCGATGTCGAGGAGCCTCAGCCCTTCGAAGGGAGCGAGCGAACGGGGGTCGCGCCCGAAATGGGAGAGGAGCCGGCTGCGAATAAAGTGAAGCCGGGTCGCGCCGAGGCTGTGGAGCGGGGCGAACGCGCCTTCGGGATCCCACCACGAGACCGCCCGCGCGGCGAAACGATCGGCCTCTGAGGGTTCGAGGCTGCCGCTCGTCCCGCTCACGGTCTCTTGCTCTCGTTCCGGCGGCGGGTTCCTCTTTCGCCGGGAGAGGGGGGTGTTGGCGCTCATAACGAAAATAGAGTATGTGGCGAAAGGGTCGCGGGCAAGACGGCTCTCCCGCTCGGGCAGGCGAGCGGCGCTGCTCTTGCGCAAGCTGGACACAGACATGGTTCTCATCGTTCAAAAATACGGCGGCACCTCGGTCGCCGATCTCGCGCGGATCAAGGAGGTCGCCCGCCGCGTCAAGCGCGAGGTCGACGCCGGAAACGAGGTTGCGGTCGTCGTCTCGGCGATGGCCGGGGCGACCGACGGCCTCGTCGCCTGGGCGCGGGCAACCTGCGAGGAGGACGCGGGCAGTGAATACGATGTCGTCGTCTCCTCGGGCGAACAGGTGACGGCGGGTCTACTCGCCCTTGCGCTCCAAGATTTGGGCGTCGCGGCGCGCTCCTGGCTCGGCTGGCAGGTTCCGGTCCGCACGGACGGCGTCCACGGCAAGGCGCGGATCGCGGCGATCGAAATCGGCGCCATCGCCCGCCGCCTCAAAGCGGGCGAGATCGCCGTGGTCGCGGGGTTTCAAGGGATCGATGGGCAAGGGCGCATCACCACCCTCGGGCGCGGCGGCTCGGACACCTCGGCCGTGGCCCTTGCGGCCGCGCTCGGCGCCGATCGCTGCGAGATCTTCACCGATGTCGACGGGGTCTATACGAGCGATCCCCGGATCGTTGCGAAAGCGAGGAAGCTCAGTAGAATCACCTATGAGGAGATGCTCGAGCTCGCATCGCTGGGCGCCAAGGTTTTGCAGACGCGCTCGGTGGCGATGGCGATGAACCATCGGGTGCGGCTCCTCGTTCGTTCGAGCTTCAACGAGGCCGCGGGGACTTTGGTGGTGGACGAGGACGAGATTGTGGAAAAAGAAGTGGTGAGCGGCATCGCCTATGACCATGAGGCAAAAATCACGCTGCGCAAGGTCGCGGACCGCCCGGGCGTCGCGGCGGCGATTTTCGGGCCTCTCGCCGAGCACGCGATCAACGTCGACATGATCGTGCAGAACATCTCGGAAGACGGGGTGACCGCCGATCTTACGTTTACGGTGGCGCAGGCCGACCTCGACCGCGCCGTCGCCGTCCTGGAGGAATGCCGCCCGCTCCTCGGTTTCACGGCGCTCACACCCGATTCGAATGTCGTCAAGATCTCGGTGATCGGGGTCGGCATGCGCAGCCATCCGGGCGTCGCGCAGACGATGTTTCGGACCCTCGCCGACAAGGGGATCAACATTCAGGTCATCTCGACCTCCGAGATCAAGGTGAGCGTCCTGATCGCGGCCGAATATACCGAACTGGCGCTGCGCGCGTTGCACACGGCCTACGGCCTCGACAGGGCCGGATGAGCGACGGGTTCGGCGCGGCCTTCCTCGAGGAAGGCGAAGGGGCTACGGCCGGCGCATTCTCCGACGGACTGGACGCGGCGCGCGCCGAAATCGATCGCCTGTGGTCGCGCGGCCGGGAGTTCCTCGGCTGCCGCCTCGCCATCATGGGCGGCGCGATGACCTGGGTTTCGGAGCGCAACCTCGTCGCCGCGATCTCGAACGCGGGCGGTTTTGGGGTGATTGCGGCAGGGTCGATGGCGCCCCTCTCTCTCGATGCCGAAATCGCCGCGACGAAGGCTCTGACGCGGCGTCCGTTCGGGGTCAACCTGATCACGATGCACCCCCATCTCTTCGAGCTCATCGACGTTTCGTTGAACCATCGCGTGGGCCATGTGGTGCTCGCCGGCGGCGTGCCGCCCCGAGCCGCCCTGGCGCGGGTCAAGGAAGGCGGAGCGAAGGTCCTCTGCTTCGCGCCCTCGCTCGGGATCGCCCGCAAGCTGATCCGCCTCGGGGCCGACGCCATCGTCATCGAAGGGAACGAGGCCGGAGGACATATCGGCCCCGTCACGACGGCGGTTCTGGCGCAGGAGATTCTGCCTCATCTCGACGCGGTCCCGGTTTTCGTCGCGGGCGGCATCGGCAGAGGCGAGGCGATCGTCTCCTATCTGGAAATGGGCGCCGCGGGGGTGCAGCTCGGAACCCGCTTCGTCTGCGCCCATGAATCGATTGCCCATCCGCGCTTCAAGCAGGCGTTCATTCGCGCCTCCGCGCGCGATGCCGTCTCTTCGGTGCAGCTCGATCCGCGCCTCCCGGTGATCCCGGTACGGGCGCTTGCGAACCCGGCGACCCAGCGCTTTCGCGAGATGCAGCGAGAAGTCATCGAACGCTTCGCTCAGGGCGAGCTGTCGCAAAAGGAGGCGCAGCTCGAAATCGAACGCTTCTGGGCGGGCGCCTTGCGGCGGGCGGTGATCGACGGCGATATCGAGCGCGGCTCGTTGATGGCGGGCCAAAGCGTCGGCTTCGTCAGCCGCGAGCAGAGCACCGGAGAGATCCTGGAGGAGCTTTTCGGTCAGGCGCTCGCCGTTCTCGCCGCTCGCGAGCGCCGCGCTCGCGCCTCACCCCTCGCCGCGGCGCCGCGAGACCGCGCTTGATGGCGGAGGACGCGGAAAGCCTCACCGCAACCCGTCGCCTCCTGCGCCGCCTTCGCGACATCATGGCGGGATCGGGCAGCGCGCAAGAACGGCTCGATCGCATCGTCAAGATCATCGCCGCGGAAATGGTGGCCGAGGTGTGCTCGGCCTATGTCATGCGCGCCGGCGAGGTGTTGGAGCTTTTCGCCACCGAGGGTCTGCGCCGAGAAGCGGTTCATCGCACGCGCCTGCGCGTCGGCGAAGGGCTCGTCGGGGTGATCGCGGCGACCGCGCGTCCTCTCGCCCTTTACGAAGCCCAGCTCCACCCCGATTTCGCCTACCGCCCGGAGACGGGGGAAGAGATCTACCATTCCTTGATGGGCGCGCCGTTGTTGCGCGGCGGGCGGGTCCTCGGCGTACTCGTCGTGCAAAACAAGACGCCGCGCCATTACAGCGACGACGAGATCGACGTTTTAGAGACGGTCGCGATGGTCGTCGCCGAACTCGTCGCCTCGGGCGAACTCGTCAACCCGTTCGAGATCGCGCAAGCGCGGACCGGCGTGACGCCTTCGCTGCGCCTCGACGGAATACGATTGAACCCGGGTCTGGCGATCGGACCCGCGGTCCTTCACGAATCGCGCCTCGTAATCCGCCAGATCGTCGCCGAGGACGCCGCCGCCGAACTCGCGCGCCTCAAAGGCGCCGTTGCGGCGATGCGGGTGGCGATCGACGAGCTCGTCGCGGCGAGCGAACCCTTGGGCAAGGGCGAGCATCGCGACATCATCGAAACCTACCGCATGTTTGCCGCCGATCGCGGCTGGGTCGGCCGCATCGCCGAGGCCATCAAGAGCGGGCTCACGGCCGAGGCGGCGGCGCAAAAGGTTCGCGAGGAGACGAGGACGCGCATGCTGCAGGTGGGCGACCCCTATCTGCGCGAGAGGCTCATCGATCTCGAAGATCTCGCCAACCGCCTGCAGCAGCATCTCTCGGGGAGCGACCCCTCCGCCGCTCTCCCCGAACTACCGCCCGAATTCGTTCTCGTCGCCCGCACGCTCGGCCCCGCCGAACTCCTCGATTACGCGCGCCGCCGGGTTCAGGGCCTCGTTCTCGAAGAAGGCTCGCCCACCGCGCATGTCGCGATCGTTGCGCGCGCCTTGGGCATCCCCGTCGTCGGCCGGGTCGAAGAGGCGACGCGGCAGATCGAGCCGGGAGACATCGTCGTTGTCGATGGCGATCGCGGGCAAATCCTGTTGCGGCCCGGCGAAGACGTGTATCAATCGGTGGCGGCGGCGGTCGAAGCCCGCCTCGGGCAGCGCGTCTACTATGAGAGCCTTGCCCGCGCGCCGGCGATCACCCGCGACGGCGTCGCCATCACGCTCCTCATCAACGCCGGTTTGCCGATCGACCTCGAACAGCTGGAAGCGACCGGCGCCGAGGGCGTCGGGCTCTTCCGCACCGAACTGTCGTTCATGGTCCGCAACGCCTTTCCCGATGTCGACGCCCAGACGGCGTTCTATCGCGGCATATTCGAGCAGGCGGGCGGAAAACCGATCATCTTTAGGACGCTCGATATCGGCGGCGACAAGGCGTTGCCATATCTCGACCACCTCGAGGAAGACAACCCGGCGATGGGGTGGCGGGCGATTCGCGTCGGTCTCGACCGGCCGGCGCTCTTGCGCCAGCAACTGCGCGCCCTCATCCGCGCGGCCGCGGGCCGCACCCTTTCCGTCAGCTTCCCGATGATCGCCGAGCTTTCCGAACTCGAAGCCGCGCGCGCGCTCCTCGATATGGAGCGGGAGCGCGCAGGATCGGAAGGTCGCAATCCGCCGCAATCGGTCGAAATCGGCGTCGTCCTCGAGGTCCCCTCGCTTCTTTTTCAGCTCGAGGCGCTCTTTGCGAGGATCGATTTTCTCTCGCTCGGGACCAACGATCTCGCCCAATTCCTTTATGCCTGGGATCGCGGCAACCCGCGCCTTGCCGATCGCTACGATCTGTTGTCGGCGCCGATGCTGGCGCTTCTTCGCGAGGTTCTGGGACGCGCCCGCGACGCGGACGTCCCTGTGAGCGTGTGCGGCGAAATGGCGGGCAATCCTCTCGAATCGATGGCTCTCGTCGCACTCGGATACCGCACGCTCTCGATGGTGCCGTCGGCGATCGGGCCGGTGAAGGCGATGATCCGCAGCATCGATGTCGGCTCGCTCGAACGCTATCTCGACGAGATCAGAGGGCGGCCGGACCACACGCTGCGCACCAGGCTCGAAGCCTATGCCCGTGACCACGATGTGACGCTTCCCGAATGATTCGACAGTGACGCGCGGCTTTCGCTAGAATTCCCCTCTCGCGGGAGCGGGATCCCAGATGGCGTTGTTGCAGCGTATCAAGACGGCGTATGCCGAAAATCCGCCCGAACACGAAGCGCCGCTTCCCTCGGGCCCGCGCTCGGCAGGGGAGGTTTTGCGCCAGCGTCGCGAAGAGTTGGGCTTCTCTCTCGAAGAGGTGGCGCGCGCGCTCAAGATCAAGCCCAACTATGTGCAGGCGCTCGAAGAGGGCAAACCCGGCGACCTTCCCGGTCCCACTTACGTAGTCGGCTTTACGCGCAGCTACAGCGACCTTCTGGGGCTCGACAGCGCCGAGGTCTTGCGGCGTCTCAAGGCCGAAAAGACGGAGCTCCAGCGCAAACCCGACCTCTCCTTTCCGATACCGCTCGCCGAGAGGAGCCTTCCTTCCGGCAGCATCCTCGTCGTCGCGCTCACCCTCGCGCTCATCGGCTATGGGGGGTGGTATTACCTTTCGAACCGGGCCCATTTCCGGGCCGAGAGCATCGGCGCCGTGCCGGCGAGCCTTCTGCCGAAGCCGAAGCCCGAGGCCGCCAAGCCGAAGCCCGAAGCCGCAAAAAGGCTGAGCGCAAGCGCCCCCGCCGGAACGGGTTCGCAAGCCGCCCGCCAACCGGCGAGCGCAACCTCCGCGGCACCGGCGCCGCGCCCCGTGCCCGTCTCGGCCTCGCAAGTGACGCCTGCGGCCGCTCCTTCGGCAAGCCCGGCGCCGCCCTCAGCAGCGGCAGCGCCTGCCTCGAAACCGCAGGCAGTCGCGCCTTCGGCAAGCCCCGCGACGCCCGCAAGCCCTTCGGCTGCGAACGCGCCGGCCGCTACCCCCAACGCGGCGGCTGCCGTCAAGACGCCCGCCGCGTCTCCCGGACACGCTTACGGCGCCAAGACCTCGCGCATCGTCATTCGCGCCAGCGCCGCGAGCTGGGTCGAAGTGCGCGCCGCCGATCATTCGATTCTCTTCGAGAGGGTCTTGAAGCCCGGCGACAGCTACCGCGTCCCGAATGAGCCCGGGATGACGCTGGAGACGGGCAATGCCGGCGGGCTCTCGATCGCCGTCGATGGCAAGCCGGCTCCGCCTTTGGGCGGCATCGGCGGCGTTCTGCGCCATGTCGCGCTCGACCCGCGGGCGCTCCTCGCCGGCAAGGCTTCGGGCGGCTAGAGAAGCGGGGATTTCCGCTGTTTGCATAGCGCGATATCTCTGACTAAAGTCAGAGAATGGACGCGGGGCAGGTCGCGCAAGTGCGCCGGTTCAACCGGCTCGTCACGCGGCGCGTCGGGGCGCTGGAGGTAAACCATCTGCGCCGCGGGCGGCCGCTGGGAGAGGCGCGCCTCCTATTTGAGACCGGCACCGAGGGCGCCGAGCTGCGCGCACTGCGCGATAGGCTGCGGCTCGATCCGGGTTATCTCAGCCGGCTCTTGCGCTCGCTCGAAGCGCAAGGCCTCGTCACGGTCGAGAGCGGGAACGCCGACCGCCGGCGGCGGTGCGTGCGGCTGACCAAAGAGGGGCGAGCGGAATTGGCCGCCTACGACCGTCTCTCGGACGAGCTGGCGGCCTCGATGCTGAAGCCGCTCGGCGCGGCGCAGCGTGAACGCCTCTTGGCCGCGATGGCGGAAATCGAATGCCTGATTCGGACGGCCGAAATCGAGCTTTGCGTGGTCTCACCAAAGAGCGCCGCGGCGCGGCGGTGCCTCTGCGCGTATTTCCGGGAGCTTGCGGCACGCTTCGAGGGCGGCTTCGATGCGGGCGAAGGCGACCCCAAGCTGGAGCGGGAGATGACGCCGCCCAACGGCTGTTTCGTCCTTGCTCGGATCGACGGTCGAGCGGTCGGCTGCGGCGGGTTGCGGCGCATCGGCGAGCGCACCGGCGAGATCAAACGGATGTGGACGGCGCCCGAAGCACGCGGCCGAGGCGTCGCACGCCGGGTTCTGCACGAGTTGGAAGCGCTCGCGCGGGAGGCCGGGCTCAACACGCTGCGGCTCGACACCAATCGCGTGCTCGTCGAGGCTCGAGCGATGTACCGCCGGGAGGGATATCGGGAGATCGCTCGTTACAACCGCAATCCCTACGCGCACCACTGGTTCGAGAAAAAGCTCGAACCGACCGCCTAGCGCCGCGCGAAGGGGCCGGGATCGGCTTTCCGCCGTCGCTTTCATCTCCCGGCAAAACACTCTATCTATTAGGGCGGCTCAAGCGTTAACGAGGTGAGGATGAGCGTCAGGCCCTATCGCGACATCGTTCGCCGCCCTTGCCGCAAGATTTTCGTCGGCAAGGTGCCGGTCGGCGGGGACGCGCCGATCGCCGTCCAGTCGATGACGAACACCGTCACGAGCGACGTCAAAGGGACGGTCGAGCAGGTTGCGGCGCTCGAACGCGCCGGCGCCGATATCGTGCGCGTCTCCTGCCCCGATCGCGAATCGGCCCTCGCGCTCAAGGAAATCGTGCCGCAGGTGGGGGTGCCGATCGTCGCCGACATCCATTTCCATTACAAGCGCGCGATCGAGGCCGCCGAAAGCGGCGCCGCTTGTCTCAGGATCAACCCCGGCAATATCGGCTCGGCGGAGCGCGTTCGCGAAGTCATCAAGGCGGCAAGAGACCATGGCTGCTCGATGCGGATCGGGGTCAATGCCGGCTCGCTCGAACGCGACCTTTTGGAGCGTTATGGCGAGCCCTGCCCCGAAGCCATGGTGGAAAGCGCGCTCAATCACGCGAAGAT
>JAKAOO010000310.1 GCA_021812165.1 Pseudomonadota bacterium | reverse complement strand
TTCCGATCTCGCGCGACGCCGGTCAAGGTGATGAGATAGCGGCCGTCGGGGGTCTCGGCAAAGGCGCTGATCCGTCCGGCGCAGCCCACCCGATAGACGGGCGGGTTGCAATCGGCGCTCGCGGGGTCGGTCGGCTGGATCATGCCGATGAGCGGCTCGCCTTTGAGCGCATCGCGCGTCATCGCGAGATAGCGCGGTTCGAAAATGTTGAGCGGAAGGTGCCCGCGCGGCAGCAAAAGGACGCCGGCGAGCGGGAAGATCGGGATCGTCTCGGGGAGCGCGGCCCGCTTCTCGCTCATCCCTCTTTCGCCCTCACGCGAACATCAGAGACGAAAGCCGCCGGCGCGCCTTCTGGGTCAAGGGATCCGCCGGCCCCATCACCTCGAAAAATTTGAGAAGCTGCTTGCGCGCGGCCTCCTCGTTCCACTCGCGGTCGCGTTTGAAGAGGGCCAACAGCTCGTCGATCGCGGCCTCGCGCTCGCCGCTTCCAAAGAGCCCCGTCGCCAGTTCGAAGCGGGCCTCGTGGTCGTCGGGGTTCTGGGCGAGGCGCGCCCGCAGCTTCGCGGAGCCGGCCATCGTCTTTTGCGCCGCTTCGGCGAGTTCGAGCGCCGAACGCGCCGCCGCGATCTCGCTGTGGCTCGCATTCCCTTTGGCGACGCCGTCGAGGATCTGGCGCGCCTTTCTGAGGTCGCGCCGCTCTATCGCCGCGCGCGCGAGGCCCGCCTGCGCTTCGACATTGCCGGGGTCGCGCTGCAGGATCTGCCCGTAAAGCGCCGCCGCGCTCGCCGCATCGCCCGCTCCCAGCGACTCTTTCGCCATCTTCAGGGCTTCGGCGATCGCCGAAAGCCCGCCGCTTCCGCCGGCGAGGCGCTCAACGAATTGCCTCACCTGGCTTTCGGGAAGGGCGCCGACAAACCCGTCGACCGGCCTTCCGTCCTTGAAGGCGTAGACGGCGGGGATCGACTGGATGCGCATCTCGCGCGCGATCTCGGGGTTCTCGTCGATATTGAGCTTGACGAGCCGCACCGCGCCTGCCGTCGCCCGCACCGTCTTTTCGAGGAGCGGCCCCAATTGGCGGCAGGGACCGCACCAGGGCGCCCAGAAATCGACGACGACCGGCGCCTCATGGGAGCCCTCGATGACTTCGGCGACAAAATTCGCCGCGGTAACGTCCTTTACGGGGGCGGCGCCGCCGCCGATCAAAGCCTCGCTCGCCATCGCTCTCCTCACGGGCATGCCTTCCCGAGAAAATGGCGGCGCGCCGGCATGAAGGCAAGCGCCGAGGGGCGCGCTGCCTCCGTCGCGGCAGGCGCTGCTACGTAGTTCCCGCTATGGCAAGGGATCGCTTGACAGGATGGCAACGATTACGATCTAATAACTACGCACTTGCCCCCCGCCGGATTCGCCGGAAGGCCCCGGCGGGGTTATTCTTGTTTGAGCAACAGCGATGCAAGAACCGGCCGAAAAACGCGCCGTAGGATTTTTTGACGGCCAGAACCTCTACCGACACGCGAAAGAAGCGTTCGGGCACCACTATCCGAACTACGATCCCGTCAGGCTCCTCAACGCTGTTTGCGATCTTCGCGGCTGGAAGCCGTCCGGCGTTCGGTTCTATACAGGTACGCCCAGCGCCGCGAAAACTGCGATGTGGCATGGCTTTTGGTCCAACAAATTGTTGGCTTTGAGGCGCGCTGGCGTCCTCGTATACAGCCGGCCTATTCGATATCATCAGCAGGCAATGGAGGTGCCTGGTGGGTCCTCGATCCTCGTCGAGACCCCTCAGGAAAAGGGAATAGATATTCGTTTGGCTCTCGACGTAATTCGTCTTGCGCTTAGCAATCAATTTGATGTCGGCGTCATATTCAGCCAGGATCAGGATCTATCGGAGCTCGTGGAGGATATCAAAGAAATTGGGCGTACGCAGGATCGCTGGATTAAGCTGGCCTGCGCTTTTCCGGTTAGCGCCCAAGCTACCACTTTGCGAGGGATCGACAAGACAGAATGGATCCGAATGGATCGCGCGTTCTACGATTCATGTCTAGACCCATTTGATTACCGGCCGGCGGCATTTCGGCCGCGCAGATCACCCGGCAACCCCTAACCCCGCCGCTGCGGCCAAACGGCTCCGCCGCCCGCTCCTCTCGCCGCGGCGGCCCCGATCATTGTATCATCCGGACGCTTGCCGCCGGTTTCCCGATGCTCATCGCCCTCACCATCCGCGACGTCGTTCTGATCGATCGCCTGGAACTCGCCTTTCGTCCGGGCTTGTGCGTTCTGACCGGGGAAACCGGGGCGGGAAAATCGATCCTTCTCGACGCCTTGGGGCTTGCGCTCGGCCGGCGCGCGGATTCGGGCCTCGTGCGGTCGGGAGCCGCAGAGGCTTCGGTGACGGCCGAGTTCGCGGTCGGCCGCGAGCACCCGGCGCTCCAGGTCTTGGCCGAAGCCGGGCTCGACGCGGATGCGGGGACGATCCTCTTGCGCCGCCTGGTCGCCGCCGACGGGAGAAGCCGGGCTTTTGTCAATGACGAGCCCGCAACCGTCGCCCTCTTGCGGCAATTGGGCGACAGTCTCGTCGAGGTCGAAGGCGAATATGCGGAGCGCGGTCTGTTCGAGCCGGCAAACCACCGCGCGATCCTCGACGCCTTTGCCGGCAATGCGGCCCCGCGCGCCCTTTTGCGGGAAGCCTGGCGCGCCTGGCAGGAGGCGAAAGCGCGCGAGCGGGAGGCGAGAGCCGCTCTCGCGGCGAACCTCGCCGAAGAGGACCTCATTCGCCATGAGCTCGCCGAACAGATCGGAAGAGCGTC
>JAKAOO010000099.1 GCA_021812165.1 Pseudomonadota bacterium | reverse complement strand
TGCGCAGTGTCCGAACTTCGCTACGCCTTCTACATGTCAGTACCCTTGGCATTTCTGTTCTCAAGCCTGGGGAAGCTTTCGGCAATCCGAAGCGGCGAGTGCAGGGGCGCTTTAATTACGGGGGCAAGGAGTACCGCTTATGGGTGACAGACCCGGTTTATGAACGCGTATTCCTGGCGAAGCCCGATGGCGATTATAGGCTCGGGCAGAGCTTCCTCACCGTGAGCCTCGGCGAGCCATACCAAGATGCGTGTTACAAGCTCATCGTCGCTATCATCGAACGTGATGGAGGGACGAGACGATGACCGAGCAGCACAAACTGGTTCTGACCGTTGGTCACTCGACACACTCGTTTGATGCGTTCGTGAGGCTGTTGAAGCGATACGAGGTCACAGCTCTGGCCGATGTCCGCTCTGCGCCTTATAGTCGTTTCAATCCTCAGTTCAATAAGGACGCCCTGGAGCGCAATCTCAAGCCACACGGCATAAAATACGTTTTTCTGGGGCGCGAGCTTGGCGCGCGATCAAATGATCCGTCGTGCTACGAAAGCGGGCGCGTCCAATATGCTAGGCTAGCGCGCACTAAGCATTTCCGGCAGGGCATCGAAAGAGTCGTGCGCGGCGCGCAAGAGCATCGGATCGCACTCATGTGCGCTGAAAGAGAACCTCTCGAATGTCATAGAACACTGCTGGTAGCCAGGGCGCTTGATGAAGAGGGTGTTGGCGTTGCCCACATCCTTGGCGACGGGGGATTGGAAACTCATCGGGACGCGATGGAGCGCTTGCTCGATGTGGCAGGAGTGCCGCATGAGGACCTGTTCCGCTCGCGGGAGGAACTGGTCAGTCATGCCCTCGCTCGACAGGAGGAGAGGGTAGCATACGTGGACGAAAAGCTGGAAGCTGAGGCATCGGGTAACCTAAGATGAGAGTGTTCACGATCGGATTTACGAAAAAGAGCGCGAAAAAGTTCTTTGAGCTACTTCGTACTTCCGGAGCCAAACGTGTCGTCGACGTGCGCCTCAATAACATATCGCAATTAGCTGGCTTCGCTAAAAAGGATGACCTTGCTTACTTTCTCCGAGAAATCTGTGCGATGGACTATGTTCATCTTCCTGCGTTAGCACCGACCCAGCAGATGCTCGATCAATACAGGAAACAACATGGCGAGTGGAAGACCTACGAGGTTCGGTTCCTAGAACTGATGAAACAGCGGCGCATCGAAGAGACGATACCGAAGGAGGCGCTCGCGGACGGCTGCCTCCTCTGCAGCGAAGATAAGCCGCACTACTGTCACCGCCGATTGGTGGCGGAGTACCTCAAACAGCACTGGGACCAGGTTGATATCTCCCATATTGTGTAACGCGGCTGTGGACATCGGGCTCTTGAATATGCATTCCGGGCTCGCCGCTGCGCGGTGTCCCGGAACGACAACCTTGTTTTGAGATCCCGATGACCGACCGCATCCTTGTCCTCGATTTCGGCAGCCAGCTGACGCAACTGATCGCGAGGCGGGTGCGCGAAAGCGGGGTCTATTCCGAGATTCGCCCCTTTTCGATCGGCGAGCGGGCGATCCGCGAGTTCGCTCCCGACGGGATCATCCTTTCGGGCGGCCCCGCCTCGGTGTTCGAGGACGGCGCGCCGCGCGTCCCCGAATTTGTCTTTGCGCTCGGTCTTCCGGTTCTCGGCATCTGTTACGGCATGCAGACGATGTGCCGTCAACTCGGCGGCTTGGTCGCGCCGAGCGAGCATCAGGAATTCGGCCGCGCGACGATCGAGATTGTCGAGGATTGCCGGCTCTTTCGCGGTCTTTGGCGCAAAGGCGCGCGGCTCCCCGTCTGGATGAGCCATGGCGATCGCGTCGATCTCGTTCCTCCCGGTTTTCGCGCCGTGGCATCAAGCGAGGGCGCGCCCATTGCGGCGATCGCCGACGATGAGCGCCGCTTTTACGGCGTCCTCTTCCATCCCGAGGTCGTGCATACGCCGCAAGGGGGCGCGCTTTTAAAGAATTTCACGCATGAGATCGCGGGCTGCCGCGGCCTGTGGACGATGGCGCGTTTTCGCCGGGAGGCGATCGAGCGCATCCGCGAGAGGGTCGGCCGCGGCCGGGTCGTCTGCGGGCTTTCGGGCGGGGTCGACTCCGCAGTCGCCGCCGCCCTCATTTCCGAAGCGATCGGCGAGCAGCTTACCTGCATCTTTGTCGATACGGGTCTTTTGCGGGAGAGCGAGGCCGAGGAGGTGATCGCCCTTTTCCGCGGCCATTACAACATTCCGCTCGTCGCCCGCGACGCCGGTGCGCTTTTCCTCGAAAGGCTCGAGGGCGTCGTCGATCCCGAGGAAAAGCGCAAAACGATCGGCGCCGCCTTTATCGATGTCTTCGAAGAGGAAGCGAGAAAGATCGGAGAGGTCGAATTCCTGGCGCAAGGGACGCTTTATCCCGATGTCATCGAGTCGACGAGCCCTTTCGGGGGGCCCAGCGCAACCATCAAATCGCACCACAATGTCGGCGGCCTGCCGGAGCGGATGAATTTGCGTCTCGTCGAGCCTTTGCGCGAGCTTTTCAAAGACGAAGTGCGCGCTTTGGGGCGCGAACTCGGGCTTCCGCAGAGCGTTGTCGAGCGACACCCTTTTCCGGGTCCCGGCCTTGCGATCCGCATCCCGGGCGAGGTCGCGCGCGAGAAACTCGACATCCTCAAAAAGGCCGACCGCATCTTTCTCGAAGAGATCCGCAATGCCGGGCTTTATGGCGCGATCTGGCAGGCCTTTGCCGTGCTCCTCCCGGTCCGGAGCGTCGGCGTCATGGGGGATGCGCGCTCCTACGATTTTGTCTGCGCGCTGCGTGCGGTGACCTCGACCGACGGCATGACTGCCGATTCCTTTCCGTTCGGCCACGAATTTCTGGCGCGCACCGCAACCCGCATCATCAACGAGGTGCGCGGGATCAACCGTGTCGTCTACGATGTGACCTCGAAACCCCCCGGCACGATCGAGTGGGAATGAGGGGCTACTTCGGAGTAGAAGTGGGTAGCATAGGATATCGGAGGGAATTGTTGTTCACCGATAGCAGCCAATAGCAGCCGGTGGGCGTGTTTCCAATGAATTACTCAAGTTGAATAGAAGATTTTGAAGTGTGAGCTGTGCCCTGAGCAATTTCGCACTCTCAGCCTGTTTGTCGCGCTGCCGCCAGCGTCCGAAGAATCGAGGCGAGTTTGACCAAGAGTAGTCCGTTCACGACGAGGATTCCCGCCACGAGGAGTCCGGGTATGAAACCCGGAACAAGCATTGTGACGCCAAAAACGACTTGCAAGCCGCCCAGGATCGTCTGGGTGGAACTCAATCTCTTGACAACAGCCGGAACGGAAGCCGGCTTGGTCGGACTTCCACGCGCGCGCAGCAACGGAAGACAGGTATCGAGAAGGCATTTTGCTCCGCCCCCAATGTTCAGCGCGCCGATCAGCATCCGAAGCACATTCGTCAGCAGACCTGGAACGATCGTTGAGACGATTCCCAGTGCGGCGAATATCAGTCCGAAGAACATCATCGGCAGAGGGCGCTTGAGCTGGCCGAGCGGCGTCTCTCCCAGGGTCATGATCTGAACAGCCATCACGGTCAGCAGGAGACCGAGCTGACCGTCCGGAGAAAACTGCAGCAGGCCGAGATCGACCGGGAATAGCAATAGGCCAAGCAATGTCAGCGACAGCCCCAGCAGGATGAGTATAGCGGGTGAGAGGGGCAGGGACGCCTCCTCGAACCAGGAAAAGCGGTTGGTCGAAAGAGAAAGGGACTCCGCTTCGTCAACCTCATTCTGCGGGTAGAGAATTGCAACCTTCCGGAGGATCCACGCCAAATAGAAGAAGCTCCCGCCATAAGCGAGCAAGAATATTGCCGTCTGATTGTTTGCGAGGAGCCCGGGGACGAGGGTGATCACACCCGCGATCATGGACAGCGCATAAACCAGCATGCAGGCGATCGTGAGTTGCGCCAGTACGTTGCCTGCTCTGAGCCAAATTCTAGCCTTTGTCTCGGAGATGAAGAGCTGCAGAAAGAGAGAAAGCCCTCCGCCCAGAAGAATAATCCCGACCAGGAGTCGTGCGGCTTCGGTCAGAACCCCGGGAACGAAACAGGCGAACATCCCGAGCGTCGCCGCGCATAGGCCAAGGAAGACAATCCCCCACGACCGACGCAGATCGCCAAACGGGGTCTTCCTCATCGCGATGATCTGAAGAAAGACGAGGACAAGGAACAGGCCGTACATGCTGTCGGGGTTGTAAGGAAGGCGGCCGGCGCTGATCGCGAACAGCAGCGCGCCGAAAATCAGCATGAATTCGCCGAAAATCAGCAAGATGACGGTTTCGACCGAGCGGTCGTAGTCTTGCGTCATTTCCTCGCCCCTCAATCATCGCGGGCGATCTTCGCCGCTGCCGTGTCGGTTTACAGGGCGGCCTAGGACAGATCGCCGCCACCGAGAGATCTCAGACTCGATCTGGGGTGTTGGTCGCGCCGTAACAACGCTGTCCTTGCCGTGCAGCTTTATGACCTGGAGCGACGACCTCCAAACCAAGGCTTCTTAACCCAATTCCCTCGCCAGATCGTTTCTCAGGACGGTACTTCCCATCGTCATCTGGCAGTCGCGGTACGCCTTGACTGGGAGCTGACTGAGGGCCCGAGTTATTGGGTAATACTGATACTGCTCTGGACCGAGGGCCTCCCAATGAATCCGGCCCTCCCCCTGCCAAGCCGCCGTATAGACAAATTCCTGGGGAAACAGCGTCGCATGGCTGAGAGCGGCGCCCGGCCGGCCGATATTGGGAATGTAGCGCCAGCCGAAGGCGTTGACGCTGCCCGAGCGCTGGTTCAATTGCGTGAGCTCATCGGGCGACATCTGCTTCGCTTGGCGAAAGTCCAACCTCAGGAATGTCCATCCCTCATAGCTGGCGTTGGCGAGCAGCCTGTCGCCGAGTTGGCGATGATCTTCAATGTCGGCAAAGATCTTCGGCATGCCCGTTTGCTCCCGGCCGGCAAGGATCGGGGCTGTCCGGTTTTCCCAGATGACGAGGACGTAGAGGCCTTCGATGCGCTTCCGGCCATCGGCGTAGGCCGTAGGGACGCCGACAGTGATCAAGTTGTAACCGCCGCCAGCCATCCAATCCACGCGTCGGCACATCGAGTACTGGATGCTCAGGACGGGTTGCGTAATCTCGAACGGCTTCGGAATGAACGCGGCAAGGATTTCCGAGTCGGTTTCGTAAGCGGCCGCGATCGATGTGACGTCATGATAAGCGGCCGCTTGCGGCTGTCCTCGATATCCGCCGAAATGCGCCGGCATCATGTAGTTGGAATCCTCGGAAAATTTGAACACGGTTACCCTCCTCGATACAGGGCTTGCTGGTCCAGAGCCGTTGCAGGCGCGGGGCCCATATTGCGAGATCGTTTCCTTCGACGGGCGAAGAAAGCAGCCGCCTTCATCGGCTACGGCTTCACCACGATGCGCACTGGGTTGCCCTCCTTCGTGCGTAAGCGGTCCACGCCCTGGGCGACATCCTCTAGAAGCACAACGTGTGAGACCGAGCGGGACAGGTCGAGGCGGCCGGAGGCTACGAGGCGCACGAGCCCGGTAATGTCGCGCGGCTCGTAGCCGTCATGCCCCAGCACCTCATGATTCATAACCCCGAGCATGACCGACGGCTCGGTGAGCTGAACCGGCTCCAGAGACATGCCGATGATGACCGCCCGCCCGTAGCGACGGAGACACAACACCGCCTGAGCGAGCGCGGTATTGACCCCGGCCAGGTCCACCGCCAGATCCAGCCCTTCGCCGCCGGTGAGCCGCATCACCTCGGCGCGGACGTCCACTTTGCGCGGATTCAGGGCATGGTCTGCCCCAAGCTCCAGCGCCCGCTGGCAGGCCGCGTCGAGGGGATCCACTGCGATGATCAGGCCGGCCCCGGCCAAGCGGGCGGTCTGCACCGCGTGCACCCCGAGGCCGCCGATGCCCCACAGACCGACGGTCTCGCCCAGGCCCAGCCTGCCACGATGGATCAGCCCGGTATACGGCGTGGCCACGGCGTCAGGAATGAGCGCGGCCTGCTCGAATGGGATATTCTCAGGCAGCGCCGCCAGAACGCTGAAGGGGATGACGACATACTCGGCCCAGCTTCCGTTGTAATTCTGTCCCATGACCAGCGGGTTGAGGCACGCTTTCGTGCCGCCGCTGACGCAGTGGCGGCAGATGCCACAGTTTCTCCCAGCCAGCAGAACAACACGCTGACCTGGCCGCCAGAGCGGCACCGCGGGGCCCACCCGCTCGATCGTGCCCGCTCCCTCGTGGCCCGGCGTGACCTGTTCCAGCGGAAAGTCCGGCATTATTCCATCGATCATGTGCAGGTCCGACGCGCAGATCCCGGCGGCCCCGACGCGGACCAGCACCTCGCCCGGTCCGGGCTCCGGCACTGGGACGTCCTGCACTGTCAACTGACGGCCGGCACGGTCGAAGCGCGCCGCGCGCATCGTCGCCTTTGTCATCAACTCGCCTCCTATGTCGATTACACGACCCACTGGCCGCTTCGCCGCTTGCGCGCGACGTTAAGCAGGTAATCGTCCTGGCCTGCCGCGAAATCGGGATTGAAGCAGGCTCTCGCACCTGAGACGTCGCCTTGATCGCCGAGGACCAGCCGCTCGTTCTTGGCCACTCCCGCGAGGATAGTCTGTGCGGATTGCTCCGGCGATTGCGCGTTCGGAGGCGGCTCGGTACCGCCAGCCTTCCAGATCGCGGTGGCTGTCGTACCTGGCGTCGCCGACGTTACTCGGATGTTCTCGTCCCATAGCTCGTAGCGCAGCGCGAGCGTCAGTCCATTCAGCGCCGCCTTCGTGGCGGAATACATTGTCTGGTAGGCCATTGGTGAGAACGCGATACCAGAAATGATGTCGACGATGTGCCCGCTGCCCTGCTTGCGCATGATCGGCAGCACGGCGCGGATGCCGTAAAGCGCCCCGTAGAAGTTCAGCGCGAATGCCTTCTGCCAATCCTCATTTGTCTGCTTGTCGAAAGACCCGCCAAGGCCGGCGCCCGCGTTGTTGAACAGAATGTCGATCCGCCCGCCGATCTCGGCTGCCTTGCGGATCATCTTCTGGACGTCACCTTTCTTCGTAACATCGCAGTGAAGTCCCAGCGCCTTGCCCGGATAGGCCTTATCCAGACGTGCGGTCTCGCGCGCGAGATTCTCGTCGTTGAAGTCGGCGAGGACGACCTTTTCCGCTCCGTAGGAGAGCATCGTCTCGGCAAGCGCCAAGCCGATCCCCGACGCGGCGCCGGTCACTGCGGCGACCTTGCCCCTGTAGTATTCACCTGTTGCGTTCATCTTCGTCAGCTCGCCTCTCTTTGGTTGGCCAGAGGATGGGTCGCTTGCGCACACTTGAGGTCCGCCACCCGCATTGGCAAATAGCCGACGAATTCGGGTCCTCGGCTCAATCCGTGTTCCGCCGACGACCCCCCGCGATGCCGTTGTCGGCCCAGAGCACACGAGAACAGGCGGCGGCAATGTCTCGAGGAGGAGAAGCCCTACAGCGCTACCAAAGACTCGTTGCATGAAATTTGATACGGCAACAGGCCGCCGGCGGCCTTGATCTGCGTCAAGCGGACCGTGTCGATCAATTTAGAAATCGGCCGATAGATCTCGATTGTCTGCAGAACCGAGAAGAATGCGAATCGCGCAAATTCCTCTTTGAAATCAAGAGCCGAAATTTCTGACGGATCGGGCGCACGGCGTTCGAGCGTGTGCAGAAAAAATTTGCGCTGGAAGATGAGCGCATTACCGTGGCTGAAGATGATCGAGTGGGAGTGATCCAACGTCTAACGAAGACTATCGCGCCCTATCGGAACGCTCTCCATAGTGGACTGATATCAAAAGAGAAATCGTTCGAGATCTAGCGGCGTCTATCGCCGGCAAGCGGTGCGAGGTGACGGTATGCCCGTCGGTACGGCCGGGACGGCGTCTCTCTCTCCGAGGCGCGAGAGCGATGCCTGGCCGCGAGGAAGGCCGTTGCAGAGGGCCGCTCGCCCGCTCAGGAAAAGCAGCGCGAGAAGCGGCGGCTTGCGGTAGCCCAGCACTTCGGGGCGGTTGGCAAGCGATGGTTCAAGGAAGCGCGGATGGCGGACAGCACCCGCTCGATGCGCAAGGCCATCTTCGACCGCGACATCCTTCCCATTTGGAAAAATCGACTGCTCTCCGAAATCACGCCCGACGATCTGCGCACGCTTTGCATCAAGGCAAAGGATCGCGGAGCGCCCGCGACGGCGATCCATGTTCGCGACATCGTCAAGCAAATCTGCGGCTTTGCGATCCTTCACGGCGAAAAGGTGGCCAATCCGGCGGACGATGTAGGTCCGGCTTCCATAGCCACCTTTGTTCCGAAGGATCGAGCGCTTTCACCGACCGAGATCCGGATCATGCTTCAGCAGCTCGAGCATGTGCCGACACTTCCGACGATCCGCTTGGGGCTTCGCCTCATCTTGCTGACGATGGTGCGCAAGAGCGAGCTGCTCGACGCGAGCTGGGACGAGGTCGATTTCGAGAACGCAGTCTGGTGCATCCCGAAAGAGCGCATGAAGCGCGGAAAGCCTCACAACGTCTACCTGTCGCGCCAGGCACTCGACATCATGATCGCTCTCAAGACCTGTGCAGGAAATTCGCGCTATCTGCTCCCGTCGCGTTATGACGCGGATGCTCCCATGTCTCGCGCGACCTTCAACCGGATCACCTACGCAGCGGCGGAGCGCGCCAAGAAGGAAGGGCTTCCACTGGAAGCGTTCACCGTGCATGACCTTCGCCGGACAGGATCGACGCTCCTGAACGAGCTGGGATTCAACAGCGACTGGATCGAGAAAAGCCTGGCGCATGAAGAGGGTCGCAGCTCGCGTGGGATCTACAATAAGGCGGAATACGAGCAGCAGCGGCGTCACATGCTGCAGGAATGGGCCGATATGATCGACACGTGGGTCGCGGGCCGGAAGCGGACGCCGACCCTGTATCCGCCATCGATGCAGTTGATCGCGGAGCCGATTACTGCCTGACCGGTCGGGTCTTTCGCTGCCGGACGTTCGGAGAGGCAGCTTTCCTTATCAATGCTGCATTTGATATCAATGCTGCATTTGATGCGCGGCGACGTTCTTCGAGCCAGACTACGACTTCCGCAAGATCCCAAACCACACAGCGCGACGTCAGGTAGAACCGCCGCGGAAAATCGCCGTGCCGCTCCATATCGTAGATGGTCGTGTCAGCAAGCGGCACAATCTGACGCAGCTCGGGTCGGCGAATCGTCCGTCTGAAGCGCCGCTGAAAGGCAGGAAACGACTCGGAGGCGCTCTGCTCGGCGCGCGCGCTTGCGTCTGTTTGTGGCCGCGATGCCGTTTGCCCGTTTTGCATGACGTTTGCCCGTCGTCGCGCGGATCCGATCGCCTGCGCCTTTGTCGCGCGGCGATCTGGATGAGAAGGCGGCGACAATCAGGATGAGAATCCGGCGTCGCGGCGTTGGCATGATTGCCGCTGCGCGACAATCAAGGGTTGGCGGCGGCGATTGTCGCGTGGGTCGGCGGCCGGCCGGGGCCGGGTTTGCGTTCGAGGGCGGCGCGGCGGCGGTAGCTTTCGACATTCATCTCGAAGATCGTGGCATGGTGGACGAGGCGGTCGACAACAGCGACCGTCATCACCTGGTCCGGGAAGATCTTGCCCCATTCGCCGAATGGCTGGTTGGCGGTGATCAGCAGCGATCGCCGCTCGTAGCGCGCGCTGACCAGCTCGAAGAGCACGCTGGTCTCGGCCTGATCCTTGGTGACGTAGGCAAGGTCGTCGAGGATCAGCAGGTGGTACTTGTCGAGCTTGGCGATGGCGGCTTCGAGGGCGAGTTCGCGGCGCGCGATCTGCAACCGCTGGACGAGATCGGTCGTCCGAGTGAGGAGCACGCGCCAGCCGGCTTCGGCGAGATGGCGTTCGAGCCGGCGTCGGCTGCGCTCGGCGATCTCGTGTTCGAGGAGGGCGGCGAGAAAGCGTGCCGCCGGCCAGCCCTCCTTGTCGGCCTGGGCGGCGAGAGGAGGCCAGACCTGTTTGACGGCAGGCAGGCGCAGCTCGGCGAGCAGCAGCGCTCTTCAGCAGCGGCACCACCTCGCTGTCCCAGACCGTCGCCAGCGGATCTCGCCGGCGCCGGTCGCGCGGCGCTTTCTTTTGCGACGGCAGCCGCGGGTCTGCCTCAATGCGATACGCGGTGGCGGCGCTGAACGCGGCCTTCGCCGCGGCGATCGCCGCCCTCTCGATCTCTCGGAAATTCATATACAGCCTCATCTGGTGGTCGATGATGCGGCGCCCGGGCAAGTTGCGGTTCCTCATCGGCATGAAGAACCCGCTTCCTACTCGGCCGGCCGCGACCGCCAGCCAACGCGCCCCCTCCCGGTGCGCGCCGTTCGCCGGATTCGCGACTTCAGTCGGGCTACGCCCTCCTTCCGTCGCAAATCCGGCGACGCTCTCTCATCCTGATTGACGCTCCCCTCTCATCTTGATTGTCGCGCAGCACCCCGCAGCCTGTTCTCATGGGTTGCGAGCGCATTGGATCATTCCCACCCGCGGCGGCACGCTCACCGGCGGCAGCACGCGCTCTTGTCGCGCGCGCGCGGCCGGCCCTCTCCTCCCGTCTGGACAAGAAGCGCGCCTTTCCTCTATAAGCCTCTCCTCGCTGGAGCGCCCAGGTAGCTCAGTCGGTAGAGCAGCGGACTGAAAATCCGTGTGTCGGTGGTTCAATTCCGCCCCTGGGCACCATCGAGATCCGTCATTTGGTCGATCGGGCCGCCGCTCAAAAAGCTTGCCAGGCGCTGCGCGCAGCGTGGAGGAAAAAGGATGCAGAGCTTCAACCTCAAGTCGGAAGCGGCGTTCGATCCGAAGCGGCACGTCGAACGGGTGCTCGGCGCGCTCGGCGAAGGCGATGTGACCGTCGCCTGCTGGGAGCCGGGGCAGATAAGCCCCTACCATTCTCATCCCGATGCGACCGAGATCTATTTCTGCTTCGAAGGCGGCGGCATGATGAAGACGCCGACGGGGACGCTCGAAATCGTCCCCGGCTCGTTTGTCGTCCACCCTCGGGGCGAGCTCCACGAGTACCGCAACGGCGCAGAGCGCACGCTTCTTTTCCGCGTGCGCTACGGCGCGGACATGTCCGCCCGCATAAAGGAGTGGCCGAGCAACCCCGACTGGCAGCCGCGCCCGCAGGACCTTGCCTATTTCGGCGCTTGCTGAGCGAGCGTGCCTTCGAGCCGGCCCCGGCGCAACCAAGACGGCTTTTACGGTTCCGCGGTCGGGGCGCGATGCCGTTCTCTTATGGCTCAGGGGAGACCCCTTCGCGCGCGGAAACGGCTCTCGCCTCCTCATTTCCGCCAACGCCGGAGAGCGCAGCAAGCGAGCCGCGCGGCCCTCTCTCCCGCGGCGCGAGCGGGCGACCGTCGTCGCGCAAGAGCACATAGATCGCGGGAATGACGAGAAGCGTCAGAGCGGTCGAAGAGGCAAGACCGAAAAGAAGCGAAATCGCCAGACCCTGAAAGATCGGGCTGGAAAGAATAAAGGCGGCGCCGATCATCCCCGACGCGGCAGTCAAAAGAATGGGCCGCAAGCGGGTCGCGCCCGCCCTCACGAGACAGAGGCGCAAAGGCGCGCCCTCCTGCTGTTCGCGGCGAATAAAATCGACAAGAAGGATCGAATTGCGGACGATGATTCCCGCGAGCGCGATAAAGCCGATCATCGAGGTTGCGGTAAAGGGCGCATTGAAAAGCCAATGCCCGGGGATGATGCCGATCAGGGTCAAAGGGATCGGCGTCATGATGACGAGAGGCAGACGAAAACTCTTAAATTCCCCGACGATCAATAGATAGATGCCGACGAGCGCTACGGCAAAGGCGATGCCGAGGTCGCGGAAGGTCACATAGGTGACCTCCCACTCGCCTTGCCAGAGAAGCGTGGGTTTTGATTCGTTCGTCGGCTGACCGTGATAGCGGATCGTTGGCCGCCCCAACTTCCCCCAATCGAGGGTGGCGAGCTTTTTGTCGACCGCAAGCATGCCGTAGATCGGCGCCCCCAACTCGCCGGCCATATTGGCCATGACCATCTCGGCAAAGTGGCCATCCCTGCGGAAAATCGGGTAGGAGGTTTTCCCGCGCACGATCTTGACGACATCGCCAAGCTCGACGGTGCCGTGGCGCGCCGGCACCGGGGTCGACAATAGACGCTCGCCGAGACGCAGGTCCCGTTTCGGCAAGCCAATCGCAATCTCGATCGGATAGATCCCCTGGCCGCGATGGGAATAGCCGACGCTCGTTCCGTGCAAAAGCTCCTCGATCGTATCGTAAATGGTCTGCTCCTTGACCCCATAAAACTCCCGCGCGGGGTCATCGACGGCAAAGCGAAACGTCTTGGCGCGGACGCCGAAGCTGTTATCGACATCAACGATGTAGGGGACGCCCTTGAACACCCTCTCGACCTTGCGCGCGACTTGGCGCCGGGTATGGGCATCGGGACCATAAATTTCGGCGAGGAGAGGCGCGAGAACCGGAGGGCCCGGGGGCACCTCGACCACCTGGATCGAGGTGTGCGGGGGCACGGAAAGCCCTTTGAGGCGCTTACGGATCGCGAGCGCGATTTGGTGGCTTTGCCGTCGTCGCTCGGCCCTCGGCAGAAGGTCCACTTCAAGGTCGCCCTGATAGGGACGGTCGCGCAGATAATATTGGCGCACGAGGCCGTTGAAGTCGAACGGCGCCGAGGTGCCGGCGTAGGCCTGGATCGAGGTCACCTCGGGAAACCCGATCAACCGGCGTGCCGCCGCCAAGAGAACCCGTTCGGTCTCTTCAAGGCTCGCGCCTCGCGGCAGGTTGGCGATCACCTGGATTTCGGATTCGTTGCCGAAAGGAAGCAGTTTCGCCGTCACATTCTCGGTGTAAAAGAGAGAGAGCGCGGCCAGCATCGCCACTCCCGTCAACAGAAGGAAAACTCCCGCACGCCGCCGGTTCTTCAAGATCGGCGGCGCCGCGCGCCAATAAAGACGCACAAGCATCCCGGAAACGCCGCCCTCGGGCTCGGGCTGCCGCGCCTTCTCCTCGATTTTCTCCCCTCGGCTCAAGCCGATGAGGAGCCAAGGCGCGATCACGACCGCAATAAAGAAGGAAAACATCATCGCGAACGAGGCGTTCACCGGGATCGGGCTCATGTAAGGGCCCATCAGTCCTCCGACGAACTTCATCGGGAGCAAAGCCGCAATGATCGTCAGCGTCGCGATGACCGTTGGGTTTCCGACCTCGGCGACGGCGCGAACAGCCGCCGCGGCGCGATCCGCCTTCGGCTCCAGATGCCAGTGGCGAACCATGTTTTCGACGACGACGATGGCGTCGTCGACGAGAATGCCG
>JAKAOO010000098.1 GCA_021812165.1 Pseudomonadota bacterium | reverse complement strand
TCCCTCTGAGCAAGCCCCACCGCCGCCGCCAGTGTCAGGGCCTTCGAGCGCGGCCCGCTCCGCCTTGCGCGCCTTGAAGCCCGAGCCTTGGCCTGCCGATCGCATCGCGGCGCTTGCCCGGCTCAAGACGATTGCGCTCCCCGGCAATCCGCTCGCTGTCTGGCTCTCGGACGGCATCCGGTCGGCCGGCGGCAACGGCGCTCCCCTCCTCGCCGATTATCTGAGACGGCACGGGGTGCTGCGGATCCTTGCCGCTTCGAGGAAGCGCGCGCCGCTTCTTCTGATCCCCGGAGCGCCTTCGGCGAAAGATCTCGGGGTCACCCTCGAAAGCCTTCCGGCGCCGCAGCCGCGGCTCTTTCACGTCAGGGCAAGCGGCAGCGACGGACGCCTCCTCGCCCACCGGGCCGTGACCCTGGAACCGGGAAAGAGCCGGGTCACGGTGTCCTTGCCGATGCCGAGCGAGCTTCGGAACGAGGTCACCCGGATCGCCGTCGAAGGCGTCCCTTCCGCAGGCGCCGTGCTGCTCGTCGATGAGCGCTGGTACCGCCGTCCGGTCGGCATCGTCAGGGCGTCGGAACGGGCTTCCTCGCCGCTTCTGCGCGGCGGCTATTACCTCGAACGCGCGCTCGCCCCCTTTACGCAAGTGCGCACGGGCATGGTAAGCGCGCTTTTGAAGCGCCCTCTCGCCGTCCTCATTTTCAGCGATGGCGGACCAAGCTCCAAAGCAGAGGCGGCGAGGATCCGCAAGTGGGTCGCCGGCGGCGGGCTGTTGCTGCGTTTCGCGGGGCCGCGCCTCGCCGACCGCGAGCCCGGTGGCGACTTTTCCTCGGCGGCGGGCGCAGGAGGGAGCCATTTCCGAGAAAGGGGCGACGGCCTTCTGCCGGTCGAACTGCGCCGCGGCGGGCGGACACTCGGCGGCGCCCTTTCCTGGGAGCGCCCGGCAACGCTCGCCCCCTTTGACCGCGACAGCCCTTTTGCCGGCCTCACCATCCCCTCCGATGTCACCGTGTCGCGCCAGGTGCTGGCCGAGCCCGGCATCGGTCTCGACAGCAAGATCTGGGCGCGACTCGCCGACGGCACGCCGCTCGTCACCGCGGCAAAAAGGGGGAGGGGGTGGGTTGTTCTCGTGCACACCACGGCCAACGCGTCGTGGTCGAACCTCGCTCTCTCGGGCCTTTTCGTCGGGATGCTGCGCCGCATCGTCGCGTTGAGCAAAGGCGTTTCGCCGCAAAAGGAGAGAACGCTTCCCCCTCTCGAAACCCTCGACGGGTTTGGCGAACTCGGTCGCCCGCCGCCGACTGCTGAGCCGATTTCGGAGACGCAGCCGAGGCGCCCTCTCGTCTCGCCGAGCCACCCGCCGGGATTTTACGGCAGCGCCGACGCCCGCCGCGCGCTCAACCTCTATTCCGCGGTCGGTACGCTCAAAGCGATCGCCGGCCTGCCGCGGGGAATCGGGCGCGAAGGCTTTGGCAGGAGCCGCGAAATCCAGTTGCAGCCGGCGCTTCTGGCGGCGGCGATGGGGCTCCTTCTCATCGATCTCGTCATCGCCTACGCCTTGCGCGGCTTTTTGAGCCGATTTCGGGCGGGGGTCGCCGCCGCCGTCCTGCTCGCCCTCCTGCTCGCGGCGGGAGGCGCACATGCGAGTGAAGCTTTCGACATCAAAGCGGCGGCAAAGCTGCACCTCGCCTATGTCAAGACCGGCAATGAGCGGGTGGACCGCATCAGCCGCGAGGGCCTTGCCGGGTTGAGCCTCGTTCTCAACCAGCGCACGGCGGTCGATCCCGCGAGCCCCGAGGGCATCGACCTCGAGCGCGACCCGCTGGTTTTCTTCCCGCTTATTTATTGGCCGCTGACCGCGAGCGAGCCGCCGCCTTCGCGCGCGGCCGTGGCGCGCATCAATCGTTACCTCGAGACAGGCGGCACCATCCTTTTCGATACCCGCGACGGCGGCGAGCGGGTTGCCGACCCGCCGGGCGGCGGGGAACTCGAAACGCGGTTCTCGCATCTCCTCGCCGGCATCAAGATCCCGCCCCTCGTCCCCATCCCATCGAACCACGTTCTGACGAAGTCCTTTTACCTGTTGCAGGACTTTCCCGGACGCTGGAATGTCGGAACGCTCTGGATCGAGCCCACCCCGGGCCGCGTCAACGACGGGGTTTCGAGCGTCATCCTCGGCGACAACGATTGGGCCGCCGCCTGGGCGATCGATAAGGAAGGCCGCCCGATATTCCCGGTGGTCCCGGGCGGCGCGCGGCAACGCGAAATGGCGAGGCGCTTCGGCGTCAACCTCGTCATGTATGTCCTGACCGGAAATTACAAGGACGATCAGCTGCAAGTGCCGGAGATCTTGAGGCGGCTGGGAAGGTGATGCATCACGCCTTTCTCCTAAAAACGGCGCCGCTTTTGCCCTGGCCTCTCTTTGCCGGGTTCGGCGCCGCGGCGCTTCTCCTGCTCGCGATCGGGATCGCACGCCGGGCGCGCGGCACGGCGTTGCGCGGCCTCGTCGTCGCCACCCTTCTTGCGGCGCTCCTCAATCCCTCGCTGATCGAGGAAAAGCGCGTGCCGGAGCGCGATGTCGCGGTCATCGTCGTCGACCAGTCGCCGAGCCAAAGCATCGGCCATCGAAGGGCCGCGACAAAGCGGGCGCTCGCGGTGGTGGAAAGGCGGCTTTCGCACGAGAAAGGGATCGCCGTGCGCGTCGTGCGCGCGGGAGGAAACGCAATCAAAGCCGCCGCCAGAGGAACGCGGCTGTTCCACGCTCTCGACCGCGCTCTCTCCGATTTCCCGCGGCGGCGCCTCGCCGGAATCGTGATGATCACGGACGGGGAGGTGGCCGATGTCCCGAAAGGCGACAAGAAGGCGCTGCGACGCGCGGTCGGCGCCCCTCTTTACGTGCTGCTCTCGGGACAGCCGAACGAGAAAGACCGCCGCCTCGTCGTCACGCGCGCGCCGCGCTTTGGCATCGTCGGCAAACGTGTCGAGCTCTTGGTCCGGGTTGAGGATGAAGGCGTAAGCGCGAAAGAGACGAGGACCGAGGAGGCAAGGCTGACTTGGCGCAAGGATGGAGGACCGCGGCACGGTCTCCTCGTCCCCGTCGGCCGCGACATCCCGCTCAAGATCCCGATCGACCATGGCGGCGCCAACGTCATCGAGCTCAAGGTTGCTCCCGGCCCGCACGTCCTCACCCCTCTCAACAAGGAGGCCGTCGTCGTCGTCAACGGCGTGCGCAACCGGCTCAAGGTCTTGCTCGTTTCCGGCAAGCCGACGCGCGACGAGAGGGTCTGGCGCAATATCCTCAAATCGGATCCCTCGGTCGATCTCGTCCATTTCACGATTCTGCGCCCGCCGGAAAAACAGGACGGCACGCCGATCCGGGAATTGTCGCTGATCGCCTTTCCGACCCACGAGCTTTTCGATCGGAAGCTCAAAGATTTCGATTTGGTGATCTTCGAGGAATACAACAGCGAAGGGATCATTCCGCAAGACTACCTCGAAAACGTGGTGCGCTACGTTCGCTCGGGCGGCGCGTTTCTCGAAGTAACGGGTCCCCCTTCGGGCGCGGATCAGAGCTTCGAGCCGAACCCGCTCGATCGGATCCTCCCGGTGAAGCTGACGGGACGCTTTTATGAGAGAGGCTTCAGGCCGCGTCTCACCGCCCTCGGCCGTCGCCATCCGGTGACCGCCGGCCTCTCCGGCGCCGGATCTGCGGACGGCACGCCCAGCTGGGGGCGCTGGTTTCGGGAGGCAGGGGCCGAGGTGCGACACGGGGACACTTTGATGAAGGGCGCCGACGGCGAACCCCTTCTCGTTCTCGATCGGGTGGGCAAAGGGCGCGTCGCGGAGCTTCTTTCCGACGACATGTGGCTGTGGGCGCGCGGTTTCGAGGGCGGGGGCCCGCAAGCCGAATTGCTGCGAAGGCTCGTCTACTGGCTGATGAAAGAGCCGGCTCTCGCGGCGAACGCGCTCAGAGCGCGGGTCGAGGGAAACCGCCTCATCGTCACAAGGCAGTCATTGAAGCCCGACAATCGGCCGGTAACCGTCACCCTCCCCAACGGCAGCAAGAAGAGCCTCGTCTTGACCCCGCAAAAGGGCGGCCGCAGCGCCGGCAGTCTCTCCATCGACGCGTTGGGGCTCTATCATGTGAGCGAGGGCAAGAAAACCGCGATTGCCGCGGCGGGGCCTCTCAACCCGATCGAGTTTGCGGATGTGCGCACCACCCAGAGAAAACTCGCGCCGGTCGTCGCCGCAACGGGCGGCCGGATTTTCTGGGTGGGTTCCGGCAAAATCCCGGAGGTGCGCCGCGTGGACACGGCAGACCGCGCGAACGGGAACAACTGGATGGGCTTTCGCGAAAATGGGGTTTATAGGGTGGCGGGGTTCAGCGAAATCCCGCTCCTGCCGGGGATCCTCGCCCTCCTCTTGATCTTGGGCGGGCTTCTCGGCGCGTGGCGACGCGAAGGAAGCTGAGCCGGCTCGGGGATTTCGGTGTTGGGAAGGTTTTTCGCCCCGCTCCATCCGGACGGTCTCAAGTTCGTGCTTGCGGGCGCGTTCTTGACCCTCATCTTCTTCTTTCTGTGGGCGCCGCTTGCTTGGGTGGCGCTCCTTCTTACCTTGGCGACGGCTTATTTCTTTCGCGATCCCTGGCGCGTGACGCCGGCGCGAGAGGGGCTCGTGTTCAGCCCCGCGGATGGGACCGTTCTCTCGGTTGCGGCCTCGGAACCGCCGCCCGAACTCAAAATGGATGTGGCGGCGGCGACGCGGATCAGCATCTTTCTCAGTCTCTTCGACGTGCATGTCTCGCGCGCTCCGATCGGCGGCCGAGTGGTGGAGGTTCAATATGTCAAAGGGCGGTTTCTCTCCGCCGACCGCGAGAAGGCGAGCCTCCACAACGAGCGGATGGCGATTCGCCTCGCTCCTCCCGAGGGTCCGGAAGTCGGGTTTGTGCTGGTCGCCGGCCTCGTCGCGCGGCGGATCGTCTGCGACCTTTACAAGGGAGAGGAAGTTGCGGCCGGGCAAAGGGTCGGGATCATCCGATTGGGCTCGCGAGTCGACATCTATCTGCCGCCGCCCTATGTGCCGATGGTCATCACCGGTCAGCATATGATCGCAGGCGAAACGGTGCTCGCCGACAAGTACGCGCGCGAAGGGGCGCGAGAAGGAAGGGCGCATTGAGGGGCGAGGGAATGCGCAGGGCGAAGATCCGGCGCCCGCGCCTACCGGTCCGCCGCCTTGCCGACTTCTCGGTCAACCGCATGGTTCCGAACGTCTTGACCCTGCTCGCTTTGTGCGCCGGGATGACGGCGATGCGTTTTGCGATGAACGGGCAGTTCGAGCACGCCGTGTTCGCGATCATCGTCGCCGGGGTGTTCGATGGGCTCGACGGGCGTCTCGCGCGTCTCTTGAAAGCGACATCGCGGTTTGGCGCAGAGCTCGACAGCCTTGCCGATTTCGTGAGCTTCGGGGTCGCCCCGGCGGCCGTACTTTACCTCTGGACGATGTCGGGATTGCACAGCCTCGGCTGGGCGATCGTTCTCTTTTTCGCGGTTTGCTGCGCGCTTCGTCTTGCCCGCTTCAACACCCAGCTCAACGCCGAGCTTCCTCCTTACGCTTCCGCCTTTTTTACCGGCGTGCCGGCGCCCGCCGGCGCCGGCCTCGTCATGGTGCCGATGTTTTTGAGCTTTGCTTCCGGGCTGTGGCTTTTTCGCTCGCCCTACTTCAATGCGTTCTGGGCAAGTGGCGTCGCGCTTTTGATGATCAGCACGATCCCGACCGTCTCGCTGAAGCGGATTCGCATTCCGCCGCATCACGTCATCCCGACGCTGCTCGGCGTCGGCGTGCTGACCGCTTTTGTCACGACCGCGCCGTGGCCGACCTTGAGCCTTGTCGGGGCCCTTTATCTCGCCTCGATCCCGGTGACGGTGCGCGCCTCGTGGCGTTTGCGGCGGGAGTTCGAAGCGCGCCAAAGCGAAACGCGAGAGGCGGTCCCTCTTCCCGGTCCCAACCCGATTCCCGCGGAAAAGATGCCCGCGCGCGAAGTGCGGCAATAGCGGGCCCTCTGTCCTCGCTCACGGGGAAGCCCGAGCGCACCCGAGCGCGAAACCTCCGATCGGCAACGCCCGCCTTTCGCCTCCCGGCCGTTCGCGCCTTCGGCTATGCTTGCCGGGCGCCCGCGGGCAATCCGCGGGCCTCCTTTGGCACAAGCTTCTTGCCATTGAGCCCGAAGCTGCCGAGCCTGAGGGTCGCCCGCGGACTGGAAGGAACGCTGCGGCTGGGCTTCGGACCGTCGCAGCGACCGCGATAGCCCGCGGGTTCACCGGAGGCTCGGACGATGCCCTATGCCGCCCCCCTTGCCGATATGCGCTTTGTTCTCGAAGAGCTCGCCGCTTTGGGCAGGGGCGCGCCCGAAGAGCCGGTGCCCGCCGATCTCCTCGACGCCATCCTCTTTGCGGCCGGGCGCTTTGCCGAAACCGTCCTCGACCCGCTCAATGAGGCGGGAGACCGCGCCGGCTCGACCTTCGAGAACGGGGTCGTGCGCACTCCGCCCGGCTTTCAAGAAGCCTATCGCCGCTATGTCGAAGCCGGCTGGAATTCGCTGACGGCCGATCCTTCCCATGGCGGCCAAGGCCTGCCCTTCGCGCTTTCCGCGGCGGTCGCGGAGATGTGGACTTCGGCGGCGATGAGCTTTGGCCTCTGTCCCCTTCTCAACAGGGGCGCGGTGACGCTTCTCGAAGCGCACGGCTCGCCGCAGCTGAAGAAGCGCTACCTCGAAAAGCTCGTCCGCGGCGAGTGGACCGGAACCATGAACCTGACCGAGCCGCAGGCGGGCTCCGATTTGGCCGCTCTCAGAACGCAGGCGACCCCGGAGGATGGCCACTACCGACTGCGCGGGCAGAAGATTTTCATTACCTATGGCGACCATGATCTTGCCCCCAACATCGTCCACATGGTGTTGGCGCGCACCCCCGGCGCCCGGCCGGGAAGCAAAGGCCTTTCGCTTTTCCTCGTGCCGAAATTTCTGCCCGACCCGGACGGCCATCCCGGCGAGCGAAACGGCGTCAAGACGCTGCGCCTTGAAAAGAAGCTCGGTATCCACGCCTCTCCGACCTGCGTCCTCGCTTACGAGGACGCGGTCGGCTGGCGGATCGGCGAAGAGGGAAGCGGCCTCGAATTGATGTTCACGATGATGAACAACGCCCGCCTCAATGTCGGCCTGCAAGGGGTGGGGATCGCCGAGAGGGCGTATCAGAGGGCGCGCGAATTTGCGAGAGAGCGCGTCCAAGGCCGCCCGCTCACCGCGCCGCCGGCGAGCGAGGCGCCGCCGATTCTCCACCACCCCGACGTCCGCCGCATGCTCCTTTTCATGCGCGCAGGCACGGAAGCCTCGCGCGCCCTTTCCTATTACGCGGCAGGCTTGATCGACCGCGCGCGCGAGGGTCCCGACGCCAAGGCATGTGCGGCCCGCGCCGATCTTCTGATCCCCGTGGTCAAGGCCTGGTGCACCGATCTCGCCGTCGCCGTCGCCTCAGAGGGGATCCAGGTGCATGGCGGGATGGGCTACATCGAGGAGACCGGGGCCGCGCAATATCTGCGCGACGCGCGCATTCTGCCGATCTATGAAGGCACCAACGGCATCCAGGCGCAGGATCTGGTGCTCCGGAAGCTGGCGCGCGACGGCGGCGCCGCGGCGCGCCTCCTGCTCGCGGAAATGCGGGAGACGGCGCTCTTGGCTGCGGGCTCCTCCTCCGCCGACATAGCCGGTATCGGGCGCGCCCTCGCCGACGCGGTCGCGACAGTGGAGAGCGCGACCGCCCATCTGGTGCAGGCCGAACCCCCGGCTGCGGCGGCGGGTTCGCGCCCTTATCTCGAACTTTTCGGCATTGTCGCGGCGGGCTGGCTTCTTGCCCGCCTCGCCCTTGCGGCCGAAAAGCGAGTTGCGGAGGGGAGCGGCGACAGCGCCTTTTTCGCCGCGAAGCGCAAGACCGCCCGCTTTTACGGCGAGCATTTCCTCGCCTTGGCGCCGGGGTTTCTTGCCGCCGTCGGAAGCGGCGAGAGCATCCTCGATTTCCCGCTCGACCGGCTTTGATGCGCGCCGCCCACAGCGCGCTTCCAAAGCCGGCGGAGCGCGCCGACGATGTCCGGCTCGGCATCCTCTATATGCTGGGCTCGGTGTTTCTCTTTTCGATGCAGAACGCGATCGTCAAGTGGCTCGCCGAGCGCTACCCGATCGCGGAGATGGTGTTTTTCAGGAGCGCCTTGTCGCTCTTCCCGGCAGCGCTCCTCGTCTGGCGCGCCGGCGGCTGGCGCACGCTGCGCACGAAGCGGCCCTTCGCCCACCTGTTGCGCTCCGCGCTGTGGGGCGGCTCTCTCTTCGCCGCCTTTTTTTCCTATCACCTCCTGCCGATTGCAAACGCCATCTCGCTCTCTTTCGCGGCGCCCCTTTTCATGACCGCGCTCTCCTACCCGCTTCTCAAGGAGCCGGTCGGCAAGCATCGCTGGGCGGCCGTTCTCTTTGGCTTTGCGGGCGTCCTCGTGATGGCGCGCCCGAGCGCCGCGGGCGACCCCGTCGGCATCGCCTGCGGCATCGGCAATGCCTTTTTCGGCGCCCTCGGATCGCTTGCGGTGCGTTCGCTCTCCCGCAGCGAGTCGAGCGCCGCCGTCGTCTTTTACATGGGAGTGTTTATCGCCCTCCTCGCGCTTCCGCCGCTGCCTTTCGTGTGGGTGGACCCGGGCAGCATTCTCGACCTTCTGGCGCTCTGTTCCTTGGGGATCGTCGGCGGGATCGGCCAGTATTGGTTGACGCAGGCGCTCTTTTACGCGCCGGCGGCGGCGGTCGCGCCGTTCAACTACACCGCGCTTCTCTGGGGATCGGCGATCGGATTTCTCTTCTGGAATGAGATCCCGACCTTCCCGCTGCTCGTCGGCGCGGCGATCGTCATGGTGAGCGGGCTTTATATTCTGCACCGCGAGGCCCTCCACCGGACCCGCGGGCGCCTGGTGCCGCAGCGCTGAAGCGGCGTCGGAGCGCCTCCCGCGTCGGCGCCGCCGTGAGACTTGGCGCAATCCGCAGCTGTCAAGAGAGAGCGCTCGACCCGTTGGCGCAGTTCGGGCAGAGGATCGGCCACTCAAAGAAGGCACGCTTCCGTTATATCCCGGGCCTTATGACATTAAAGGCCGGAAAATCAGCCAAGTTCTCAAACGTTAATCATATCCGTAGAGAAATATTCAGAACGTCCGAAACAAGTCCGCCACTATTTTGTCACAATTCCGGTTTCCGTGCATGAATATGTTTGAGTATCAACCTCTCGTATGCGGCAAATTCTCCCTTTGTCTTTGGTCGCTTTTCCGTTTAAGTGGAAGATGGCGAAAATCGAAACGGGGGGTTTTGCCGTGCGCCCTATTCTGCCTAAAATTATCCGGTTTTATCGTTCTTCACGGCCAAAGTTTTCCGCGATTATTTTGGTCTCGTCGATGTCGTTGATCCCGAGCGGCCGCGCCAAAGCCCATCCTCGCCCGGACGCCTCAGCGCCTTCCCGCGTTCCCGTCGCGGCCGGGGCCGAGCGCGTCGAGCAGACCGGGACGGCCTCGTGGTATGGAGGGTTCTTTGAGGGCCGGCTAACGGCGAGCGGGGCGCGTTTCAATGACCGGAAATTCACCGCGGCCCATCTTTGGCTGCCGCTTTCGACGCGGGCCCAGGTGACCAATCTCGCAAACGGCCGCTCGGTCGATGTCGTCATCAACGATCGCGGCCCCTATATCGAGGGTCGGATCATCGACTTGTCGGAAGCCGCCGCCGCCGCCATCGGCATGATCCGCTCGGGTCTCGCCAAGGTTCTGGTGACGGCGACGATCGCGCCGGGAGCCTCGCAGAATGCCTCTCCCATGCCGGCATCCGCCGCAAAAGAGAAGCCGCCGGCCTCGACCTCCGGGCCGTCGTCGAATGCAGGCAAGCAGCCCGCCGTCGCGGTATCCGAGCCGCGCCCGCTGAGCGACGCCCGCCCGCGGCCGCGCCCCAAGAGCAAGAAGGCTGCGGCCCTCGCGGTAAAGGCGCACGCGGGGAAACGATTGCCGCGCGGCCACCGCCGCATTATGCTCGGTTTGCGGAAGGGAGCGATGACCAGGGTCGAAAAGCCGCGTGCGCGGAGCGCCCCGCGTCCCCGTAGCTCAGCCGGATAGAGCAACAGTTTCCTAAACTGTGGGTCGCAGGTTCGAGTCCTGTCGGGGACGCCAGCTTTTCAATGACTTAGGAGAACGTGGCGGCCAAGCGTGCGGGATTAGGTATCCCCTCGGTATCCCTGGACGCGAAATCGCGACAGAACGCAGGCTCGGAATTCTCATGACGGGAAGGGTTGCGACCCGCTGCCGCGGGGGCGCGCTCCCGGCGGGATTTGGCCGGTGCGACGGCTCCCGCGGGCTTGAGATGCTTCGCTTTTCCTGGAAAAGCGTCGGCAGAACCACCACGCGCGCCCGCCCGGAATATGGAGCGCTACCAACCGGATAGACCGCAGCGGCAGGCGGTACCTTTTCCCTTGCCGTCATGATCGCAAGCCCTTCGCTCCCCCTTCCCGGCAATATAGCCGCTCCGCCCCTGAGGATCTGGCGGCATGCCCCCGTCAAGAGACGCTTGACGTTTGCCGGCTGTAGCATCACCTTTCCGCCAGTGATACGCAGTTTCCGCAACCGGGTGCTCAAGCGGTATTTTGAGGCGGGCGATCCGAGCGGGTTGAGCGTGCCGAACGCTGCGAGGGTGGGGCGCATGTTGCGGGCGCTCGATGCCGCGACGCGGCCCGAGCAAGTCAATCTTCCGGGGTTCTATTGGCACCCGCTGCAAGGCGAACCCCGCTGGGCGATCCGGGTAACCGGGAATTGGCGGATCACCTTTGGTTGGGACGGCACCGATGCCGTCGCCGTCGATTTGGAGGATTACCATTGACGATCGAGCCGACCACCGGAACCGGGCTGCCCGCGATGCATCCGGGCGAACTGTTGCGCGAGGAGATCCTGCCGGCGCTCGGCCGCCCGCGCGCCGAGATCGCTCATCTTCTCGGGATCTCGCGGCAGGCTCTTCACGCCGTGCTTTCCGAGCGTGCAGCGGTGACGCCCGAGATGGCGCTGCGGCTCGGCAAGCTGTGCGGCAACGGCCCTGAACTGTGGCTTGCGTTGCAAACACGGTACGACCTTGAACGGCTGCGCCGGGACAAGGCGGCCGAAATCGAGGCGATCCCGACATTGCGGGCGGCGTGACGCCCGCCGTCCGCACGCGTGCCGCCGTCGGCATCGCACTGATAGCCAGCCACAGCGCCAATGCCAACAACTGGTACATCGCCGCCGCCGACGGCACTTGTATCAGCGGGGAGCTTCTTGACGCCGCGGCGGGCATTTCCGCGCTAGGTAGGTCCGCATGGGCATCACCATACGCGCTTGCCGACGGGCTCAAAATCTTAGGCGCTGGGGTCCAGCTTCAGACGACGCAAGGCGCAACGCGAGAGGGAAGAAAATTCCTCATGGTCACCGAGAGAGTAGGTGCCTACCCCAACGACCCAACGATAGACCATTCCAACTTCATCTACTTCAACAGCAAGGAAGCCTGCCTAGAGATCGTCGCCAAAGTGCATTAAGGTCCCGATCCAATGAGCGGTCAGCGCCGCTCTTGGCAGGAGGTTTTCGGCCAGCTTTTGAACGACGCGGAGCTTTCCCGCCTTGCGGAACGGATTGGGTCGCGCCTGCCGATTCCTGATTTCCGCCGCCAAATTGCTGATGCCGTCCGCAACACCGTCGCCCTCGCGGTCTCAAACCAGCGCCCGTGGCAGGGACAGAAGCGCGGACTTATGGAGGTTGCCAAACGCGCCAAGAAGGCCGCAGCCGCGGTTCGCAAGCTTGACGAGGCGTTCGACGATCGCCGCTGGGTACACAGCCGACAACAATTGATGGAGGCTACGGGATGGACCGGGCCTGATCTACCCGCATTAGCCGCCGAGCTAGTGCACTGGCTCAAACGGAAGGTACAGGCAGTCGGCTGAGTCTGGCGAGGATCGTGTCGGCAGGCTTGATCCACACGAAGGGTTTGGGGGCGTCGTTGTGCCGCTTGAGGTAGCGGCTGATAGCGGCCTGGAGATCGGCGATCGAGTGGAAGATGCCGCGCCGAATGCGCTGACGTGTGAGTTTGGAGAAAAAGCCTTCGACGGCGTTGAGCCAGGACCCGGAGGTCGGCGTGAATTGGAACACCCAGCGCGGGTGGCGGGCGAGCCGAGCTTTGACCTTGGGATGCTTGTGGGTGGCGTAGTTGCCGAGGATGGCATGAACCAGTTTGCCGGCCGGGATCTCGCGCTCGACGGCATTGAGAAAGCGGATCAACTCCTGATGGGTATGGCGCTGCATGCAGCGCCCGAGGACGGCGCCGTCGAGCGTCCTGATGGCGGCGTCGATCCGGCGCTGAGCCGCAGCCTCTTTTTGGATCGAAGGATCGACCAGAGGGTCTCGTGCTGGACTGCCTCTTACCCCCGCTTCGGCTCGCGCGAGAGGCCCTCGGCGGCGAGCGCGTCGAGGTAATGGCGCCAGCGCTCCTCCTGCTCGATGCCGAGTTCGTAGAGATAACTCCAGCTGTAGATGCCGGTGTCGTGGAGATCGTCGAAGAGGATGCGCACGGCGTAGTTGCCTACGGGCTCGATCTCCATGATCCCGACCTGGGCGCGCCCCGAGACGAGCCTTCGCTCTCCCGGCCCATGCCCCTGCACCTCGGCCGAGGGGCTTTCGACGCGCAGATATTCGGCGGGCAGGCGAAACCTTTTGCCGTCGTCGAAAGCAATCTCCAAAAGCCTTTCCGCCTTTTTGAGGCGAAGCTCGACCGGCCGGGGCGCGTTCACGGCTGCGGCAGCCTGCGCGTTCTTTTCTCATCGTCGCCGAGCGGGCGCGCCTCTTCGACGAGCATGATCGGGATGCCGTCGCGGATCGGATAGGCAAGCCCGGCCTCCTCGCTGATCAGCTCCTGGTTTGCGCGGTCGTAAACGAGAGGCCCTTTGGTCAGAGGGCAAACCAGGATTTCGAGGAGTTTCGGATCGATCTCGAAGTCTTCTTTCATGGTGCTTTCGTCCGCTCAGTTGCGCGAGGTTGGGTGCTGCCGGCTCCTGTCGAGGGCGGCCATTTCGACGAGCGCCGTCAAGAGGCGGGCGCGCTCGCCCAGATCCGGAGCCTCGAGCAAGGCCTGCTTTTCGCTCGGCGCGAAAGGAGAGAGCATGGCGAGCGCCGTGACGAGGCGTTCGCCGGAGGCCTTTCTGATCGCCTGCCAATCGGCCGCGATCCCGCGCTGCGTGAAATAGAGGACGAGACCGCGCAACAGCCTTTCGCGGTCGAAGGACGCCTCCTCCTCGCCCTCGCGGTCCGCGACCCACTCGGCCTCTACCCGGCGGTAGCCGTTGCGCAGCGGAAGCTCGGCGCGGACCCGAAAGCGCGCGACGCCGGTCAAGGTGATGAGATAGCGGCCGTCGGGGGTCTCGGCAAAGGCGCTGATCCGTCCGGCGCAGCCCACCCGATAGACGGGCGGGTTGCAATCGGCGCTCGCGGGGTCGGTCGGC
>JAKAOO010000097.1 GCA_021812165.1 Pseudomonadota bacterium | reverse complement strand
CAGCCTAGGATCTCCGCGGCGGCGTCATTGGCTTCGGTAACCTCGCCGTGCGGCGAGAGGCACAGCACGCCCGCCAAGTTGTGGTCCACCAAGCGCCGGTAGCGCCGTTCCAGCGCCAGCACGGCCGTGGACCCCGCGTGGGCCCGCGCCCGCCACAGCGCGGCGCTGCCGATCACCGCCAGCACCGCGGCGGCCAGCGCCACCAGCGCGGCGCCCGCCTGCGGCGCCGGCCCACCCTGGCCCGGCCACAACGCCACGGCATAGGCCCCCACCGCTCCCACGGCCGCCGCCAGCGGCACCACCGCCGTCCGGCCCAAGCTCACCGCCAGGACATAGAGCAGCAAAACGCCGCCCAGCGCGACAAAATGCCGCGGACTCCACAGCGTCCAGGCCAGGAGCACGGCGCCGCCCGCGGCAACCGTCCAGCCGGCTGCGACCGGATCGCCGACACTCGCCATCCGCACGAGGCCCAGCCCCGCAACCGCGAGTGCGAGCGCATTGGGGATCACGCGCCATCGCAGATCGCCATAGGCGGCGGCGGCAAACGCGGCCACCGCTGCAATGAAGATCGAGGGCTCCATCGCTCAACGCCTCCCAAAAACAACAGCCGAACTTCGAACGCCGGCTGAAAGCGGCTCCAGCGCCTTCTTTGCGGGATGGCGAAGTGATGACGCTTCGCCAAACCGCCCGCGAGCCCTCGCTGCCCGATGCCCACCCCTCCACGCGAACCCGCCAGGCTTTTGCCGGCGACGCGCGGACTGCCGGGTCTGGGCCGCGGGGCTACAGGCCCTCCGGCCGCGAGGCAAATGAGGGCCTACTTCGGGCGCCCCAGAAGCAACCTTGGAGCCGCTCCCGGCCGAACGCGCCGCGTTTCCCGTTAAGAAGGAATGTTGGCCGTCTTGCCGCTGACGAAACTGCCGATGCCGCTGAAGAGGTTGTTGAGGCCGTTGCCGAGATACTCGAGGCCGGCGATGATCGCCAGCGCGATAAAGATGATGAGAAACGCATACTCGGTCGCCACGGCGCCGCGCTCCTCGCGGGCGAAGGCTTTGATGAGGGTAAGCATATTCGGGGATCCTCACTTGAGAAAAAAGTTGGGGGACTACCACCGGAGGTTGCGCCCGCATAGGAGAGCATTTTCCACCGATCGATTAATAAATCGCTCAGCACGGGAAAAATCTCAAAAAAAATTTTAACCGCATATTAACCTTAAGAAGTGCCTTGCGAGACCCTCGGTCCGCTTCCCAGAGGGCGGGCGAGCCGCCGCTGCAACGAAGAGCCGCAGGCAAAGCGAGTGGAGAGGTTTGCGCAGCGCCCACAGGCTAAGCGCGGCCGCCGCTGCGAGAAAATTGCCGAGGCGGTTGCCGCAGATCGCGGCGCCGCCGATGATTGCCAGCCCCATGTAGGCGATCAGAAAGGCGTACCAGGTCGGCACGGCACCGCTCGCGTCGCGGCCGAGCGCGTCGGTCAAAGAGGCGGGCTGCCGCTGCGCCCGAGCCGCAAACCACGGGCGGTCATCACCGCCTTCAATGGCGGCGCGCAGGCGATCGCGCGCGCGCGCCAGATGGCAGCGGACCGCGGCGACCGAGGTGCCCATCGCGTGCGCCACCTCTTCATAGGATTTCTCGTGGACGCCGATCGCGAGCACGACCGTGCGCTGCTTCTCCGGCAAGCGGCCGAGAGCTCGCCCGAGATCCCGCAAGAGAAGCCGCCCCTCGCTCGGATGAGCCGCCGCCTCCGCGTCAGTTTTCGTAGAGCCGTCCAACATTGGCATCCACCGCGCGGATGCGGCGGCCGCAGCAAGAAAACGGTTGCGCATGATGGCAAGAAGCCAGGCGCGCAGGTTCGAACCCGCCTCGAACTGATGCGCATTGGCGAGGGCCCGAAGCACCGTGTCCTGAAGGAGGTCTTCGGCCGCCGCCTTTTCGCGCTGCCAATACCGCGCGGCGCGGCGCAGATGGGGCAACTCTTCCTCGACCCGGCGGCGAAACTCGGAAGACGGCAAAGCGGCGCAAGATCGCGGCGGCGAAACGGCTGCCGCGAAAAACCGAGCCGGCACGATTTTCTCAGCGTGGGTCTGGCCCAAGGATGACATCCCTGCCCTTCGTCCGCGAAATGGCCGCTGATTGCGGCTCCTCTCGCGCCTCAAAAATGCCACTGCGTAACAGTTTTTTAACAGATGCCAAATCTGGTCACAAGCGAAATCTTGGGAGAAACTTCGAATTAGAATCAGTTCAGGAATTGAGGCCCGATCGCCGTTATGTTGTGATGCGTTAACCTGGTGCATCTATGGCTAGCGGTCGGAGTCTGAGTGCAGGTATGGCCCCCGATGTGTTGCGCGGGATATGAGGGCGGCTGCCAAAATCCAGCGGTCAAAATCAGACGGATAGAGCCGGTGTCGCCTGCCGGGTCGGGGCTGCCTCGTCGCGGAGTTTATCCTCGGGCCGCGCGAAGTGCGCACCCGTGGGCTCCTCGCAGTGACAACGTAAGCGGCGGTCATTGCGACCCCCGGACGGCCGCCCTGGCGGGCGTTCCGGAGGGAAGCAATCTCGGCGGGAGCGCCCGCGGTACCAGTCGTCGGATTCTCGCCGCTAGCCCCTCCGCCTTCGCCGCAACGCCTGATTGTATCAAATCGAAAAGAGCCGCAATTCGGCGCACCCCTCCCCGCCTCCTCCCGCTACAATTGTCGGCGGATCGCGTCGAACCGCTTCTCGCGAACCGCGTTAACCAATTCGAAAGCGCGCTTCGGGTAGCGTTCGCCGGTCTCGCGGTTTTCTGGGTCCCCCTTCACCGAAAGGCCGGGCGCCGATGCACGTTCTCACCGAGATCGTCTTCGATTTCACTTCCTTTTTCGCGGTCGCGACGGCGCTCGTCCTCTCTCATGAGCTTGGCCACTATCTCGCAGCCCGGGCGAACGGGGTTCGCGTCGACGTGTTTTCGATCGGTTTCGGCCCGGAACTCGTCGGGCGCAACGATCGCGCAGGCACCCGCTGGAAGCTCTGCGCGATCCCCCTCGGCGGTTACATCAAGATGTTCGGCGAGGACGACCCCTCGCTCGACGAGCGCAATCGGGCGGTCTCGTTCCAAGGGAAAGGGCTTGGCCGGCGCGCGATCATCGCCGTTGCCGGCCCGCTCGCGAATTTCGTGTTCGCCGCGCTTTTGATCGCGGCGCTCATTGCCTTTCTCGGCGCATCGCGCGGCGTTTCCTTCAGCATCGCCGGCGCCGCCCTCCTTTTGTGCAAGGCGATCGCGCTGACTTGGCAACTCGTTGTCGGCACCGCAGCGGCGGTCACCCATTTCCTCCTCGGCGCTCACGGGCCGCATCAACTCGTTGGGCCGATCCGCCTCGCGCAGGTGACGGGCACTTTCGCGCATAAGGGCATCCTCGTGCTGACGGGTGTGACGGCGATCCTATCCGTCAACCTCGGCGTCACCAATCTCCTGCCGATCCCGAGCCTCGACGGCGGCCACCTCCTCTTCTATCTGGCCGAGGCCGTTCGCGGCCGGCCGGTCGGCAAGCAGACAGAGACCTACGCGATGCGGATCGGGCTCTTTCTCGTCATCACCTTGCTGGCCCTCGGCACCTGGAACGACCTTGTTCATTTCGGCATCCTCGGGCTCGCCTAAACCGGCCGCCCTCGCCATCGCATTCTGAAGCGTTAACGAACGGCGCCGACGCGCGCGTCCACAACCGCGATCTTGTCGGCGTAAATCTGCCGCCAGCCGGGAAGGTGGGCGAGCAACTGCACCGCCGGCTGGCTCGGCGCCAACAATGTCCAGGTGATCCCGTAGCGATTGAGAAGCCGAGGCAAATCGCCCTTTTCCAGATTGACCGCGTCGTAATAGCGTTTGATAAAGCGATCGCCGTAAAAATCGGCCCGTCCGTCGATGAATGTCTTGATGCCGCGGAAAATCAGATAGCCGCCAAAGCCGTAGTTGTTGAAGACCGGGCCCTTGATGTGATCCGCCGCGACCACCCTAAGCGCTGCGGCCGGCGTGATGTCGCCTTTCTCGTCATGGATCGGCCGCGGCAGCAGCGCGACCCCCGAGATAAAGAGGAAAAGCGCGCCGCCCAGAAGGATCCCGAGCCGGCTCGCGGGCTTTGCGAGTTCGGCCATGTTGCGGTCGAGGAACGCGAGCATGCGGCCGCTGCCGGGGCGATCTTCGAGCTGATCGGAAAGAGCGGGCGCAAGCAGAAGCGGCGCCACCAATCCCAGAATCTCGATATTCCGCGCATGCGCGAGCGCCATGTGCAAAAGGAAAAGAACGATCAGGAGGCGGGTCCAGGGCAGGCGCCAGCGAAGCAGGACGGCAGCAGCAATAAAGCTCAGGATCCAGACTTCAAGCGGCTGGAAAGTCTCGAAATTCGGGCTCTGCCATTCGGTCAACACGGCAAGCGCGAAGTGCATCCGCAGAAGCTTCAAAGGCTGCAAAACCGCCCAGATGCCGTAAGGGTTGACGAGCACACCCAAGAATGCCAGCAGGCCAAAAAGCCCCCAGGCACGCACCGCCCGCAGCCGCGCCGGCCAGTCCGCCGCGGCAAGCACCGCTTCGCCCGCCAAAAGCGCCGATAACCCGAGCCCGAAGAGGTAGCTCGCATGAACATTGGCCCACAGGGTCATCAAAGGCACGAGCCACAGAGAGGGCGCCCGCTCCCTGCCGCGCGCTTCGACTACGGCCCCGCACCAAACCACCAGGATCGGGAGCGCGAGAATATGCGGTCGCGCGAGAATATGTGCGAGGACCATGATCCAGGCGAGAGTGGCCGCGACCAGGGCGTGAATCGGCAAGAGGTAGCGCAGAAGAAGCCGCACGAGAAGCGCCAGCGCACCGGCGACCGCCAGAGCCGCCATCGCCGCCAGCCCCGCCCAACCGAAGACGTTATAGATCGTCGCAATGACGACCTCGGAGAGCCATTCCATCGGCACGAAAGGCGCGCCCATTTTGGTGAATGACCAATGATCGTGACGCGGGACCGCGCGATGGGCGAGGATCCAGTTGCCGAGGGTGATATGCCAATAAGTGTCGGGGTCGCCGAGAATCTGCTTGGCGTGGACGAGGAGGCTGGCGTAGACAAGAAGGCCGAAGAGAAGCGGGAGCGACAGCCACAAACGGCTTCGCGCCCGCGCAGAAATCGTGAGGTCCGCCATCCTTACTCGAATCTCAAATCACTCAGCCGCCCTCGCCTTCGGACTTTTGGCGTCCCTCGCGCGTCCTTCTTTATCGAAACCCGACGCAAATGTAAAGTTCGGCCGCGGTTAAATGCCAGCCCCAATCCGGACAAGGGAGGAGACTTGGCGATGGCGGATTGCGGCGTGCGGTCTCGTGCTGACGGCCATCTATGTCTTTCTCCTGGCAGGCTCTTACAAATCGGGCAATTGGATCCTCAACCGCGGCGGCCGGCCGATCCTTTCCGATTTCACGCCAATCTGGATCGCCGGGCGCGACGCGCTCGATGGGCATGCCCTCAGAGCCTACAATCTCGGGGATTTCCACGCCGCGCAAAGGGCGCTTGTAGGGCCGCGCCCGCACTACTATTTCTGGCCCTACCCGCCGATTTTTTTCCTTCCGGCCGCCCTTGTCGCGCTCCTGCCCTACGCCCTCGCCTTCATTTTTTGGGAGGCCGCAGCGGTCGCGGCATTCCTCGCGCTCATTTATCGGATTCTGGGCGAGCGAACCGCCCTTATTGCAGCGCTGGCGTCTCCCCTCCTCGTCTATAGTTGTGCCGTCGGCCAGAATGGAGCTCTCACCGCGACGCTTATCGGCGGCGGCCTCTTTCTTCTCAAGCGCTGGCCGCTCGCGGCCGGTTGTCTGATCGGTTGCCTTGCGTATAAGCCGCAATTCGACCTGATCCTGCCGCTTGCTCTTCTAATCTCCGGAGAATGGGGCGCGCTCTCGGCTGCGGCGGCCGCCACCATCGTCCTCATCGGCGCCTCTTCCCTGTTGTTCGGAGTGCAAGTTTGGACGGCCTTTTGGGCGGGGCTCTTGAAGTATGCGAATGTGGCTCTGATTGTCGGCGTTCCTTCAGGAACGATGATCCAATCCCTTTGGGTCCTTCTCCGCCATCTCGGGCTGGGGGTGTTCCCTTCGGCGGCCTTTCAGGTCGCCATGTCGTTGGCGGCGGCGGGATTGGTCTGTTTCTTGTGGCGAAGCGGCGCGAGCTATTCCCTGAAGGCGGCTGCTGCGGCAACGGCCTCGCTCCTCGTGAGCCCCTACCTTTTTGTTTACGACTTGGTGACACTCCTCGTCGCGGGGGCTTTTCTCGCCGCAGACTATGTGGAGCGCGGATCCTCTCGCGTGGAGCGGGCTCTCCTTATCGCGCTTTTCTGCGCGCAGTTCCTTGTGGTTGGTTTCGACACGCGGCCGCTCGGATTTCCATTCGGCCTAGCCCTCTTCGCGCTGATCCTCTGGCGCGCACGGGGACAAATCGCAGCCGGCCCCAAACGGAGCCGGCGCGGCTCGCTCGGAGTTAGCGCCACGGCCCCAGATGCAGCCGAGTTTCGGGCCGGGTAGAAACCGAGCGCTTCCAAAGCTGGGTTGATTTTCGCTCGACCTACACGGATCGCGGCCCCTACGCTATTCGGTTGCCGCCCCCCCGGGACTTTTCGCCGCCGTCGCCCCTCGCCATTCGCGTATCCGCTTGGGTGGAAAAAGGTTGAAGCGCAACGTGTGCCAGACGGCGGCCAGTCCGTCCCGCCAAGTGATCTTCTTGCCCTCGGCGTAGGTCCTTCCCGAATAGCTGATAGGCACCTCATAAATGCGAGCGCGCGCCTGAGCAAGCCGCGCCGTCAGCTCCGGTTCCAAGCCGAAGCGGCGCGCCGTCAGCGGCAGCGATCGCATGAGGTCCGCGCGGGTCATCTTGTAACCGGTCTCCATGTCGCTGAGGTTGAGATCGGTCAGCATGTTGGAGAAAAGCGTCAAGAGCCCGTTGCCGACCCGGTGCCAGAAGTAGAGGACGCGATGCGGTCCGCCCAGAAAACGGCTTCCGAAGACGGCATCGGCGCGTCCGTCTACGATGGGCTGGAGCAGAAGCGGCAGATCGTGGGGATCATACTCCAGGTCCGCGTCCAGAATCACCATCACGTCGCCCGTGGCGCGGCGCACAGCCGCCCGAATCGCCGCTCCCTTGCCGTGGTTCCCCTCGCTCAACTCGAGGCTGTCCACCAGGCCCTCTCGGTGCAGACGGGACAACACCTCGCGGCTGCCGTCGCTGGAGCCGTCATCGACGCAAACGAGCTCCACGTTGAGCGGCACCTGGCGCAAGCGCAATATGGCTGCCTCGAGCGTGGCAACCTCGTTATAGACTGCCATCAACACGCTGAGGCGGACCGATCTCAAATCGCCGTTCATGACGCCCTTACTCCCTGTCGAGAGGCCGCGCCTGCCTACGGCGCGGCCGGCGTGCCGCCGCATTTGCCTTTCGCCGGCATTGGCAAGAGGATTCTCCCTGATGCGTGGGCGAGAACGCCGGCGCCGGCGAGCGCGAGCGGAAGGAGGACCGCGAGCTGCGCCAGGGTCGCAGCGGCGATCCCGAGCTCGCGCGGGGCGCCGGCGAAACCAAGCGCCAGCGCGTAGCCGAACTGCAATGTACCGAGGAAAGCGGGTCCGGAAGGGATCAAGGTGCTGAGACTCGCGGTCCCGACGAGGACCAGCGAATCGGCGGCGCCGAGCCCGACCCCAACCGCCTTCACGAGAAACCATGACGCGAGCGTATCCGGCACATAGATGATCGCCGTCACGACTGCCAGCCCGATTGCGCGCCGCGTCCGCAAAATCCTCAAACCGCTCTCGACGAGCGCCACCTTTGCAGCCAACCTCGGAAAGCGCGCGAAGAACCGCGACAAGACCTTGCCGGAAAGCGCAAGCAAAACCAGCAAGGCGCCCCCGAAGAGGAGAGCTGCCGTCACCAGGACGCCGAGCAAGGGCCGCGACAGCGGCGTTGTCGCCGCCGCGAGGAAGAGCCCCGCGCCGAGACAGAGGACGACGGCCAACCCATCGAACAGGCGCTCGATGACGATCGAGGTCAAAGCCGACGGACGGGGCAGACCGAAATCCCTGTTGCAGAACTCGGCGCGAAAGAGTTCGCCGAGCCTCGCCGGCATGATTGCGTTCAATCCGTAACCGACGAGAAGCGCCCTCAAGAGGGTACGATAGGGAACGCGATCGGAGGCGCGAAGGATGATCTGCCAGCGCCAGGTGCGGAGCGACAAGTCTAGGGCGTAGACGAGGATCGCCCCGCCGATCCAAACTGGCTGGGCCCCCGCGAGCGTCGCGCGGACGGCGGCAACCGGCACGTGATAAAAGGCGAGAGCGAGGAAGACGAACGTGCAGGCGAGCCCGCCGAGGATCTGGATTTTCCGCAGGTTCCCGGCGCTCCGGCCTGCCTTGCCCAACGCGCCGGACATCGGCAGAGCGCTCAGCGCCCGCCGTCCGCTCGACTGAGCGGCCGCAGGGTGCCCTTCGGAGCGTCGGCGCCGCGCTCGTAGACGTAAAATCGCCGGTTGGGGAAGAACCGTTCCAACTCTTTGAGCCGCCCCGGAAGGTAAAGGGCATAGATGACACGTCCGTTGAGCGCGAGGCCGTTACGGGTGAGATCCATGGGTTTCATCGGATCGAGCGGGCTCGTTCCCGACCGGAGGAGGACGACGGCATTGTCGAGACCTTGCGCTCGCACCTGGTTATAAAGGTCCAAACGTTGATCGACGACCCTGCGGAAGAAAATCCCGTAATCCACCGCGGACTTCAAGCACAGCCCGCCATGAGCCATCACCAGCAGCGCGGCGACCCCGGCGCGCCGCCGATGGACCGCGTCCCGCAACAGGGGGGCGAGGCCCGAAACGAGCGTCAGGACGAGGAGCGGATAGCCTTCGAAATAATAGCGCGGCCCGTATTCGTTTCCCGCGCGGAACGGCACCAGCAGATAGCCGAGCACAAAAAGCGGAAAGACGAAATCGAGAAAGCTGAGGCGCTTGAGCGCGGCCGCCCGGATAAAGGCCGCCACGGAGCCGATCGCCAACAGCGGCGAGGTCCACAATCCCAGCATCAGGAGGCGCTTCGCCGCGAAATGAAGTTCGTCGAGCGGCGTCTGCTGCATGCCGTAGTCGTTGACCGGGAAAAGCCCGAATTTCAGGGTCGGATAAAACTTGGCGAGATCGGGCACAAACGACCCGAACGTCGCGTGATAGTAAAGCATCAAAGCCACGAGGAATGGGAGCCCGCCCAGGATCACAAACGGCGCCGACCGATAATGGCGCCGCCCCGCCCGCCACAGGAATTCCGCCGCAAACGGCAGCGCGAAGAGCGGCACGTCCTCGGGCCGGATGAGGCCGAGCGCGCCGAGCGCGATGCCGCCGAGCAGCGCCCGCGACGGCCGCGGCCGATCGAGAAAATCGACCGCCGCCCAGCAGAACAGCACGCCTGCGGCCGCCGCCGGAACGTGCATGAAATAAGAGGCGGCGTTGAAAAGGAAAAACGGCGAGACGGCGACGAGCGCAACCGCAAGGAGCCCGCCAAGCGCTCCCTCTCTGCGCTCGCCGAGCTTGAACAAAGCAAAAAGCAGGACGCCGCCCGCAATCGGCGACGCGACCCATGGCGGCAAGCGCAAGGCCATCGCCGCCGCCAAGAGCGCCGGCCAACCGGGCGGATAGATGGTGATCCACTTCCCGTTCCAGAAGACTTGCCAATAGTGGGCAAAGAACTCGTGGAGCGGCGGTACGGGATTCCACAAACGGCCGCCGAGAAACGTAGAGGCTTGCCAAAGATAGTCGTATTCGTCTCCCGAATTGGGAAACGCCCTCAAAACCCAGACGAAAGCAAGTGAACCGGCAACCCCCACGCCGATGAAAAACCAGGCGGCTCTCCGCTGCGCGGCTGCCGGAGCCAGAGCTGAAGAGGCTGCACGAGCGGCGAACGGCGACTGCTCCAGGATGACGACGACGCCGAGCGCACAGAGCGTCCAGATGGAAAGGACATCGACGGCTGCCGGAAATTTCTTCAGCGCGAGGAGTTTGAATAGTACGAAAAGGCCGATAGACGCCGCCGCCAAGACCGTCAGCAGGAACAGCCGCAAGCGGACGGGAGGAACTCGGAACCTGGCCTTTACCGCAGCGGCGCAATCGGCATCAATCACCTCCTCGGCGCGCTGCGCCACAGGTTCCGCTCGGGAGACTGCGTCAGGTGGTTGCGAAAGCATTACTTGAACCACCTTAGCAAACCTATTGGATGCGCGCAATCATTTTTATCTATTCTCCCTGCGTTGTTCCCCATTCGTCACCAGCGTGGGGGCGATACTTTACGGATACTCTTTGTGAAAAGGCGACACCCCGGCAGCGGGGCTGATTGCCGCGAACGCGGCCCGCCTCTTTCTGTGGAAGAACTGGAACCTCGTCCGGGAGAGTCGAAAGGGTGCGCATCTGCGGCGATGGCGAGTAGGTGCCGGTCACTCCGAGCCGCCCATCTGGGTTTGGGCGCCATCGGCAAGGGCGCGTGAGCGAGTTGGGGCGACACGAACTTGATCTCCCGCAAGCTCGCGTCGCGGCGACCAACGATTGCGAATCCACCGGCTTGCGGGCTGCTCGACGAGCGCGAAGCTGATCTCGGCGGCGAGGGTCGAGGCGGCGACGAAGAGGGCGAGCCCAGGCAGGAAACCCATCCCGTGCAAGATCGGCCACATCGAGTAAAGGACCAGCAGGTGAAAAAGGTAAATGCCGTAGCTGACGCGGCCTATCCGAGCGAAGGGTGTCCATATCCGTCCGGAAAACACCTCGCCATTCTGGCAGCACAGCATGACAAGCGCCGCTCCGGCGGCGATGATCAGAGGATTTGCTATCCAAGCGCGTGCCTTCCAAGCTCCGGGCACCCAGCCGATCGAAAGGAAGCCGAGTTCTACGAGGAGCAGCCCCGCAACCGCCCCGCGCAGCGCCCATTCTCGGCGGCAGCGAAATCTCGGCAGGACCGCCGCCGCCACGCCGATTGCCAAAGCGTCGACGCAAGCCGGCGTGGCAAAGCCCCAATAATGAGGCGCTCCCAGCGCCTCGATCAGGGCTCGGCTCGACACAGCAAGCAGGACCAGCAAACCGATCGCAAGCCAAAAGCGCGCGCGGGCAGCGGCGAGATGCGCGAGGAACGGAAAGCAAAGATAAAATTGTTCCTCTACAGATAGAGTCCAAATAATGCTCCAATACCATCCAGAATAATGTCCGGCAAGAGCCGTGCTAATGTAATCAAAATTGAATGTAAACGTGACGATCGACAACCAGAATGCCGCCGTGTGGTGCGACGCGCCAAGGAGTATCAGCTCCGACGCATATGAAGTATGGCGAGCCGCCAACGATGCCGTGACGCCGAGCGCGACGAATAAGAGGAAGGCGGGGCCAATCCTTGCAACCCGCCTCAGGTAAAACGAGCCGACGCGCATGCGCGAGAGCTCTCCATCGCGCTCGATCACCGTCCTCGTGATGACGAACCCGGAAATGGCGAAGAACAGGATGACGCCGTAGCCACCGGCGTGGGAGAGACTCCGGGCCAAGAACACGAGTTCGCTGGTTGGCCGCGCGGCGAGCCGGCTTTGCTCCCAATGGAACGCCAGCACGGCGATGATCGCGATCGCGCGCAGGACATCGATGCCGACGAGCCGCTTCGATTTGGCCGCCATCTCGATCCTATAACCGGCTCGTGGCGCGAGCGTCTCAACTATTTGTGGAAAGGAGCGGGACGCCGTTCGGCCGCGCGCCGACGGGACGATTTTTCAGTCGGAGGGCGTGCCGCCGATGAGGCTTCTTCCAGGGCGAGGCGTTTCGGCAAGAGGCGCCGGCGACCCCGCCGCCGCAGCCGTCGTCTTCAAAGCGAAAAGGCCGAAGAGAAACGCGAAAACCATGAAAAAGCTCACAACGACGATCATCGGCAGAGCCGTCTTTTGCGAGAGATGGCCGATGAGAAGGGTTCCCAACGCCGAGATCGCCATCTGCAGAAACCCGATCACCCCCGAGGCGGCTCCCGCAAGGCGCGGATAGACGGAGAGGCCCGAGGCGATCGCGGGGGGCTGCGAGAGGCCGTTGCCGATCGAAGAGACGGTCATCGGCACGAACATCGACCACGGCGAAAGGCCGATCCCGAGCGACCAGAGAGCGAGCAGCGCGCCCGCAGCGAGGGAAAGAGCGAGCCCCCAAAAGAAGAGCGCGCTGCTGCCGACAAAGAGGGCCGAGCGCGCGGCGATCGCGTTGCCGACGATATAGCCGCCCATGGGAATGAAGATCATGAGCCCGTAGGTGCTGATCGGCTGGTGGAGGACCTCGCTCAAGAGGTAAGGCGCGCTTGCCGTAAAGGTATACCAGGAGGCGCTCGTAAACCCGCTCGCGAAAGCAAGGCCGAGAAAGGCGCGGGAGCGCAGCAATCGGACAAAGGAACGCGCCATCTCCACGAGATTGACGGGCGCGCGTTCGACATTCGTCTCGGCGAGACGGCGCGCGGTCAGGAAGAGAGCGGCGGCGCCGATCGCGCCGAGCAGCGCGAAATCGGCGCGCCAGCTGACCCAGAGAGCGAGATAAGCGCCGATCGCGGGAGAAACCGAGGGCGCCAGCGTCATCGCCATCGTGACGACGGCGATGGCGCGCGTCGCCCGCTCCTTATCGTAGAGGTCGCGGATGATGGCGCGGCCGATGACCAACCCGGCACAGCCGCCGAGAGCCTCCAACACCCGCCCCCAAAGCAGCACCGGAAGCGAAGGCGCAAAACCCGAAACCGCGCTCCCCAGAAGAAAGAGAAAAAGCCCGGAGAGGAGAACGGGGCGGCGGCCGAAGCGGTCGGAAAGCGGACCGTAGACGAGCTGACCCGCGGCAATCCCCGCAAGAAAGAGCGTCAGAACGAGTTCGGTCTCGGCGGCACCTTTGTCGAAGACGCGCGCGAGAAGCGGCAAGGAAGGCACGGGCATATGAAGCGCCGCCGGCGCGATCGCGGAGAGGACGGCGAGGATCAAGAGGAGACCGCGCCGATTTGCCGGCTTTCTTTGCATCAGGCGAAGATTTTCCCCGACGGGATCGAAAGCGCCCATTGTCGGCGCCGCAGCGAACTCCCGCAACCCCGAAACCGGAACGCCGACAGGCCCTCCTCCTCGATGGGGGAGGGTTTGTGTGGGGGTGATGGTAACCGAGGATAAATCAGGCGGCCGATCCGGAGCGAAGCGGTGTTTCAAATACCGAACGATGCATAGAACCTGGTGTCCTGGGCCAGAAATTCTCGACATTAGTCAAACCCTGTCATCGCGAGCGCAGCGAAGCGATCTCGGTCCCACGGAGGCCGAGATTGCCACGTCGGCCCTCCGGGCCTCCTCGCAATGACACGGCAAAATATGTTGCGAATTTACGACCCGGCACACTAGCGGCTAAGGGCTTGCTCCGAGCTCACCCCCTTCCCCGGCCCTCCCCCATCAAGGGCTACGGCATTCACGGATTTCGCAATCGGTTGCATCACCTCCCGAGACCTGTGTCATGCTCCCTCTCCGCCCTCGGGGTGTATGGACCGGGGAGATAGTGAACGGCTGTTCGGGGACATGGTGAACACATTCCACGATTATGGACGGCCTCGGGAAGGGGGTTGTCGATGCCGTG
>JAKAOO010000096.1 GCA_021812165.1 Pseudomonadota bacterium | reverse complement strand
TCGAGTTCCCTGACCTCTTCCGCCAGCTTCTCGCGCTGGGCGTCGAGCTTTGCCAGTTGCTCGGCGAGCTTCTGCCGCTGCTGGCCGATTTCATCCAAACTTGCCATTCTCGTTCTCCCTGAATATGCCCCCAATGCCGGTGCGACAACGCACTGGACTGACGTCCCACAATAAATGGAGGACGCTCTCGCCAAAAAAAGACCCGGCTAATAGAAAAGTCTCACATTTCTTCCAGGGGCGCGCCGTTTGACGGGGTGCCGGCGGTCTCTGGGCGGCTATTGCGGGCAGAATAGAAGGGCAGGAACGGGCGCCAAATAAATTCCCGCAAAAGCAGAAAGCGCCGCGGCGGGCTTCGTTACATCACTCCGTCGTCGTGCAAGGCGTCGATCGCGCTCGCGGGAAGCTGAAGCCAGTCACGGAGCACCTCCGCATTGTGCTCTCCGAGCATCGGCGAGGGTTTGAGAGAGGGCGGAGCGCCATCGATGCGAACCGGCCAGCTCGGCATCTTGAACGGTCCGGTCTCGGGATGCTGCATCACCTGGAGGATGCCGCGCGTCTCGAAACTTTCGTCGTTCATGAGCTCCATTGTGTCGAACACCGCCCCGGCGGGAACCCCGACGCCGGAGACGAGCCGCATCGCTTCCTCCTTGGTGTGCCGGCGCGTCCAATCGCTGACGATGGCGTCCACCTCCTTTTCGTGCCCGAGGCGCGCCTCATGGCTGTCGTAACGCGGGTCGCCCAGAAGCTCCTCGCGACCAATGAGCTTCAACAGCCGCCGCCAGTGCTCGGGATTGGCCCGGCTCGTCGTGATGTAGACGTAGTCGTTGGAGCCTCCCGGCTTGCAGGGGTAAAGACCGGAGGGCACGTTGTTGCCGGCGACGCTTTTGGCGCCGCGGCGCGGGGCGGGTTTGCCGGTTCGTGCCTGGGTCGCGAAACAGGTCCTCATGTAGTGGAGCATCGCATCCTGCATCGCCAGCTGGAGACGGCATCCCTTGCCGGTCAATCGGCGCTGCAGGAGCGCTGCAAGGATCGTCGAAGCCATCAGCATGCCGGTTCCGGTATCGCCGAAGGAAGGGCCGGGCTTCGCCGGAGGGCGTCCGGGTTCGCCGGTAACGCTGATGGGGCCGCCGCAAGCCTGCGCGATCATGTCGAAAGCGAGCCCTTTCTCGTACGGGCTCCCCTCGCCAAACCCCTTGATCTGGCAATAGATGATGCCGGGATTGAGCGATTGGACCACGTCATAGCCGAGCCCCAGACGCTCGATCGTCCCAGGAGCCAAGTTCTCGGCGGTGACATCGGCTTTCTGAAGAAGCTCTTTGGCGAGTTCGAGACCGCGCGGGGTTTTCAGATCGAGCGTCACGGATTTCTTGTTGGCATTGAACATGTGGAAGTAATAGGGGTCGGGCCACGGCTCACCGGGCGCTCGGCCGCGCGGCAGGCGCCGCCCGGGGTCGCCCGTCCTCGGATTCTCTATCTTGACGACCTCGGCACCGAGCCAGGCCAGAACTTCGGTGCAGGAGGTTCCAGCCTCGAATTGGGTGAAGTCGACGACCCGGACGCCGGCGAGAAGATCCCGCTCTTGCCTCTTTGCGTTCATCTCATCTCCTCCCTCTTTGGCGCGCAGGAATAGGCGCAGCAGTGGTTTCCTTGAGCGGGGTTCCCCGCGGAGCAATCCTTCGCGCGAAGCCTACCGCGGCGGATGGGCGCGAACAAAGGCCTCGTTGACATCGGCGCCCCAGCCCGCAGCCTTTGGCAGAATGAGATCGCCGCTCTCGATGACGGGAGGCCGCGTGACGATCTCGTCCTTCCACAGCACGTCGTCGATGTCGATCTCCATCACCCGGAAATTGGGGATCGCGGCGCAGAAGTGGGCGCTCATCAAGGACCCCAGATGGCCGTTGAAGTTGTGCGGCGCGACATTGACCTCGAAGGCGTCGGCCATAGACGCGATCTTTAAGGATTCGAGGATGCCGTTCCAGGCGATGTCGACGATCGCGACATCGACCGATTGCCGTTCGAAAAACGGGCGGTATTGGCGGCGCCCGTAGAGCGACTCCAAAGAGGCGATCGGCACGCGGATCCCTTGGCGGATCCAGGCGAGCGCCGCCGGGTCGTAGGTGTCGAGCTCGAGCCAGGCGAGTTCCAACGGTTCGAGCGCCCGCCCGAGCCGCAGATACCCCTCGGTCTTGTAATTGAAATTGGTGTCGAGATGGATCCCGACCGACGGCCCCGCTCCGCGTTTGAGCGCCGAGAGCTGCGCGACGGCGGCATCGATGATGGCCGTGTTGATGTTGAGCTCGGGGTAGCCCGGCGCTTGATTGAAACCGGGCGCGTGGACAAAGGGACGCTCGCCGTCGAAACGGATCACATTGGTTTTGAGACCTTTGAACCCACGGCGCGCGACCTCGGCGCCAAGGGCTTCGAGATCGCCGAGCGAGCGCACCGGAGAAACGCCGGCGAGCTCTTTGATGCGTTCGGCATAGCGCACCCGGTACGAGCCGCAATGCGACCAGTAAAGCTCGAGGCGGTCGCGCACCGGCCCGCCCAGAAGCTCGCACACCGGCACGCCCAACGCCTTTGCCTTGATGTCCACGAGCGCATTCTCGATGGCGGCGATGGCCTGCTGATTGACGCCTCCCGGCGCCTGCCGGGTCGCCGCGTAAAGAAAGGCGGTGATGCGTTCGATCGGGCGCGGGTCTTCGCCGATGATGCGCTCGCCGATCTTCTCGATCACGGCGGAAAGGCCGCGCGAGCCGTAACCCTCCATGAACTCCGACCAGCCGACGAGACCGTCGTCGGTCGTGACCTTGAGAAAGGAGTTGACGCGCCAGCCGGCGTCGCAGTGGAGCGTTTCGAGCTTTAGGATCTTCATCCGGCACCTCCTCCGGCCGTCGCAATCGATAGGGCAATGATGGTCCTCGCTCGCCGTTCCTGCAACGCCCAAAGCCGACACACCGAGCGAAAGGCCTTGCGCACAGCGGCCGTCCGTGGTAAAGGGACTGACATGATCGTGCGTCAACGCGCATCTCGCTGGTGGCGGCTCGTCTGAAGACGGGCGGCCCCGATTTGCGCTTTTTTTGAAATGGCCGCCCCAGGGGTTTCGGGCGGCTTTTCTCATTTTCGAGCAAGAGCAGCCAGATCACCCCAGGGTCACCTCGGGGCGGCGGCAACCCCGGAGGGTTCCGATGGCGAGCCACGACTACACGACCCGAGGCGGAATCCGCATCAGGCGGGAGGTCCGCCCCGTTTCTTATGAGAGGGCGAGCGAGCCTCTCATCGAGAGGCTCGATTCGACCCGCGGGCTTCTCTTCTCGTCCAGCTTCGATTTTCCCGGACGCTATACCCGCTGGGACATCGGTTTTGCCGACCCGCCGCTCTCCTTGACCGCGCGCGGCCGCGACTTTGCGATCGAAGCTTTGAACGCGCGCGGCGAGGTTCTGTTGGGGGCGATCCTGCCGGCCCTCGAGCCGCTGCGCGAATGCCGGGTGCTTGCCGCCGAGGCGCGCAGGATCGCGGGCGAGGTGCCCCCACCAAAAGCACGATTTCCGGAAGAAGAGCGCTCGCGCCAGCCTTCGATCTTTTCGGTCCTGCGCGCTCTCGGCGCATTGTTCGCCAGCGCCGAAGATCCCCATCTCGGCCTTTACGGCGCTTTCGGCTATGACCTCGTGTTCCAGTTCGAGCCGATGCCTCTGTCGCTCGCGCGTCCCCCGGGCGCGCGCGATCTCGTCCTTTATCTTCCGGACGAGATCCTCGTCGTCGATCATATGAAAGGGGAGTCTTCTGTCCGCCGCTACGAATTCGACTTTGCGGGAGGCTCGACCGAAGGGCTTCCGCGCGAGAGCGCGCCCGCTCCCGGCCAAACGCAGCCGGCATCGAAGAGCGCGCGCGACGGCGGCCTGCCGGAGGGCGAATACGCGCGCCTCGTCGAGCGCGCCAAGGCGGCCTTTGCCCGCGGCGATCTTTTCGAGGTCGTCCTCTCCGAAGTTTTCCGCGCTCCCGCCTCTTCTGCGCCAAGCGCCATTTTCCGCCGCCTGCGCCGCGCCAATCCGGCGCCTTATGGCGCGCTCATCAACCTTGGCGAAGGCGAGTTCTTGGTCGCCGCTTCGCCCGAGATGTATGTCCGCGTCGAAGGCCGCCGTGTCGAGACCTGTCCCATCAGCGGCACGATCGCGCGCGGCGCCGACCCCATCGAGGATTCACTGCGCATCCGCGAACTCTTGAATTCGGAAAAGGACGAGTCCGAGCTGACGATGTGCACCGATGTCGATCGCAACGACAAGGCGCGGATCTGCGAGCCCGGCAGCGTTCGCGTCATCGGGCGGCGCCAGATCGAGCTGTATTCGCGCGTTATCCACACGGTCGATCATGTCGAAGGGATGCTCCGGGAGCCCTTCGACGCGCTCGACGCCTTTCTTTCCCACGCCTGGGCCGTGACCGTGACCGGGGCGCCCAAGACCTGGGCGATCCGCTACATCGAAGCGAACGAACGCTCGCCGCGCCTCTGGTATGGCGGCGCCATCGGCCGGGTGACTTTCGACGGCAATATGAATACCGGCCTCACCTTGCGCACGATCCGCCTCGAAGGCGGCATCGCCGAGGTGCGCGCCGGCGCGACCCTTCTTTACGCGAGCGACCCGGCCGCGGAAGAGACGGAGACGCGTCTCAAGGCCGCGGCGATGCTGGCCGCAATCGGCGGCGGCGAAGAGCAGGCAAGGAAGGCTCCTCAACCGGCGCTCATGACGAGCGGACGCAAGGTGCTCCTCGTCGATCACGAGGATTCTTTCGTCCACACCCTCGCCCTCTATTTCCGCGCCGCCGGAGCCGATACGGTGACGATGCGCGCCGCGCTCGCGCGCGAGGCGCTCCGAGGCGGCGAACGCCCGCATCTTGCCGTCTTGTCGCCAGGGCCCGGCCGACCGGAGGACTTCAAGACGGCCGAGACGATCGCGCTTCTCATCGAGCGGGGAATCCCGATCTTCGGCGTCTGTCTCGGGCTCCAGGGGATCGCGGAATATTTCGGCGGCCGGCTCGCAGTCCTCGAAACGCCGGCGCATGGGAAGCCTTCATGGGTGCGCCGTCCTTCGACAAGCTCAGGACAAAGCCCTTCGACAGGCTCCGCGGGCGCGCGCATTTTCCGCGATCTGCCGGAGCGCTTTTTGGCCGGCCGCTATCATTCCCTTTATGCGATCAGGGACGCGCTCCCTCCCGAGCTCGAAGTCGTCGCGGAAAGCGAGGATGGCATCGTCATGGCGATCGCGCACAAGACCCTCCCCATCGCCGCGGTGCAGTTTCACCCCGAGTCTTTGATGACCCACCCCCAGGGGATCGGCATGCCGATCATCCGCGCCGTCCTCGACGCGCTCTGCCCTCCCTTGAGCAACCGGGGAGATGGATGACGGTTCCGAGCGGGGACACGGGTACCATATTTCTGCAGGTGTTCCTGTCTGTCGTTGCGGCTCCTGGGGCTGCCGGCTTTTTGCGGCGATCGCCGCGATGAGGGATGACGCCGAGCAGGATCGGGCCGCATCCGGCTTCGATCGGCGTTCCGAGCAAGTCCACTTGATCCCGCCGTTATGACGCGCGCGCCGGACGGCGGTTGACGAAGTCCGGGCGCGATGCCACCTAGGAAGCCGTTTTTCGCGCTCGCCGAGCGGCGGGGCGCCCCAAGCGAACGGGTCCATGAATATCGTCGTCGTCGAATCCCCGGCCAAGGCGAAGACCATCAACCAATACCTTGGAAGCGACTACAAGGTCGTCGCCAGCTACGGCCATATCCGCGATCTCCCCGCGAAGGACGGCTCGGTCCTCCCCGATTCTGATTTCACGATGTCGTGGGAGATCGTCGACGGCTCGGAACGGCACATCGCAGAGATCCTCAAAGCCGTCAAAGGAGCCGAGCGCCTTTATCTCGCCACCGACCCCGATCGCGAAGGCGAAGCGATCTCGTGGCACGTTGCCGAGGTCCTGCGCTCGCGGCGCGCGCTCAAGGATATCGAGGTGAGACGCGTCTCCTTCAACGAGGTGACGCGGAGCGCGGTTGTCGAGGCCTTCCGCCGGCCGCGCGAGATCGACCGCGAGCTCGTCGAAGCCTATCTCGCCCGCCGCGCGCTCGACTATCTCGTCGGCTTTACCTTGTCGCCCGTTCTGTGGCGCAAGCTGCCGGGCTCGCGTTCGGCGGGGCGTGTGCAATCGGTGGCGCTGCGCCTCGTCTGCGAGCGCGAAGCCGAGGTCGAGGGATTCCGGGCGCGCGAATACTGGACGATCGAGGTGACCTTCGCGACGCCGTCGGGAGCGAGCTTTGTCGCCCGCCTCACCCATCAGGGCGGCAAGCGCCTCGACCGCTTCGACCTCGACAGCGAGAAAAAGGCGCTCGCCGCCGTCGAGGCGATCCTCAAAGCGGAAGGGTTCGCGGTCAGCGGGATCGAGCGCCGCCAGCTCCATCGCAACCCCTATCCGCCCTTCACCACCTCGACCCTCCAGCAGGAGGCGTCGCGCAAGCTGGGCTTCGGCGCCGCCCGCACGATGCGGATCGCGCAGCGCCTCTACGAAGGGGTCCCCTTGGAGGGCGAGTCGGTCGGCCTCATCACCTATATGCGCACCGACGGGGTGGCGATCTCGAACGAAGCGGTCGCCGCGGCGCGCCGCCTCATCGCCGACGATTTCGGCAACGCTTACCTCCCGGCCGCACCGCGCGTTTACAAGAGCCCGGCAAAAAACGCCCAGGAGGCGCATGAGGCGATCCGGCCGACCGATCTCGGCCGCCGGCCCTCTGCAGTCGCGCGTTTTCTCGACCCCGACCACAGCCGGCTTTACGAGCTCATCTGGAAGCGGACGCTCGCGAGCCAGATGGCTTCGGCGCTCATCGACCAGGTCCAGGTCGACATCGCCGACCGCGAGCGGCGAATCACTCTGCGGGCGGTCGGCTCGACGATCGCTTTCGACGGTTTTCTCGCCCTTTACCAGGAGGATCGCGACGACTCGGGCGAAGAGGAAGGCGAAGGCCGGCGCCTGCCGCCGCTCAAGGAAGGGGAGCCGCTCGCCCGCGGCAAGGTCGACCCGCGCCAGCATTTTACCGAGCCGCCGCCGCGCTATACCGAAGCCAGCCTCGTCAAAAAGCTCGAAGAACTCGGCATCGGACGCCCCTCGACCTACGCCACGATCCTTCAAGTGTTGCAGGACCGCGATTATGTGCGGCTCGAAAAGCGACGCTTCATGCCGCAAGACCGCGGGCGTCTCGTCACCGCCTTTCTCACGAACTTTTTCGAGCGCTATGTCGAATATTCCTTCACCGCCGATCTCGAAAACCAGCTCGACGAGGTTTCCGGAGGGCGCACCGACTGGAAAGAGCTGCTGCGGAACTTTTGGCAAGACTTTTCCCGTGCCGTCGAAGGAACGCGCGAGCTGTCGATCAAGGAGATCATTGCCGCGCTCGACGCCGAGCTCGGGCGTCATTTCTTCCCAGACGACGGCTCCGGCAGGGATCCGCGTCTCTGCCCCTCCTGCGGCGCCGGCCGATTGAGCCTGAAACTCGGCAAGTTCGGCGCCTTTATCGGCTGCTCCGACTATCCCGCCTGCCGTTACACCCGCCCCCTCGCCATCGAGACCGAAAGCGCGGCGGGGCCGGCGGAAATCGCGCTCGGCGCCGATCCCGCGAGCGGGCGGCAAGTCATGCTCAAGAAAGGCCCTTACGGGCATTACGTCGAAGCGAGCGATGAGGGCGAAGGGCGCCCGAAACGCGTCGCCTTGCCGCGTCCGATGCGGCCCGCCGAGGTCGATCTCAAAACCGCGCTTGCTCTTCTCGCGTTGCCGCGCGAGCTCGGACGGCACCCGGAGACGGGCGACACGATCTTTGCCGGCATCGGCCGTTTCGGCCCTTATCTGCACCATCAGGAGACCTATCGCTCGCTTCCTGCGGAGGAGGACGTTTTGACGATCGGCCTCAATCGCGCGGTGAGCCTTCTCGCCGAGCCGGGAGGCGGGCGCCGCGCAAAGGCGCCGCAACTCTTGCGCGCGCTCGGCGAGCATCCTAAGGGCGGCGCCGTTCTTCTCTATCGCGGGCGGTTCGGCCCCTATGTCAAGCATCAAGGGGCCTTCGCCTCGTTGCCGCGAGGAGCCGACCCGGAGCGAATTGGGCTCGACGAAGCCCTCGCCCTGCTCGCGGCGCAGCGCGACAAAAAGAAGGGGCGGGAAGCGCGGGGACGCCGTGCCGACCCCGGCGAAGGGGCGGCGGGCGCAGAGCCGAAAAAATCCTCTGCGCGGGGAAAAGCAAAGGCGCCGGCAAAGAAGGCGAAGCCGCGCGCCGGGCGCCCGGCTGCGGCCGAGGATGGGCCGGCACCGCAAAAGGCTCTGCGCGCGCGATCGGCGGCGACGGCGCCTTCGCGCGGAGAAAAGAAGGGGAGAGCGCGAAAAGCGCGGGCGCCCGAGGCAACGCCGCGGCGTTGATCGTCGCCGCGCGAGCCTCTAGGTTGCGCTGCGCGGGGCAGCGCCCCGCAGGTGGCCGCCCGGAAAGGCTGCGGGCGGCGTTTCTTCCTTGCCGCGGTGATTGACGAGAGTTTGCAGCGTTGCCGTTACGCCCCGCCGCCCTTTTCGCGCTTCTGGCCGTTGCGCTCGCCGCTTGCGCGACGCCTCAGGCACGGCCGCGGCCACAGGCCGCGACCACCCGCCTCATCGCGCGCGGTCTCGACGACATCCGGAATTTCTACATCGAACCGGTCTCCAACCGGAAATTGGCCCTCTTCGGCGCGCGGAACCTCCTGCGGCAAGGCGGCACACTGATGGTCGGCGAGAGTTCCCGGCCGGGGGGTGGCCGCGAATTCATTCTGACCGGCGGCTCGCGGCTTCTCGGGACTTTCGTCGAGCCGGAAAATAACGACATCCGGGGCTGGGCGAGGCTTCTCGCGCGCTTCCTCGCGATGGCCCGAGCCCACGCGCCAAAGCTCGCCGCGCTCGATCGGCAGAAGCTCGACACCGCGCTCTTCGACGGCATCGCCGGCGCTCTCGACCGTTTCTCCCGCTATTCGCCGCCCGCGGTGACGCGTGCCGAGCGTGCGTTGCGGAACGGCTTCGGCGGGATCGGCGTCACCCTCGACGACTCGAAAAAAGGTCTCGTCGTGATCGCCGTCCTCCCGAACGGCCCCGCGGCTCGGGCCGGGCTGCGTCCACAAGACCGCATCCTCGCGATCAACGGGAAGGCCTCCTCGGCTCTCGCCGAAAACGAGATCATCGCTCAGCTCCGCGGGCCCATCGGCAGCGCCTTGAAGCTCGCCGTCTATCGGCCGCACCCGCCCCGGAAAATGAACCTCCGGATCACGAGGGGGCGCATCGTCATCCCCGCGGTAAGGGTCCGCGAAACGGGCGGCATCGCCATTTTCACGATCGCGAGCTTCAACAAAAGCACGACGGCGATCGTCGCCCGGAGGCTCCTTTCGGCAAAGAGGCGTCCTCTCAAAGGCGTCGTTCTCGATCTGCGCGGCAATCCCGGAGGTCTCTTGGAACAGGCGGTCGAACTCGTGGACCTCTTCGTGCAAAAGGGCGCGATCGCCGCGAGCTTCGGCCGCAATCCTCTTTCAGACCAGTATTTTGTCGCCTCGGGCGACAGCATCGCGCCCAATCTGCCCGTCGTCGTTCTGATCGACGGAGAATCCGCCTCATCCGCAGAAGTCGTGACTGCGGCTCTGCAGGATCTCGGGCGCGCGGTCGTTCTCGGCAGCAGTTCTTACGGCAAAGGCACGGTGCAGACCGTTCAGCCCCTGCCGAATGGCGGCTCTCTCACCTTGACCTGGGCGCGGCTTGTCACTCCGGAAGGCTATCTTTTGGAGCGCCACGGTGTCGTCCCCAATCTCTGCACGAGCGGGCCCGGCAGGGGCAGCCGCTCGCCCGAAAGCCTCATCCGCGAAACGCGCGCGGCAACGGGCGCCCTTGCAAAGCCGCGCCGCGCGCTCGACGCGGCGGGATGGGCGGCGCTCCGCCGCTTCTGCCCGAGCCGGCGGAAGGATCGCGCGCTCGATCTTGAAGTCGCCCTGCGCCTTCTCTCCGATCCGCAACTCTATGCGCAGGCGCTGCGGCTCGTCCCCGCCGCGCCCCTCGCCGCGCCCGCACGCGCCTCTCAAGGCGTGCGGCGCGCGGGACCCGCCTTGACACGGTCCGGGGCACTGCTATTTTTCGTTCGCCATCGCCCTTAACGCTTTTGCGAGCCCCAAATGGCAAAGACGAATTCGATCCTCATCAAGCTCGTAAGCAGCGCCGACACCGGCTTTTATTACGTTACGCGGAAAAACCCGCGGGCCAAGACCACCAAACTCGAACTCAAAAAGTTCGATCCCGTGGCGAGGAAACACGTCCTCTTCCGGGAAGCGAAAATCAAATAGCGCGGGAGACCGGCCGTTCTTGTTCGAGCGGCAAAGCCGGCTCGGCGAGAGGGCGCGACCCAGAACAGCTTCCAGTGAGCAGCTCCGGCTGGAACGGGAACATTCGTCATGCCCGCCAGCTGGTCGTCGTTGATCGAGAGCGTCTGATCGGGTTGGCGCAGAGCGCGCAACTCGCGCCCGAGATCCGCAGGAACTGCGCGCGGTGGAACGCGCTCGCGACGAAAGCGGCTGACGCACTCGGCGGTGAGGCCTTCTCGCTTTAGACGTTGACAAGTCGCACGTTCCTCATAATGGTGGCGCCGCGAAAGGCGATGGAGTTCGCCTTCTAACCGCCCCTTCGGGCTGATGACTCCTACGGGCTCGTCCCGCGCTTCTCCCGCGGCGGGGCGGGTGTAGGGCCTGCCGGGAAAGGGGGCGGTCATGTGTCGGTTTGCCGGTCCGTCGGGCGCGATCCACGGGGATGCGCCGTGATCCTGCGGATCCTCTACAACTTGCTGCAGGTCGTGGTGGTGGTCGCCTTCGCGCCGCTCGTCGAGGGCGTCGCCAGCCGCCTCAAGGAAAACCTGCAGTCGAAGCGCGGCCCGAGCATCTTCCAGCCCTACCGCGACCTTTGGAAGCTCTTGCATAAGGACGAGATCGTCGCGCAAGAGGCGTCGTGGATTTTCCGCGCGGCGCCCTATGTCGCGTTCAGCGCGCCCATCTTCGTGACCCTCCTGATCCCGGTCCTGACCCGCTACCCGCTCTTCTTCGCGTTCATGGGCGACATGCTGGGCGGCGGGTTCGTCCTCGCCCTTGGCGGCTTTTTCGCGACGCTCGCGGCGGTCGACACCGCCAACCCCTACGGGCCGATGGGGGCGAGCCGCACGCGAATGGTCGGGTTTCTCGCCGAGCCGGTGTTCATCATCGTCTTCCTCACCGTCTCCTTCGTCGCCGGCTCGACCATCCCCTACATTGTCCAGACCCGTTGGGTGACGCCGCTCGCCAATTTTTTCGAGCCGTCGCACATCCTTCTCTTGATCGCCTTCCTGATGCTGATCCTCGCCGAGGACGGGCGCATTCCCGTCGACAGCCCCTCGGGCAGCTTCGAACTGGCGATGATCGACCGCTCGAAATCGCTCGAATATTCGGGACGCGGTGCGGCGCTGATGAAGTGGGCGAGCGCCATGAAGTTTTTTGTCCTCGCCTCTATTTTTCTGAACGTTCTGGTGGTGCCCTGGGGATTGGCGAAAGGGACGGATTTCGGCGCGGTGTTGTTGGCGATCCCGGCCCTTCTTCTCAAGATGCTCGGCTTCGTCCTCGTCCTCGTCGCCATCGAATCCTCGCTCGCCAAGTTGCGGCTCTTCCGCATCACCGAGTTTCTGGGCGCCGCCTTCGTGATCTCGGTCCTCGCGATGATCACCCGGCTCGCAGCGATTTGAGACCATGGCGATGACGGATCCATCCTTCTCCATCGTCTTCGCGCTCGACGCCCTCGCGGGAGCGCTCTTCCTTCTGGCGGCGCTCGGCGTCGTCGCGACGCGGCAGGTATTGGCGTCCCTGCAGCTCTTTATCGCGCAGTCCATCCTTCTCGCCGTGTCGGCTTTGCTGATCGGATTTGCGATCGGCTCGCCGCATCTCTTCGCGGTCGCCGGGATCACGATCGCTACGAAGACGCTTCTCATCCCGTGGTTGCTGCGGCGCACCGTACCGAGCGAGGTGTATCGCGCACGCGAGATCGAGCGCGTCCTCAACATTCCGACGTCGCTGCTCGTCGCCGCCCTCCTCATCGTGCTCGCTTACGGCCTCGCGGAACCGATGGTGCGTGTGGCGGCGGCGTCTTTCGTCGGCGTCAACCTGCCGCTCGGCCTTGCCGCGATGTTTCTCGGCATCTTTACCATCGTCGTAAGGCGCGAAGCCGTGCCGCAACTCTTGGGGCTCCTCGCGCTCGAAAACGGCGTCTTTTTCGCGGCGGTCGCCATCGTCCCGCGCCTGCCGGTCATCGCCGAACTCGCCGCCGCCGTCGATGTCCCCGTCGTGGCGCTCGTCGTCGGCTTGCTCGCCCGCCGCATTCATGCCCGCGTCGGCACCACCGCGGTCGGGCGGCTCGCCGCCCTGCGCGAGAGCTGAGGGGATGGAACTCCCGCTGCTGCTCTTGATCCCGGCCCTGGCCGCCGGCTTTTCGCTGACCCGGCCGGGCCGAAGGTGGGCGCCGCCGGTCACCGTCGCGGCGATGGCTGTCGTGCTTGGGCTTGCCGTGGCGGTCGCGCTTGCGGCGGCTCGCGCCGGCCGAATTGCCTTTGGCGAAGAATGGCTCTTCTGCGACGGGCTCGGCGCCCTCGTCGTGCTGCTCGTCGCGTTTGTCGCGCTCACCGCCGCGCTCTTCTCCTGGGGCACCCTTCGCCGCGGCGCGCATGGCGGGAGCGAGCAGAGCTTTTATGCGCTCTTCAACCTCTTCGTGCTGGCGATGCTGGCGGTGCCGATCCTCGCGAACCTTGCGCTGATGTGGATCGCGGTCGCGCTGACGACGCTGCTGTCGGCGTTTCTCGTCGGCTTCGAGGACACGCCGGAAGCGCTCGAAGCGGCCTGGAAGTATGTCGTCCTGACGACCCTTGGAGCGGTCATCGCGCTCCTCGGTTTCCTCATCCTCGATTGGGGCTCGGGCATCGCCGGCGGCGGGCCGTTCACCTGGGCGGTGCTCACGGCCGCGGCACCGCACATGCCGCCGGCGCTCCTCTCTCCGGCGTTCCTTTTGATCCTCGTCGGCTTCGGGACCAAGGTCGGGCTCGTGCCGATGCACACCTGGCTCCCCGATGCGCACAGCCAGGCACCCGCCTCGATCTGCGCGCTCCTCTCTGGCGTCGAGACGACGACGGCGCTTTACGTGATCCTGCGGCTCTTCCCCGTGATCGGCGCCGCGCCGGGGCTCGATGCGCGGCCATGGTTTATCGGCTTCGGCCTCGTCTCGGTCGGCATCGCCGGACTGCTCCTCATTTATGTGCGCGACTTCAAGCGGCTTTTCGCGTTCTCTACGGTCGAGCATATGGGGATCATCCTCGTCGCGGCCGGGCTTGGCGGCGCCGAGGCCCATCTCGCCGCCCTCTACCAGATGGCCGGCCATGCGATCGCCAAATCCTTCTGCTTTTTTGCCGCCGGGGTCGTCGCGATGACTTCGGGGACGCAGGAGATCGCGGCCGTGCGCGGTCTCGTCCGCTCCTCGCCCGTCGCCGCCGCGGCGCTCGTCGCTGGCGCGATCGCGATCGCCGGAGCGCCTCCATT
>JAKAOO010000095.1 GCA_021812165.1 Pseudomonadota bacterium | reverse complement strand
CGCGGGCGATCCCGTGGCGAACGGCGCCCGCCTGGCCCGAAAGCCCGCCTCCTTTGACGGTGCACCAGACGTCGAACTGTCCCTGGCGGTTGGCAGCGGCAAAAGGCTGGCCGATCAGCATGCGCAAAACCGGCCGGGCGAAGTAGACGGGGCTTTCCTTGCCGTTGACTTCCACCTTTCCGAGCCCGGGTTTCAGCCATACCCGGGCAACCGCGTTTTTCCGCTTCCCCGTCGCGTACGCGCGGCCCAAAGCATCGATGCGGGGCTTCCTTTCTTCGGCAGCCGCCGGAGGCGGCGTCGGCGGCGCCGGGGGACGCGCCGTCGCCATCGCCTGGCGCAGGCTCGCCAACCCCTGAAAGGTCTGGCGAGTGCCTTTGCCTTCGCCGGACTGCTCGTTATCGGCTATCGTCTTCATGCTCTTTTGTTTTTCCGGTTCATCGCCGCGACGTCGAGAGGTTCGGGCCTCTGCGCCGCATGCGGGTGTTCTGGTCCGGCATAAACGCGCAGGTTCCGCATCACCTGCCGGCCGAGGGGTCCGCGCGGGATCATGCGCTCGACCGCCTTCTCGATGACCCTTTGCGGGAATTTTCCGGAGAGGATCTGTCCTTGGCTCTTGCCCTTGATGCCGCCCGGGTAGCCGGTGTGCCAATAAAAGATTTTCTGCTCGCGCTTGTTGCCGGTGATCGCGACCTTCTCCGCATTGACGACGACGATGGCGTCGCCGCAATCCATGTGCGGGGTGTAAGAGGGCTTGTGCTTGCCGCGCAGGCGCAGGGCGATGAGCGAAGCGAGCCGGCCCAAAACGAGGCCGTCGGCATCGATCAGATACCACTTCTTTTCAAGGTCGGACGGCTTCGCCGAGAAAGTCTTCATCGCGCGCTCTTAGAGAAGGCCGCTCCCTCTAAGCGATCGGCGGCGGGCCGTCAAGACGTTCGAGGGGGAAAGCCCCGGGCCGCATGTCCCGCCGCATGTCCCGCCGCATGTCCCGCCGCATGTCCCGCCGCACCTCCCGGCTTGCGCCGGACTCAAGGATGCTGCAGCATTCCGCGGCCTTCGGGCAGGAAAGGAAGCGGGCGATGGCGGCAAGAGCGACGATTTCGGGCGAGGCGCCGATCCTTCTCGAAGCGCGAGAAAAGGGCGTTCTGCGCCTCACTCTCAATCGGCCCGAGGCGCGCAACGCCCTTTCCATGGCTCTGATGGCCTCGCTCCAGGAGGCGCTCCAGCGCGCGGCGCGCGACGGCCAAGTTCGCGTCATCGTCATCGCCGCCGCCGGCCCCGCCTTTTGCGCCGGTCACGACTTGCGCGAGCTTCGCGCCGACCCGCGGCGGGAGATTTACGAGCGCGTCTTCGCGCAGTGCAGCGAGCTGATGCTCTCGATCGTGCGCCTTCCGAAGCCCGTCGTCGCGGAAGTCCACGGGATCGCGACCGCCGCCGGTTGCCAGCTCGTCGCGACCTGCGACCTCGCGGTTGCCGCAGAGGACACGCGTTTTGCGACCCCAGGCGTCAACATCGGGCTCTTTTGCTCGACGCCGATGGTGGCGCTCTCGCGCGCGGTCGGAAGAAAGGCGGCAATGGAGATGCTCTTGACGGGAAGGCTCATCGACGCTGCGGCGGCGCGCGCTCTGGGCCTTCTCAACCGCATCGTCCCGGCGAGTGAGTTGCGCGAGGCGACGGACGCGCTCGCTTCCGAGATCGCAGGGAAATCCGCCCTCACCCTCGCCATCGGCAAGGAGGCCTTTTACCGCCAGGCGGAACTCGATCTCGCCTCCGCCTACCGCTATACGGCCGAGGTGATGACGAAGAACATGCTCGCTCACGACGCCGGAGAGGGGATCGACGCCTTCCTCGAAAAGCGCGCGCCCCTGTGGCAGGACCGCTGAGGCGAGGGTGGACCACGACCACTATCCCGACGCCTATCTGCGCGACATTCTCGAAAGCGTGCACCGGATTGCCGTCGTCGGCGCAAGCAAAAGGCCGCAGAGGCCGAGCCACGGCGTCATGCGCTATCTCCAAAGCCGCGGCTACCGCACGATCCCGGTCAACCCCAATGCCGCCGGGGAGAGGATCCACGGCGAACTCTGCTTCGCCTCCCTCGACGAAGTCCCCGGCGCCGTCGACATGGCCGACATCTTCCGCCGCAGCGACGCCGTTCCAGCCGCCATCGACGACGCCATCCGCAAGGGCGTCAGGGTGATCTGGCTTCAACTCGGCCTTCGCAATGATCTCGCCGCCGCCCGCGCCGAAGCAAAAGGGATCCGCGTCGTCATGGACCGCTGCCCCGCAATCGAGATCCCACGCCTCGGCCTCCTGCCGCGCTAGAACCGTCCGAGCCAGTCGAGGGTTTCCTCCTCGTCGAGATGCCGCAAGCGCTCGAAAAGGGCTTCGGCCCCCTTGCCGAGCGTCGGGCGCGTTAGGCGCAAAAACTTGTCGCCGAGATCCGCGGGCGGAAGAAGCCCATCCGCCTCATGCCTTTCGAGCGTCCTGCCGCCCTTGAGATCGACCCGCACGGTCGCCGCCATGGCGCCCTCTGCGCTACCCGGCGGCCGCGCGGAAAGCGTCACCCGGCGGGCCAAACCCCGGATTTTCGGGTCGGTGAGCGCCGCCTCATCGAAAGCTCCGGGCTCGCGCGGATCGCGATAAAGCGAAAGCGCGAGGCAGAAGGGGACGCTGTATTGCGCCAGCATCAGATCGGCAGGCTCCGGAATATTGTGGCGGCTCGCCATCCGTTCGCTGCCGAAAACCTGGATGCTCTCAATCTCTTCCGGGCTGAAGCCGTGCTCGGAGCGCAGTTCCTGAAGCGCTTTCAGAGGCGCATGGGCGGTGATGTGACAGGGATAGCGCTTGAAGACGGTCGTGAGGGTAAGAAACTCTTCGCCGAGAGCCTTGGTCAAAAGGGCAGCATCCGACCTTTCGCAAAATACCGAAAGAAAGCCGAAGCGCCCTTCGAGGATCGTGTCCGGCGCCCGGAAACCGCGACCGGCAAGGGTAGCCGCCAAGACGCCGCTCTCGCACGCGCGACCGAGATGCAACCGCTTCACCATCCCGCCTCTCTGGCGAGCGGCGAATTCGAGGAGGCCTGCCGCGAGAGAGCCGGCAATGCCGAGCGCGTTCGCCATTTCTTTGGCACCGATACCCAACAGGTGGCCGGCGGCAACCGCGGCGCCGAAGGGGCCGGTCGTCCCAGGCGCATGAAACCCTCGTTCTTCGTTGCTGTGGAAGGTGGCGCGCCCAATCCGCACCATCGTCTCCGCTCCGGCGACAAAAGCGGCGATCAACGCGCGTCCGCCCGCTCCTTGCTGTTGGGCGATGGCGAGCGCCGGAGGGAGCAGGCTCGCGCCCGGATGGACGCCTGCGCCCGGGCGGGTCAGGCTGTCGAGCTCGAAAGCATGGGCGAGCCCGCCATTGGCGAGCGCCGCCGCGGGCGCCGTTACCGCGGGAAAGCCGGGCCCCAACACGCGGCTTTTTCCTGCGGCGGCGTTTGTCACCGCATAATCGACAAGGATCCGGCTCCACGGAAGCGCGCTCCCGCAAATTGCCGCGGCAGCGGTATCAGCAATGGCATCCTTCGCCTTCTTGACGACCTCGGCCGGAAGATCTCGAAAGCCAAGACCCGCGGCGTATTCGGCGAGACGGACGGTCTCTTCGGCCATCACTTCCTCCTCGGTCGGCCATGCCATGGCGCCGCCGGCAGAGATCGCGCATTTCGGCCCGAGCGCCCGCCACCAGACGCCTTCGCTCTATTCGAGATTAGCACATGAGGATAGGCAGCTTGCACCACGCAGCCCCTCTTTCGCTCTCGGTTCAGAGTACGCCCCGGGGCAACTTGCCGTCTTCGGGCTGTCGCCGCTTGCCGAGTCGCACCGCCCGGAACGGGCGAGCCTGCCGGGGCCACTCGGCCTCCCCTTGCGGAGGATTCCTATTCGAGCGGCTGATGGCGGCCCGTGCCCGCCTCGACCGAGTTCGCCGGCTCGCGCTCGGAATCTTCTTTGCGGCCGCCATCGACCGTTTCGGGAACAAAGCCCGGCGGCGGCGCGGAAGTCTTTTCGGGGGCGGGCGGCGGCCGCGCCGCAAATGTCTCGGGAGTCTCCTTTGCCGGACGGTCGCCGGAATCTCCTATCGCGCGACCCTCCAAGCCGCCCGAGACCATTGCCGCACCGAGCGCGGCGCCAATGACAAGGCCCAGGCCCGCAACCAAGAGGGGCTGTTCGCGCGCAAAGTCCATAAAGCCGCCTCCGGCCGCGGAGCTGTCGCAGCCCAGAGAAGCGACCGAATCGGCGACCGTATTGCCGGTGAAGCCACTCGTCGATTGCTTGCTCTCCGGGAGACCAACCGCCGGCGGGCTTTTATGCGCGCAATCAACGGAGTTCGGCCGGCGGCTCCACGATGCTGCCAGCAGCCAGGCAAGGCTGGCGCCAAGCAAAGCCACAGGAAGCGGATTTTCCCGCACGTCGCGGCTCAACTTCTCCACAAACTCCGCCCCTCGGCCCTCGCGCGCATAATCAACCAGCTGATCAACGACCGCCCCTGGCGTCATCCGCGAGCGAAATTCGTTGAGCGCCTGCGACAGCCGCTCGCGCGCGACTTCGGCTTCATGCTCAAGCTGCGCGCTCTGTCTCGTCACTATCCATCCCCATCAGTTCTTTGGCGAGCCTCGCATCGCGCTGAAGCTGTTCGATCGTCCGCGTCGGAACCGGCCGCGCGGCTTTGAGCCAGACGGCGCCAATGCCAAGCAATATAAGACCGACGATGAAAGCGACCCCGCCGACGATCAGCGCGGACAATGCGGCTGTGAGGCCGGTACTCATCAAGGCGGCGACCGCAGACAAAAACAGGATGGCGAGAGCCGGTATCACCAGTAGGGCGCCCGCGATCGCAACGCCCAGTCCCGTGATCAAAAAACCGACCTTTTCCGACATTTCGGCGCGCGCCAGCTGGATTTCCTTGCGCGCCAGCGTCGCGAGTTGATTCACGATGTCGGCAAACACGTCAGAAACCGGGCGGGCATGATTCGCAACTGCCATGAGTCGCCTCCTAGGAAACACCTTCGGAACTGCTGCGCGCCGAGCCGGCGACGAGGGACGACAACGCAAAGCCGGTGGCGAGGGCCCCCGCAAACAGCGCGGCTGGGCGGTTGCGGGCGACGCCGAGACCGACATTGACCGCGCCCCGGATGACTTCCATAACCGGATCCGCCGCCTGCCCACCCGCTTCTTTATCCTCCGGATGCATCTCTCGCTGCGCCCTCGTTCTCGCTCATCCATCGTCGCGACAACTGCCCGGTACAGAATAAACTGATCAGCATCAAGACGGGTTCCGCCGATCTCCAGAGAGAACGCAACACTCGCGCTCGCCACAACTTCATCCGGGGAACAAATCCGTGTCGTTCCAGAGAATAATCCGTCCGTTGAACAATCACCCGCCGAGGAATTGAGCTATCCACATTACATGTAAAGGCCAATCCGTATACAACACTAAGCATTGAGCCCTAGAGGATTTTGAAAGCCGCGAAGAGACTCGCGCCCCGCTCCCGCGCGGGCGGGCCCTCGGGCGGGAAGACCGTACTGCGGTCGTTTCCCCTTTCGATCGCGCTTTCTGCGAAGATGGCGTGGCGAAGGACCCAATCGAAAGTCGCGCGATGCGCCTCTTCGCTATCGGGCTCGAAGACGAGGCATTCGCCCGCACCTCAGCGGATCGCGCGCAGCCGCGACCCCGGCTGATCCACGTCAAGGAAAAAGCAAGCTCTCTTCGCTCGTATACGCAAAAGCCGGCAGGCAGGGGCGCCGCTGGAGCGGCGAGGCGACCGGCAAGAGAGCGGAAAGAGGCCGCTCGGCTTGCCGCGTTGGCCCCCGGTGAAGGGACCCGATATGTTGCAGCGCGACCAATTGCATATGAGGTATTCCTCGAACGTTGGTAAAAATATATTGCGTCGCAGCATACCCTTGACCATATCGATGCGGCGAAAATCGGGTCGTGCGGGATCGTGGCGGTTTTGCGGGGTTCTTTGCGGATGGCGCCGCCGACGATTTGGGGAAGGGTGAAGGCTTCGATGAAACAATTTTTTACGCGGGTTGATCTGGTTGCAGGCAAGATGAACGCATGGCTCTTTGCCATTGCCCTCGGTCTCGCCTTTCTCGATTTCAGCGTTTTCGTGGTGAAGGCCGTCGAGGAGTTGCCCCCGCCTCCAGGCTCAAGCGCATCGGCGTCCTCGGTTTCTGCCTCTTCCGCCGGTTCTGCGCGCTCCTCGCTGTCCCGCTGAGCCTCCGCGGCGCCGCGACCTTTTGCCGCGTCCCAACCCGCCGCAGCCTCTTCATCTCGCCGCTTCCAGCGATCGCAGGACCACAACGCTTCCCTTCAGCCGCGAACGGGCAGGACAAGCTGCGGGCGGGCGGATTCGGGGCGCGGCGAAGCCGCACCGAGCGGCGTCACGGCGGTCCCGAGGACGAAAAACTCGATGACGTGCGATTCCCAGATGTGAGAGCTTTCGTTGACGCTGACGCCCACCACACCCGCAGCGTCGGCGTTCCCGATCTCGGCCTGCAGGCGATCCATAGCCAGCTCGCGGGCGTTGTAGAAGGCCTGGGTGTAGTCGGCGAGTTCGGCGTTGCGGCCGACTCCGCCCAAGGACTGCATGATGCCGCGATGGGCGATGTGATAGACGCAGCAGCCCATGACGAGCGCGAGCGGGCGATAGCCGGTGCGCAAAAGGGTCCAGAAATCCTGGCCTGAAAGGTGCGAGAGGAAGGGCCGGCCGTCGGCGGCCTTGAAGCTTTGATCGCCGCCGCGATGGCGGATTGCCGTGCCGATAGCGACGAATTCCAACACTCCCGGCGCCCAATCGATGCGGCGGATGGTGAGGTCTACTCCGACGACCCCGTCGGCGCCGAGCCGCACCGCTTCCTCGCCGAGGCGGCCGATCGCCAGTTCGCGAGCCTGGTGCATGGCGCGCGAGAGCACATCGAGCTCCTGATTGGTCCTGAAGCCCGCAACCTGGATGCCGACGTGATAGAGGGAGGAGCCGAGGACGAGCCCGACCGGCTCAAACCCCGCCTCGCCCACCATCAGGAACTCGTTGATCGAGAGATCCGAGGAAAAGGGGCGCTTGCCGCCGGGCGTGGCTTCCAGGCGATGAAGAGCCGCAGCGGGCAGGCTTTCGCCGTTCGATAGAGTGGCCATGGGCGGCCCTCCTTTCGCATTCGATGGCAGAGACGTATCGGGCGCGGGCGCCCTCTCTCCAGGCGGAGCGCCGGCCGCGACAAGGCGGCGCAGCGCTTCGCTCTGAGCTCCCGCGCGCTCGGCGCGCGCGACGAGTTCGCGGCCCAAAGCAACGAGCCATTCCGCGATCCCGATATCCTCCGCGCCCTGCAAAGCGATCCCGCGCGAGGCTGGGGCGCGCAGGTAGCGCGGCACGGTATCCGCGTCCTCGATCAGATAATGAACATTCTCGAAACGGATGCCGAGGCCGCCGATCACGCGCCGCGGCGGGAAATAGCTCACGAACTTATAGCGGGTTGCGACTTGGCCGGGCGGCAAGGCGGCGGAGACCTGCCGGACAAAGGCGGCGAGAAAAGCCTGCAGGTCGCGGGTGGCCTCGCGCACCCATGCGGCGGCAACGGGCGCAGGCGCCTCATTCATTTCGACAGGGCATCGCTTCGCGCCGCATCCCGCCCAATCCGCACCCTGCGATCGCAACAGAGACCGCGAGCGCCTCAGCTATCCTATGGGTTGTAATATTCCACGCTTTCTAACGCGTGTCAAGCTACTCTGCGCGACCTCCCGCATCGAGCCGATGGCGAAAAACGCGCGCTCGGCGCCGCTTCGCGCGCTGGCGGCCTCGCATTCTTGACGAAGCGGCGGGGGGCGCCAGAATGCGCCGATCGACCGGCTTTTCGGAGAGGACCGGTGACACTGCGCCCGATCGTCGTCGCCGACAGCATTACCCGCGTTGGGAGCGAAGCCAAAGGGGCGGTCGCCGTCAACGGTTCGCATGGCGGCGTCTATGCCGCCTTCTGCGCCGCAAAGCTCTCCGTCGCAGCGGCGATCTTCAACGATGCGGGGGTCGGCCGCGACGAGGCCGGTATCGGCGGGCTTCTTTATCTCGAAACGCTCGCGATCCCCGCGGCCGCAGTCGGCCATATGAGCGCGCGCATCGGCGACGGCGCCGACATGATGGCGCGCGGCCTCATCAGCCACGCGAATGCGCGGGCGGGCTCGCTCGGCTGCGTTGCGGGGATGGCCTGCCGCGAGGCGGCCGAGGCGTTGCGTCGCGCGCAAGAGGGCGGCCTCGAACCGCCGCCCGAACAGGAGGCGTCATTTCTCATTGTCGAGAGCCCACCCCCGGTCTGGGCGCTCGATTCGGCCTCTCTCGTCGGCCCGCAGCACCAGGGCGCGATCGTCGTCACCGGCTCGCATGGCGGGCTTTTGGGCGGGCGGGTGGAGAGCGCGCTCAAATACGACGCGAAGGCCGCGCTTTTCAACGACGCCGGGATCGGCATCGACGACGCCGGGACGCGCCGCATCTTCGCACTCGATAAGCGCGGCATCGCCGCCGCCACCGTCGCTGCGGCAAGCGCGCGCATCGGCGAAGCGCGTTCGACCTATGAAGACGGGATCCTATCGCGCGTCAACCGGACCGCGGCGGGCCTCGGGATCGCGGCAGGAATGAGCGCGCGCGAGTTCGTCGCCATCACCCGCAAGAGCCGCGAGAAAGGGAGAGAAGCGCGATGACCGAGAAAAGCACTGCGCCTTTTGGCAACCGACCGTCGGGACGCATGAATGGCGGGCGCGCCTTGGCCGAGATGCTGCGCCTTTCCGGCGCGGGGCCGATGTTCGGCATGGGTGGGTTTCAGCTCTTGCCCTTTTATGATGCGATCCGCGCCTTGGGCCTCATGCATTTCCTCGTCAATGACGAGCGCTGCGCGGCTTTTGCCGCCGACGCCTATGCGCGCGTCACGAACCGCCCCGGGATCTGCGACGGGACGCTCGGTCCGGGCGCGACCAACCTCGTCACCGGCCTCGTCGAAGCGCTCAATGCGGGAACGCCGGTGATCGCACTCGCGGGCGACGCCAACCGCCTCCATGCCGGGAAAAACATGACGCAGGAATGCCGCCAGGTGGAAATCCTGCGCCCGGCGGTCAAGGAGCTCTTTCGGGTCGAAGCGACGAGCCGCATTCCCGAGCTGGTGCGCCGCGCCTTTGCGGTCGCGACTTCGGGGCGGCCGGGACCCGTTCTTCTCGACGTCGCCGAGGACGTCTGTCATGGCGAGCATGACTTTTCGGCGGAGGATTTCGCGATCGATCCATCGACGCTCGCCGTCCCGGCCCGGCGCGTTCGCCCCGGTCGCGATGAGATCGCCCGCGCCGTACAGCTCATCGCGCGCTCGCGCCGGCCTCTCATCCTTGCGGGAGGCGGCATTCATCTCTCGGCCGCGCAAGAGGCTCTCATCGCCTTTGCCGAGGCGCAGTCGATCCCGGTCGCCCATACGATGAGCGGCAAAGGCGGGATCCCCTGCACGCACCCGCTTTCGGCCGGGCTTTTCGGGCGCTATTCGCGGATCGCCAACGAACTCATCGCGGGTTCCGACTGCCTCATCGTCATCGGCTGCAAATTGGGCGAGATCGCGACCCGCCGCTACGCGCTTTTGCCCTCCGGCATCCCGCTCATTCATCTCGATATCCTCGCCGAGGAGATCGGGCGCTCGAGCCCGGCCGAAGTGGCGCTCTGGGGCGACGCCAAGGCGGGGCTCGAGGATCTCGGCGAGGCGCTTGCCGAGGAGGGGCGAAAGGCACGCGCCGCCCGCGCCGATTATGCCGCGGAAATTCCCACGCGGATGAAGGCTTGGCGCGCGGAAGCGGCGCCGCGCCTCCAATCGAGCGAGCGGCCGGTTGCCATGGCGCGTCTCTGCCGCGAACTCAACGAGGCTCTGCCGGAGGACGGCATCCTCGTCGCCGACGGCGGCTTTGCGGGCCACTGGACGGGGCTTCTCTACGACACGAAACGAGCCGGGCGGAACTTCATCCCCGATCGCGGCCTTGCCTCAATCGGCTACGGCCTTCCGGGCGGGATCGGCGCCGCGCTCGCCGCCCCTTCCCTGCCGGTCGTGGCGATCACCGGCGACGGCGGGTTCAACATGATGCTGGGCGAACTCGAAACCGCGCGCCGCGCCGGCGTAGGGCTCACCGTCATTGTCGTCAACAATGCCGCCTCGGGTTATGTGAAGGCACTGCAGCACGCCATGTTCGGCGGGCGCTATCAGTCCTCCGATCTCGTCGAGATGGATTATGCGGCGGTTGCTCGCGCGATGGGCTGCGCCGGGACCCGCGTCGAGGACCCGGACCGACTGCAAAGCGCGATCCGCGAAGGCCTTGCCGAAAAGGGTCGCCCCACCGTCATCGACGTCGTCGTCACCCGCGACCCCGCGAAGATGCTCCCCGCCGTCGACACCCGCGCGATCGCGATCAAACGGGGCGACCGGCCTGCCTGAGCCTCACTTTTCGTTCGCCGCGTAGCCAACTATGTTAACCTCCATGAGCCACGGCGCGATCTCGCGCGAGGGACCACGAACGATGACAACTGCTCCTGAAATCCAGTCGCGAAAGGCGGCACTCTGCCAGCGGCTTTCGCGGCTCGACGCCGAACGAGAGAAGCTTTCTGAGAAGGTCAGGGAGCTCGAGGCCGCAGAGCGCGTCCTCACGCGTTTCGCGGAGCCGGAGACCGCCCACCAGCGACCCGGAGCCGGCGCGGCAACGGCCGAAGTGGCGAGGCCGAAAAGGCGGATGCCGAGCCTCATCGAGCAGTTGGCGGAGGTTGGCCGCGGCCGCCCAGCACCTACGGAACCGCCGGATCTGGATTCGCTGAGCGAGATGGTGCTGCAGGCTGTGCGCGCATATCCGGATGCGGATCGCCTCTCGGCAAATCGGGTCCTCGGTTATCTGCAACGCGAATTCAGGGTGCGCGTTAACTCGCACGTGCTCGCGAGTGCGCTGCGGGACCAGCTCAGCGCGCCGTTCCTTGAACTCGAGCCGCGTGAGCGTGCTGCGCTTGAGGACCTAATAAGCGAGCTGCCGGACAGAGACGATGCCTCGGAGTCGCTCGAGGTTGCAGCCACGGAATTCAAGCGCGCGGCGGATCGACTCCTTGCGGTTGCCGACGAGGCTTTGGCGGAGGCCAGAGAAGGTCGCACGCAGACCCGCGCGATCCTGGATCGGCTTGAAGCCCGTCTGGCCTCCCATGGCCAGGGGTGAACCCCCAGCGGGCGCTCAGGAACGAGCGGTGCCTGCCATACTGAGGACGATCTGGGAAGGTGTCAGGACGGTCGTCACAGTCACGGAGCGGCTGAACGATCTGCGGGCGGAAACCGCCGTGCTCCGGGCCGATCTAAATCGGTTGGCGGAGAGCGTCTATCGGATCGCCGGCCGTCTCGACGGCATCGATCAGCGCTTCGCCGAGGTGGACAAGCGCGTCGACATGGCGATCAAGTTCGCGGTTCAGGAGGAGCTCGACCGCCGCCAAAGCGGTGTGGCGTAGCCTCGCCTATTTCCCCGCTTTCGCCCCGCTGCGGCGCGTCACCCGGCTCGCCGCGCTGGCGACGGCTTTCAGGGACGCGGTGACGATGTTGGCGTCGATGCCGACGCCCCAGACGGTCGGCTCCTTTCCATTGCGGATTTCGACATAAGCGGTCGCCGTCGCATCGGCTCCGGCGCCGACGGCATGTTCGCGATAATCGACGATTTCGAGGGCGATGCCGCAATCCTTGCGCAGCGCATCGACAAAAGCGGCGATCGGGCCGTTGCCGACGCCTTCGATCGCGCGCTTTTCGCCGTCGATTGCGACCTTCGCGGCAACCCGGCGTCGCGCAGCGCTCTCTCCGGGCAAAAGCGTGTAGTCGATGAGCCCAAGCGCGCCTTTCGCGAGATAGGTGGCCTCAAAGAGCGCCCACAGATCGCCGCTCGTCTGCTCCTTCCCCGTGCGGTCGGCAACCTCCTGCACGATGCGGCTGAACTCGACTTGCAGCCCACGCGGCAGATCGAGCCCCCGATCGGCCTTCATCACATAGGCGACCCCGCCCTTCCCCGACTGGCTGTTGACGCGGATGACGGCCTCGTAGGTGCGCCCCAGATCCTTGGGATCGACCGGCAGGTACGGCACCTCCCAGAAATTGTCATTGCGTCTCTCAAGCGCCTCGAAGCCCTTTTTGATCGCGTCCTGGTGCGAGCCCGAAAACGCCGTATAGACGAGTTCGCCCGCATAAGGATGGCGCGGGTGGACGGGAAGCTGGTTGCAGTATTCGACGGTGCGGACGACCTCGTCGATATCGCTGACGACGAGACCGGGATCGACCCCTTGGCTGAAGAGGTTGAGCGCCAACGTCATGACATCGACATTGCCGGTGCGCTCGCCGTTGCCGAAAAGCGTCCCTTCGACCCTCTGCGCCCCCGCCATCACCGCAAGCTCGGCCGCGGCGACGGCGGTGCCGCGGTCGTTGTGGGGATGGATGCTGAGAATAAACGAGTCGCGGTCGCGGACATGGCGTGCGAACCACTCGATCTGGTCGGCATAGACATTGGCGGTCGCCATCTCGACCGTACCCGGAAGGTTGAGGATCATCTTCCTCTCTGGGCTCGGCCGCCACACGTCCATCACCCTCTCGCAGATCTCGACGGCGAAGGGCAGTTCGGTGCCGCTGAAGCTTTCCGGCGAATATTGGTAGACGATCTCGCCGCCGGCGGTGGCCGCGGTGTGCTCGGCAATAAGGCGCGCCCCCATGACGGCGATATCGATGATCCCTTCTTTGTCGAGGCCGAACACGACCCGGCGCTGCAGCTCCGAGGTCGAGTTGTAAAGGTGAACGATGGCGCGGGGGGCGCCGCGGATCGCCTCGAAAGTGCGCGCGATGAGTTCGGGGCGCGACTGCGTCAAGACCTGGATCGCCACGTCGTCGGGAATGAGATCTTCTTCTATAAGCTCGCGAAGGAACGCGAAATCGGTCTCGGAGGCCGAAGGAAAGCCGACCTCAATCTCTTTGAAACCGAGCTTCAACAGAAGCTCGAACATTCGCCGTTTGCGCTCGGGCCCCATCGGCTCGATGAGCGCCTGGTTGCCGTCGCGCAGATCGACGCTGCACCAGGTGGGCGCGCGATCGATCACCCGCGAGGGCCATGTGCGGTCCGGCAGATCGATCGGCGGAAACGGCCGGTATCGGTGTATCGGCATTTGGGTCATTCTTTATTCCTCTTCAACGGATCGACGCCGCTCTCGGCGTCTGCGCTTTCCTCAGTTAGAAAAATGCCCCGGCCGGCCGGATGAGAGGCCGGCCGCTTCTAAGTCGGCGCTCGAAACGCAAAACCGACGCGCCGAGAAAACGAGGAAAGCGGCCTAACGAGGGAAAGAAAAACATCGACGACACCGAACTCTTAAGCTCTCCACGCGGGAGAACGAGACGCGTCAGCGGTCGGCGCTCTTTGGAAGCGCCGCGCTCGTAAGTCGAAACTGATAGCGTCCGGTGTTCATCGTGAATGCTCTTTAGCAAGAGCGCGCTTTGCGGTCAATTCCCTTTTGCAGGCTCGCCGGCGAGGAGATCGGCAAGCTCCTTGAGGCTGAAGACGGTGAGATCGGGCTGATGCGGCGTCTTGCCATACGGCCGATGCCGGCGATTGACAAAGGCGGTGCGCA
>JAKAOO010000309.1 GCA_021812165.1 Pseudomonadota bacterium | reverse complement strand
GCGCGCTCCCTCGCGGCGCGGGTCCCTCCCGTGGACTACCGGGACGAGTTGCGCCACTGCCAACCCGTTCACCATGTCCCCGAACATCCGTTCACCATGTCTCCGGCCTTTACACCTTTAGAGGGGAGAGGGAGGGGCCCATCGCTGAGCGATGGGAGGGTGAGGTGGACATCGCCGAGGGCTCCGGGACTGCCCCCACCCCCGACCCTCTCCGCCCCCGCGGGCGGCTCCGGCGATGAGCGGCATCTCTACGGTCGCCGCCCAAATCCGTCACGGGCCGGGCCAGGGTTTGACCAACGAGCGCAGCGCCGGCGGCATTGCCGCGGCGTTTTCGGCAAAGGCCGGGCGAAGCGTCAAAAACCCGTTCTTCTTCAGAATCTTTTGCCCCTCCGGGCCGAACAGCAGCGCGAGATATTGCGCAGCCGCTTCGGCATGGGCCGCTCCCTTGACGATCGTCGCCGCATAAACGATCGGCCGGCCGGCAACCGCCCCGTTCTTCGTGTGCGCCACGGCAGTCTTGTAAAAGGCGGCATCGGCGGGGCTCGAAAGATTGATCTTTGGCGGCAGCGCGAGATACCGGAAATGGTGCTGGAGCGCATCCGAACGGTAGATCGCGAGATAGTCGATATCTCCGAGCTGGAGGGTCGAGATGAGCGAAGTCTCCGTGTCGCGCATATTGGTCTTTGGCGCGTTCTTGAGAACTCCCGCGGCAAGGCCCGGCGCACGGTAATACTTCTGCGCGAGATTCAGCATCTGCAGCGTCTGGTAGCCCGAAGGGTCGGTATCGGGGTTCGATCGCCCGACCTCGACACCCGGGCGGGCGAGGATCTTGTACCAGTTCTTGAGGGAGACCTTGCCCGCGTATTTGCTTTTCGGCGTATAGACGAAGGTGATGGCGTTGCGCGCAAAGCCCGCATACCAGGTCGCATAGGCGGGGCGAGAGCCGCTCGCGAAAAGGTAGTTCGGGATGACGCTGTAGTCGGCGACGGCGAGGATGTCGGCGGGCTCGTGAAGCTCGGTGATCTCGCGCGCCATCTTGACGCTTCCGCCAAACTGCGGCTCAGGCACGACATTCGGATGGCGGCGCGAAAAGAGGGCGTCGATCTCGCGGAACGGACGGGCAAGCGTTCCGGCGGCGAAGATTTCGAGGCGCTCGCGCCCGGCCGCGGCGGCTTGCGCCGCCGGCAGGAAAAGGGCTGCGAGGAAGCCGCAAAGCGCGGCGAACCCAACGCGGTTCCAGTTCATCTCGTTCTCCCAAGATTTGCCCTTCGGTCATTCTTGTCCTATTTTTGCACTAAAACCGAGCGCGCGGGCAAATTGGAAAACATGCATTGCAGATCGGAAATATGCAGGAATATCTGACGACGAAAGAGGTCGGCGAGATCCTTCGCCTCAAAGAGCGCAAGATCTACGAGCTCGTCCGCTCGCGCCGCATCCCGTGCGCGCGCATCACCGGCAAGCTCTTGTTCCCGAGGGCGATGATCGACCTTTGGGTGGCCCGCAGCCTCGAATACGAAGGGCCGCAACTTTCCTCTCCGCCCCCGATTGCCGCCGGCAGCCACGATCCGCTCCTCGAATGGGCGCTTCGCGAATCGGGCTCGGAACTGGCGCTTTTTGCTTGCGGGAGCGGGGAGGGGCTCGCGCGCCTCGTCTCCGGCCGCGCCGTCCTTGCCGGACTTCATCTCATCGATCCCGAGACCGGCGAGAACGATCCGCGTTCGCTTCCCGCCTTGCGAGCCCTTCCCGACGTCGTGCTCATCGAATGGGCAAAGCGCGAGCAGGGCCTCGTCTTGGCGCCCGGGAACCCGCACGGAGTGCGCCGGCTTGCCGACATCAAAAAGCTGCGCCTCGCCTGGCGCCAGGAAGGTGCCGGAGCGCAGGTCCTCCTCTACTATCTCTTGGCGTGCGAGGGCCTCTCTTACGGCGACCTCAAGCGCGACGAGCGGGCGGCGCTCACCGAAACCGATCTCGCGCTCCGCGTGCGCGATTCCCACGCCGATTGCGGCGTCGCGATCGCCGCGGTGGCGCGAGAGTTCGGCCTCGATTTCATCCCGCTCAGAAGCGAACGGTTCGATCTCGCGATGCGCCGTCGCGATTATTTCGAGCCGCCGGTGCAGAGGCTTTTGCGCTTCGCATCGACATCGGCCTGCCGCGCCCGCGCGGCGGAGCTCGGCGGTTACGACGTGTTGGAAGCGGGACGCGTCGTTTTCAACGCCTGAAGAGACGACGGCGCTATTTCTCGGCGGCGCAGGCGAAAGTCGCGCGCGCCGGCAGGAAGAGCGGGCAAAAGTTGAGGCGCCAGTCGGTGGCGACGCGGGTCGCGGCCCTCTTCGCCGGGCATTGCAGCTGCGCCGACTTCTCGACCTCGGGGCTTGCGCTCGTCAGCGGATTGTAGCAGATGGCGACGCGCGGTCCCGCCGGCTCGCCCTTTCCCGCCGCTTGCGGAACAGTCGCAAAGGGGGCGCAGCCGGCAAGGGCGGCAGCGAAGAAGATTGCGGCCACTCTCCTCATGAGGCCTCGGCAAGCGCGCGTTCGAGAAAAAGGGCTGAGGAGAGGAGGCGCGCGTCCTCTCCTATCCTGCCGACAAGCTGCACCCCCGTCGGCAGCCCGCTTTCGCCCCGGCACGCCGGAAGCGTCACGCAAGGGACGCCGAGAAGGGTCCACATCCGACTGAAAACCGGGTCGCCCGTGCCCTCCAATCCGAGCGGCGCTTCGCCCGGAGCCGCCGGAACGAGAACGGCGTCAAGGTCCCCGAAAAATCGTCCGAGACCCGAGCGCGCCGCCGCCGCCTCAGCGAGGGCGGCGTCATACTCGGCGGCGGTGACGGCGGCTCCCGCCTCCAGCATTTCCTTCAATCGCGGCGAGAGGAAGCCGCCCTTTTCGATCCGCTCATAGGCAAGCGAGCGGAAGAAGATCGG
>JAKAOO010000094.1 GCA_021812165.1 Pseudomonadota bacterium | reverse complement strand
CGGCTGAGCCCTCACCGAGGGCCGCGCCGGGATCTTGACATTGCTATATTGGCACTATATCATTATCGCAATGATCCGCATCGATGATGCGCTTGGCCGAAGGCTTGGGAGGCGCAGCCTGTTCCCATCCTGTAAATAACAGGAGAAACAGGATCGTCTCCGGGAGCCCGAGAGCGCTCGCCTCACGCGAGATCGGCGCCGGCGCACCCCTCTCCTTTGGCTCTTATTTTCTTGCACAATCAGCCAAACGAGCGCCGCGCCGGCGGCCTTCACACTGCGTGCAAGCGCTCGTAAGCCGCTTTGAGGCGGTCGCGATCGCGCTTCGCACCCTCGGCGCGCTCGCGCTCGTCGGCGACGATCTCGGGTCTCGCTTTCGCGACGAACTCGGGGTTTGCAAGCTTCCTGCCAACCTTCGCGATCTCGCCTTCGAGCTTTTGGAGTTCGCTCGAGAGACGCGCCTTCTCGCGGGCGAGATCGACGAATTCGCCGAGCGAGAGGACGAGGGTTGCCTCCGGGACGACGGCCTGGACCGCGCCTCTCGGGACCTCCTGAGCCTGCCGAAGGGTTGCCGGCTCCATGCGATCGACCCGGGCGAGACGTTCGAACGGCTCGCGATAGCGCGAAATGCGGCTGAGCGCTGCCTCTTCCGCATCCTTCACCAGAAGCGGAACGCGCGCCGCCGCGGGAACGCGCAGCTCGGCGCGGACCGCGCGGATGGTCGAGATCGCCGCGACGACCCATTCGATCTCCGCCGCGGCCCCGGGATCGATGAGTTCCGGCCGCGGCAGAGGCCAGGAGGCGGTGATGAGCATTCCCGCGCGCTCACCCCCGAGATGCTGCCAAAGCTCTTCGCTCACAAACGGCATGATCGGATGCAGGAGATGCAGGACATCGCCCAGAACAAAGGCGGTCACGGCTCTGGTTTCGTCCGCCGCAGCCTCATCCTCGGCTTGCAGAACGGGCTTTGTAAATTCGAGATACCAGTCGCAGAAGCGTCCCCAGAGGAAATGATACAGCGCGCTTGCCGCCTCGTCGAAGCGAAAGGCATCGAGCGCGGCGGTGACCGCGGCGGCGCACTCGGCGCAGGCGCCGAGGATCCAGCGGTTGAGGGTGAGGCGAGCCGCACCGGGATCAAAGCCCGGCGCCAGCCGGCACCCGTTCATCTCCGCATAGCGCGCCGCGTTCCAGAGTTTCGTCGCGAAGTTGCGGTAGCCTGCGACCCGGCTTTCGGAAAGCTTGATGTCGCGGCCCGGCACGGCGAGAGCGGCGAGCGTAAAGCGCAGCGCATCGCACCCGTAGCGATCGATGAGGCTCAAGGGATCGATGATGTTGCCGCGCGACTTCGACATCTTCTGGCCGCCCTCGTCGCGCACCAGCGCATGAATATAGATTTTGCGGAACGGCACCTCGCCCATGAAATGGAGTCCCATCATCATCATCCGGGCGACCCAGAAAAAGATGATGTCGAAGCCGGTGACGAGAACGTCGCCCGGATAATAGCGCTGGAGCTCTTTCGTCTCTTCCGGCCAGCCGAGGGTCGAAAACGGCCAGAGCGCCGACGAGAACCACGTGTCGAGGACGTCTTCGTCCTGCCGCAGAAGAACGCTTTCGCCGTATTTCTTCGACGCCTCGCTTCTCGCCTCCGCCTCGCTTTCGGCAACGAAGACCCTGCCGTCGGGCCCGTACCAGGCGGGGATGCGGTGGCCCCACCACAGCTGCCGCGAAAGGCACCAGGGTTCGATATTCCGCATCCACTCGAAAAACGTGTTCTCCCACTGGCGCGGCACGAACTCGCTCTCTCCGCTCTCGACCGCCGCGATCGCCCTTCTTGCGAGCGCTGCGGCGTCGCAGAACCACTGGTCGGTCAGATACGGCTCGACCACCACCCCCGAGCGGGCGTGATGAGGAACCATCAGCGTGTGCTCTTCGACCTTCTCGATGAGGCCTTCTTTTTCGAGATCGGCAACGACCTGCCGCCGCGCCTCGAAGCGCTCGATCCCGCGATAAGCCTCCGGCACGGCGTCGCCCATCCGGGCATCGGCGTCGAAGATGGCGATAAACGGAAGAGAATGCCGGCGCCCGACCTCGAAATCCGCGAAATCGTGGGCGGGCGTGATCTTGACCGCGCCGCTTCCCCATTTGGGGTCGGCGTGAGGGTCGGCGAGGATCGGGATCGGACGCTCGGCAAGCGGCAGGATCGCCTTCTTGCCGACGAGATCCCGGTAGCGAGGGTCTTCCGGATGGACGGCGATCGCGGTATCGCCGAGCATCGTCTCGGGACGGGTCGTGGCGACCGTGATGAACCGCCCGGAAAGCCCCTCGATCGGGTAACGGATATACCAGAGACGACCGCGCGTCTCGCGGGCCTCGACTTCGAGGTCCGAGATCACCGTGTGCAGCACCGGATCCCAGTTGACCAGCCGTTTGTCGCGATAGATGAGGCCTTCCCGGTAGAGCGAAACAAAAACCCGGCGCACCGCGGCGGCGAGGCCGGGATCGAGCGTGAAGCGCTCGCGCCGCCAATCGGGCGAGGCGCCGAGGCGCCGCAGCTGGCGGGTGATGGTGCCGCCCGATTCCTCCTTCCATTGCCAGACGCGCTTCAAGAAGCCTTCGCGCCCCATCGCGCGCTTATCCTTGCCCTCTTCGGCGAGCCGGCTTTCGACCACGATCTCGGTGGCGATCCCGGCGTGGTCGGTTCCCGGCTGCCACAGCGCGTCGCGCCCGCGCATCCGCTCGAAGCGGATGAGGATGTCCTGCAAGCTAAAGGTGAGCGCATGACCCATGTGCAGGCTCCCCGTCACATTGGGGGGCGGCATCATGATCGTGAACGGCGGTTTGTCGCTCTCCGGATCGGCGGCGAAAGCGCCGGAGCTTTCCCAGCGGGCGTAACGCCGCTCTTCGATGGCGGCGGGATCAAAGGATTTGTCGAGCATCCTTCACCCGCTCTTGAAACTCTTCAAAGCGCGGGTCCCGTCCGTAAAAACACCCGCGAGCGCGCTCAGCGCAGCCCGGCTTCGCGCACGACGCGCTCGATCTCCTCGCGCACCAGGCGTTCGACGAGGCCCGGCAGGTTGTCGTTGAGCCAAGCCTCCAAAAGCGGGCGCAGCAGGTCGCGGATGACCTCTTCGAGCGTCTTTCCGGCAGCCCCGAGCGGGGTTTCTCCTTCGCGGCGCTTCTCGCGGCTGAGCGTAGCGAGCCCGGCGAGCGCCGCGGCCGCTGCGCTCGCCGCCGTCGCCGAGGCGATCCCTTCCGAGATTGCCGGCGATTTCGCCAGGGTCGGCTCGCTCTCGGTACGCGGGGAAGCGCTCTCTTCCCCGCGCTCGGGACGCGGCGGCCGCGGCTCGGAGCGCCCGCTCGCAGAGGAAAGATGGCGCACAGACCCGTCTTCGCCGATCGCTTCGGTCAATTCGAGAACGCCTCTTTCCCCCTGGCGATTTTCGCCGGCGCGGTTGCGGCCGAGGGGATCGAGTTTATCGCGCAGAGAGGGCTCTTCTTTTGATCTTCCGTCCGACATCGAGGGCACTCACACGGGAACGCTGACCGGGCGGAGCCTAGAGAAGAGCGGACGCCTTGCCAACCCCTCGCCCCCGCGATCACTCGCCGAGACCGCCGCCGAAGCCGAACCACTTGTTTTTCACCTTGTTATAATGCTGGTCCAGATCATAGAGCTTGACCGGCAGCTTGAGATCGGGGGCGATCAGACGGCCGGTCGCCGCCGCGAGGTTGAATTCGGCGAGTGCGGCATCATGCTCGGCGCTGACGAGTTGGGAGCGGGTCGTCAACAGCTGTTGGTTGGCGATCAGCACGTCGAGGACCGTGCGGGTTCCGACGAGCGCCTCCTGCTCGGTGCCTTTGAGAGCGATCTCGGCCGCGCGCACGGCCGCCTCGAACGAGTTGATGGAGGCCCGCGCCGCCTGCAGTGTCTCCCAGGACTGGGTCGCGCTTTGCACCGCCGAGCGGCGCGCATCGTCGAGAAGGCTGCGCCTTTGCCCGACCGTCTGTTCGGCCTGCCGGGTCTGCGAGTAGATGGCGCCGCCTTCATAAAGCGGCATCGTCATCTGCGCGGTGACCGAAAAGTCGTTTTGCCACACGTTCTTGAAGAACGACGATTGGTCGAAGGCACGATCCGCCGTGCCGACCACGGAAATCTGCGGCAACAGCTGGCCCCGCACCACGCCCACCTGCTGGCGCGCGGCAAGCTCGGTAAAGCGCGCCGCGATCACACTCGGATTGGCGAGCGCGGCAAGGCGCAGCGCGTCTTTGCGCGTGGCGGGCAAAGCCGGGCGTTCGCGCGGCATGAGCAGCCGCCCCGGTGGGCGGCCGACGGCATGGGTAAAGGCGGCGCGATCGGAGGCGAGAGTGCCCTGCGCGGCGATGCGCGTTGCCGTCGCCTGAGCGAGCGCGGATTCCGCCTGAGCGACATCGGTCGCCGTCACTTCGCCGACCCGAAAACGCTCCTCGGTCGCCTTCAGCTCTTCGCGCAAGACCTTCTCGTTCTCGCGGTCGACCTCGACCAGGGTCTGGTCGCGCACGACATTGAGATAGGCCGTGACCACGAGCTGGAAGACCGCGGTCTCCGTGGCGAGAGTCTCCGCTCGCGTCGCCTCGACGGTGTCGAGCGCTTCGCGCAGCTGCGCCTCGCTGCGTCCGCCGCGATAAATCGGCTGGGTGAGAGAGAGCCCGGCGGATTCGGGCGTGAGGTCGATGGCGCTGCTCGGCGCCCCGGAAGGCTGAAAGATCGAGTGCTGATACCCGGCCGAGCCGGAAAAGGTCACGGTCGGCCGCCAGTTGGCGAGCGCCTGCGGCACCCCTTCGTCGGTCGCCCGCAGGAGCGCCCGTTGGGCGAGGAGCTGCGGATTGCTCGTATAGGCGTAGGCAAGCGCGTCTCGCAGCGTCTGCGCTTGCGCCGGCCCTGCCAAGAAGCCGACAAGGAGGGCCGAACTTGCCGCCGTTGCGAGTAAGCGATGATCGCGCCGCATCATTTTCCGCCGCCCTATTGTACGCGAACGGTCGCGCAACAAAGTGACCCCATTGTCACACCGATGCGAAAAGAGAGAGGCCCGCACTCAAAAGCTGAAGGCGTGCTCGGGGGCAAAGCCGGGAAGAAAGGGGATATCAGCGTCGAACAAAATGCGGCGGCCGAGAGCGGCCGGCATTCGCGTCATAAGGACGCCGTGGCCGATTTCCTCCCGGCGCCGCAGGACGGCGACGAGCCTGCCGCCTTCGGCGAGCTGCGCTTCGATTTCCTGCGGCACCTCGGCAATCGCTCCCGCGAAGAAGATCACCTCGTAGGGCGCGCGCGCCCGGTGACCCTTCGCGAGCACATCCTCGACAACGCTGACCGCAAGGGCTCTTTCTTCCGCAAGGGCGAATCGCGCCATTCGCGCGAGCCTCTCGTCCTCTTCGAGCGCCACGACGCTTTTCGCAAGGAGCCCCAAAAGCGCCGCTTCGTAACCCGTTCCGGCGCCGACGACGAGAGCCTTGTCGGTGGGGCGCGCCGCCGCCGCCAGGAGAAGCGCGCCCGCGAAGAGGGGCCGCATCAGGGCACGGCCCCCTGCCACGGGGAGATCGTCGTCGACATAGGCGACCGCGCGCAGCGAAGGGGGCACGAACAGCTCTCGCCGCACGGCCGCGAAGGCCGCCAGCAGCCGCGGGTCAGCGATCTTGTTCGGCCGCAGCTGGCTCGTGATCATATGGGTGCGCGCCGATTCGTACTGGGTCATTTGCCTGATGGACTCCAAGAAAAGAGGCGTCGCGAGACGAGAGGCTTATATCGGCGCAGCGCGAACGGCACAATGCGCGCGGTGGTTCAATCCGGGAGCGGCTCGACCATCTGACCCGCGGGAAGCGCGTCGAGAAGTTCGCGCGCCGTCAGACGCAGGAGAGGGTGACGCCAGAGAGGAGCGATCTCGACAAGCGGGAGGAGCACGAAACGGCGCTCGTGCAAGCGTGGGTGAGGAAGTTGCAGGGCTTTGGTGGCGATTACCGCGCCCTCGTAATCGAGAAGATCGAGATCGAGGACGCGCGCGGCGTTTCTCGCACCGCGAACACGGCCAAAGCGATCTTCGATCGCCGACAGCGCCGCGAGCAGCGGGGAGGGCCCGAGCGTCGTATCGAGCGCGGCGACCGCGTTGACGAAAGCCGGCTGGGCGGAGGGCGGAACGGGTGCGCTTCGATAAAAGCGCGAGCGCGAGGCGACGCGCACGCCTTCGCTTTCGAGAGCGAGGAGCGCCGCCTCGAGCGTCCTTCGCGGGGCCCCGTATGCGGGGCTTTCGAGATTGCCGCCGAGACCAATCACAATCACATTCTTCTCATCCCTTCATCGGGTTCCTTCATCGGGCGGCTCAGACGAGCGGCAGGCTTGACCGCCGGCATAAGCTGTATGACACTCACCGGAGATTCCTATATCAAAGGTTAGTCATCTAAAATGATTTTCTATCCAGAAGAGAGAATCGCCATCTTCATCGACGGGGCCAACCTTTATTCCGCGGCCCGCGGCCTCGCCTTCGACATAGACTATAAGCGTCTCTTAGACCTGTTCAGTACGAAGGGGCGTCTCATTCGCGCATTTTATTATACCGCCTTGGTCGAGGATCAGGAATATTCGCCAATCCGTCCTCTCGTCGATTGGCTCGACTACAACGGCTACACGATGGTCACAAAGCCGACCAAGGAGTTCACCGACGCGATGGGGCGCCGGCGCGTCAAGGCCAACATGGATATCGAGCTGGCGATCGACATGCTCGAAATGGCGGATCACATCGACCACGCGATCCTGTTCTCCGGAGACGGCGATTTCCGCCGGCTCGTCGAGGCGGTGCAAAGAAAGGGGGTACGCGTCTCCGTGGTCTCGACGATCCGCTCCTCCCCGCCCATGGTCTCCGACGAGTTGCGCCGCCAAGCCGACAATTTTATCGAGTTGCAGGAGCTCGCCCCGAGCGTCATGCGCAACCACCATCCGCGCGAGGAGGCGCAGCGCCCGGAGCCCCGGCTGCCGATTCGCGGCGAGGGCGCCGAGAGCGCGTGAGGCCCATCGAGGCGAGGCGACCCCTTCCTTCGGAACCGCCCCGCGACTGCTCCCTTTGCCCGCGTCTCGTTGACTATCGCGAAACCCAGCGAGGCTTGCATCCCGATTGGTTCAACGCGCCCGTCCCATCCTTTGGCCCGGCATCGGCGGAACTCCTGATCGTCGGTCTGGCGCCGGGAGTCTCCGGTGCCAATCGCACCGGGCGGCCGTTTACGGGGGATTTCGCGGGCGGTCTTCTCTACGAGACACTGGAACGGTTCGGCTTCGCTCACGGAAAATATGGGGCCCGAGCGGATGACGGGCTCGAACTGCGCCATGCGCGGATCACCAATACGGTGCGTTGCGTGCCCCCGAAAAACCGGCCGCTTCCGGTCGAGATCGGGAACTGCCGCCCATTCTTGAAAAGCGAGATCGAGAGGATGGAAGGGTTGCAGGCGGTTCTCGCGCTCGGCACCCTCGCGCACCGCAGCGTTCTCCTCGCACGCGCGCTCCCGCCCGGCTCCTACCCGTTCGCGCACGGCCACATCCATGAGTTGCCGGGCGGCCTCCTTTTGGCCGACAGCTATCACTGCTCGCGCATCAACACCAATACGGGAAAGCTCACGAAGGCCATGTTCGAAGACGTGTTCGCCAGCCTTGGCCGCCGACTCGGGAGCTTATCGAATCCGTCGCAATCCCTCGGATGAAATTGTCCCGACTACAGGGGATATGGCGCGCGAGATCCGGCGCGAGAGGCCCCACTCACCTGAGGGACCGAGTTCGGGAAAGGGAGACTGGGTGCGAAAGACACCAGCGGCGATCGAAGGAGCCGCGGCCGCCACTCAACCGTCCAACGGCCGGCTCTCCTCGTCATCCGGACGCGCAACGCGCTCGACTTTGATGTTCGTCTCGTTTCGCCGGGCGAAAGCCAAGTCGTGAGCAGCTTGCAGGCGAAGCCAAGCCTCGGCCCCCCCGCCGAAAGCTTTGTCGAGGCGAATCGCCATCTCAGGAGAGATGCCCGCCCTGCCGTTCACGATATTGTTAAGAGCCTGCCGCGTGACGCCGAGGATCCTGGCACCCGCACTGACCGTGAGGCCGAGAGGCTCCAAGCAATCGTGCCGGATGGAAAGGCCGGGATGAGGTGGATTTTTCATGCTCATTCTTGAGCGCCTTACGACTCCTCAGTGATAGTCGACGAGATCAACATCCGTTACGCCCCCGCCATCGAAGCGGAAGACGATCCGCCAATTGGCCCGAACCGTGATGCTCCAATACCCTGACATCTCGCCTTTCAGTGGGTGAAGTCGGACCCCGGGAGGTCGAGATCGCCCGGCTTCGAGGCCACGTCGAGGCGCGCCAGGATACGGGCGATCTTCTCCACATGCTCTCGGTTGAGGCCTCGATCCGAACTTTCCTCGTAGAGCCGCCGCAAGCCGCCGTGACGGAAGCGCTTGATCGCTCGGCCGAGATGTTGGCGACAGGCTGTGATTGTCAAGCGGCGATTGCGGCAGCCGCTTCACCTCCATCAGCGCCAGGTCCTTATCGCCAAAAAAAAGCCGTCAGAGGCTGCGGCTCCTCAGGAGACGCGCCCGGTGCCTCTCCCAGTCGCGATCCCGCTCGGCGGCGCGTTTGTCGGCTTTCCTTTTGCCGCGGGCAAGCCCGAGCTCGACCTTGGCGCGGCCGCGCTCGTTGAAATAAATCGCAAGCGGGATCACCGTCATCCCCTCGCGCCGCATCGCGCCCAAGAGCTTCATCATCTCTTTCTTGTGGAGGAGAAGCTTGCGCGGCCGCCGCGGCTCGTGGTTGAAACGCCCGGAAGCCTTGTATCGCGGGATGTTGGCGTCGATGAGATAGAGTTCGCCTTCCCTCTCGTCGGCATACGCCTCGGCGATGCTCGCTTCGCCCTGGCGCAGCACCTTGACCTCGCTTCCCTGAAGCGCGAGCCCCGCCTCGAGCGTATCCTCGATCAGATAATCGTGGCGCGCCCGGCGGTTGAGCGCGGCGAAGCGACCCTTCATTGGCGCGAGAGCGCTCCCGCAAAGAGAGCCGTCAATTGATGAGGCCGGCGCCCCGCATCGCGCGCTCCACCCTTTCTCTCGTCTCCGACGAAATCGGCCACAAGGGCTGGCGCAACTCGGCGCTGCAGCGGCCGAGGAGCGAGGCGGCGTATTTGACCGGCGCCGGGCTCGTTTCCGCGAACAGCGCGTCGTGAAGCGGGATAAGACGCTCGTTGATCTGCCGAACGGTGGCGAGGTCGCCCTTTTGCCAGGCTTCATGCATGCGGCCGAGAAGCTTTGGCGCCACATTGGCGGTGACGGAGATGCAGCCCTGCCCGCCTTGCGCGAGATAAGCGACAGCGGTCGCGTCCTCCCCCGACAAGAGGCAGAAATCCGCGCCGATCTCGACCCGCATGCGCAGCGGCCGGTTGAGGTCGTTGGTCGCGTCCTTGACCCCGACGATGTTCGGCAGGCGCGCGAGGCGCGCCATCGTCGCGTTCGACATGTCGACCCCGGTCCGGCCGGGAATGTTGTAGATGACGATCGGCAGGTCGACCGCATCGTGGATCGCCTTGAAATGCTGGTAAAGCCCCTCTTGGGTCGGACGGTTGTAATAGGGGCAGACGACGAGCGCGGCGTCCGCGCCCGCCTTCTTCGCCTCGCGCGTCGTCTCGATCGAGTGTTCGGTGGAGTTCGACCCGGTGCCGGCGATGACGGGAGCCTTGCCTTTCGCCAGCTCGGCCGAGATCGCGATCAGGCGGAACCGCTCGTCGCCGCCGAGAGTGGGCGATTCGCCGGTCGTGCCGCACGGCACCAGGCCGTGCGTGCCTTCGGCGAGCTGCCACGCCACCAGCTCCTCGAACGCCTTTTCGTCGATTCTTCCATCGCGGAAGGGCGTGATGAGTGCCACAAGCGATCCTTTGAACATCGTTTCCTCCGAGGTTCGTTCGAAGACGATAGACCCCGCGACGGCCGCGTTCAACCGTGCCGCCAAGAGCGAGAACGCTCGCGAGGCGGCGGCGGCTTGCTCCGCGCCTCAAAAGAAGTTAAGCAGGCGCGTCTCATCATTGACACAAGGCTGGAGGGCTCACCCTTGCCTCCGGTTTCCCGCCTCGCACTCTTTATCCTTCTTTGCCTCACGCTCCTCGGCATAGAGAGGGCGAAGAGCGAGGCGCTCTCCTCCCCCGACCTCGCGGCGATGCGTTCGGCGCTCACCGCGGCGCACAAGGGCAAGTGGAACCTCGCCTATGGCGATCTTGCCGCGGTCAAGGATCCCCTGCCTTTAAAGCTCTTGCGCTGGCTCGATTACACGCACGGGCCCGCCACCGGGAGCTTCGCCGAGGTCAGCCAGTTCATCAGGGCAAACCCGGACTGGCCGAGACAAAAAGCGCTGCTGCGGGCCGCCGAGAAAGCGCTCTCCAACGTTCCCGATGACGTTGCGAGAGCGTGGCTGAAACGCCACCCGCCGATCAGTACCTTGGGCAGGGTTCGCGCCGCCGAGCTCTTGCTCGATTCGGGAAACGTCGCAGGCGGCACCGCGGCGCTGCGCGCCGCTTGGGTCGACGGCGATTTCGGCCCGGCCGACGAAAAGAACTTCCTTGCCCGGCACGGCGCACAGCTTACCGCCGCGGACAACATCAAGCGCCTCGACCGGCTGTTGTGGGAGGGAAAGCGCGAAGAGGCGTTGCGCATGCTGCCTCTCGTCCCGCCCGGCTGGCAAGCGCTCGCCAAGGTGCGCCTCGCGCTTGCCGAGGGGACGCCGAACGCGCCGGCGCTCTGGCTCAAGGTCCCGGCCTCTCTGCGCTCGGACCCGGGCCTTCTCTATGCCGAGCTTCATTGGTACCGGCAAAAGGGGATGATCGGCAACGCGGTGACGATCCTTTTGGCCGAGCCCGACGATCCGCAACATCCCGGTCTCTGGTGGACAGAGAGGCGGATCATTGCCCGTCGGGTTCTGGCCTCCGGCAATCCCGCGCTTGCCTACCGTCTCGTCGAAGAGCACGGGTCGATCCGTGGGGAAGCGCTGTCCGAAGCGGAATTTCTCGGCGGGTATATCGCGTTGTGCTTTATGAAGAGGCCGGGGCTTGCCTTCGATCATTTCGCGCGCGTTCTCGCCCGGGCGACGAGCGCCGACGCCAAGGCCCGCGCCGGTTACTGGGGCGGGCGCGCCGCCGAGGCCGAAGGGAAAAAAGCGCTCGCCGAAAAATGGTATGCGGCAGGCGCCCAAGACGTTGCGACGTATTACGGCCAGCTCGCCGCCCATGAGCTTGGCCGGAACGCCCCTCCCGATCCGGTGCCGGAGCCTCAACCGAGCGCCGCCGCGCGCGCGCGCTTCGAAGCGCGCGCGCGGGTCCGCGCTGCAGAAATCTTTTTTGCTCTCGGCAAGGATAGTCTTGCCAAAAGCTTTCTTTTGAGCCTGACCAAGGGGGCGAAGAGCCCGCTCGATTTTGCGATGACCGCCGCTCTTGCCCAAGCGCACGGTCGCCCCGATATCGCCATAACCGTGGCGTGGCGCGCGCTCGCGGCGGGCATGCCTCTGATGCGCGAAGGGTATCCCGTTATCCCCTTGCCGAGCGGCGGAGTGGCGGAGCACGCCCTCCTTTACGCAGTAATCCGCCAGGAAAGCGCGTTCGAGACCGACGCCAGGAGCGCGTCCGGCGCGCTCGGCCTGATGCAGCTGATGCCGGCGACGGCAAGCGCCATGGCGAAGCGCATCGGCGTCCCCTTCTCACCCGCGCGCCTCCTCACCGATCCCAATTATAATCTGCGCCTCGGCCGCCATTACCTCGACGATCTGCTCGAAAATTTCGGCGGCTCGTATGCTCTCGCCATCGCGGCCTACAACGCGGGTCCACGCCGCGTCCGGCAGTGGCTTGGCGAATTGGGCGATCCCCGCGGCGGCAAGGCCGGCATGGTCGACTGGATCGAGATGATCCCCTTTGACGAGACGCGCGAATACGTCGAGCGCGTGCTTGAAAACGTGCAGATCTATCGCGGCCGGGACGACACGAGATCGGCCTTTTCCCTCGCCAGCGACCTCGCCCGCTGACCCGCCTTGAGCGGCTTAAGGCGCGATCCTATCGCTGGCTGGCGCGAGCCCGCCGCTCAGCGCGCGGCGGCCGGGATCAGGCGGCCGAGCGCGACGAATTTCATCGGGTTTTGCGGGTGGCCGTTGACATTGATCTGATAGATCACATGAGGCCCGGTGCTGCGGCCGGTCGAGCCCTCATAGCCGATCTGCGTTCCCACTGCCACGTGCTCGCCGGTAAGGACGGTGTAACCGTGGAGGTGACCGTACCAGGTCGCGATCCCATGGCCATCGTCGATCTTGATCAATTTGCCGTAGCCGCCATCCCAGCCGGCATAGACGACGACGCCGGGCGCGGTCGCGTAAACGGGCGTTCCGAAAGGCGCCGCGAGATCCACACCGGGATGAAAGGCGGGGCGTCCGTTGAAGGGATCGCGGCGCATGCCGAAGGGGCTCGTCATGCGGAAGTGATGGAGCGGCAGGCTAAGCGGCAGCGCCTTTGCCACCCGACGCAGCGCGGCAAGCTGCTTGGTGCTGAGCTGGTCAGGCAGCTTCCCCCCTTTGGGCGGCGGCACGAACGGCCCGCCCTCGTCGCGATTGGCGCCGAAACTGGCGAAGAGACGGCGAACATCAAGCCCTGTGGAAGCCAGCGCCCGCTCAAATTTGCCGAGCGTGCCGGCGTCGAGTCCCAGAATCCCGCGCGGCGCTGCGGCGACAGTCCCCGGCCGCGGCCGACGGACATCACGCTGCGAGAACTTTTGGCCGAGCCGGCCAAGGCGCATCTTCAGCTGGTCCCGTTCCGAATTCGCCTTCTGTAGTTCCTTTGCCCAGCGCCGTAGGCTTGCCCGATACACCGCTTCGCGCTGTTTTTCTTGCGCCTGTTCCGCTTCAAGCCGAGCGAGGCGCGCCGATAGCGTTGCACGTTCCGCCTGCGCTTGGTGAAGCCGCCTTTCGGTGCTGCCGAGCGAGCGCTGGAGCGTGGCGATCCGGCTTTGTTTCGAAGAGGCTGCGCGTTGCGACTGGGCGAGCCGGCGCTCGATCGCGCCCGCCTCGTCGGAAAGCGCGCTCTGCGCTCGGTCGAGGCTATCGAGCTTCGTCTGCGCGGTCAAAAGAAGGCCGCGCAAAAGTCCCGACTGACCGGAGAGCGCGGTGAGCCGGCGCTCGGCCTCTTCGCGACCGCGGGTCGCTTCTCCAAGCTTGTCCTCAAGCACCGCAAGCTTTTTCGCAAGCGCGAGATTGGCACGCTCCACGCGCCTCTCGGTGGCCTGCTGCGCGGCCAGAAGGCGCGCATCGGTGACAAGGCGCAAGCCGAGATAGCTGAGCGCGGCCCCACCGATCAAGACCACGAGGAGCCCTGCGGCCGCCGCGCGAGCGGGAAGCGCGGAAAACCTCAAGCCCGCTTTCGTTCGAAGCGAAAGCGTGAGCGAAGGAAAGAGCCTCTTTCCCCAGATCGCCTGATCGCTGACCATATCCCCCCACGGCGTTGCCGGACCGTTGGCGTCCGGCGCGAAAGCCCGGACCAGGTTGCGGCCTCAAGCCGAAGCCCCGCTCTTGGACACGCCTACGCCATGAGCGATGCCAAGGGTCCTCCCTTCCCCTTTGACGTCTTCGCCCTCGAAGCTAGTCCGGCGAGCGGTGTTCGACCGCAGGACCCTAGCCACTTCCCATAGGGCTGGCAACAGAAAATCGAGAGACCGGTTCGCAGCGAGCGCCAATCAAACGGAAATCGAATGGCGCAAAGGCATGACTTCGAGGGCGAGAGCCTTCTGCGACCGGCCGCGTTGCGGGAATTCGACTATTCGCAGA
>JAKAOO010000308.1 GCA_021812165.1 Pseudomonadota bacterium | reverse complement strand
TTCCGATCTTTCGAGAGCGGCTACTTTGCGGAAGCGGTGGCCGAGTTTCGCTTCGACCGCCTCGCAGCTCGCCAAAAGCGAGATCCTCTCGGATGCAAATCCGGCGTGGCCGAGGGCGGCGAGCGCGCCTTCGAGAGCGGCTTCATCGTGGAAGAGTGCGACGGCTTCGCGTAAAGGCTCCTCTTTTGTCGGATCGGTCATGGGGACGAGGAGACCTCAGCTTCGCCCGCTTTGCCTTGATCGAGGTCAATGCCGTCGGTGCCGCTGCGGCGGGAAAGCGGGAACGAGGCGCAGCGCCGGCTGAGCGTCGCATGGGCTTTTCTGCCTCTTTATCGGCAGAGCGGTTCGGCTCTACATATGTCCGATCGCAGAGCCTTGCCTGAAGGCGCGGCTCGAAGAGAAGCCTTGCGGCGCGTCGGCGACAAGCCGCAGCGGAGAATTGAGCGAACAAGGAGAGGCGTGATGGATTTTGGCGCGTCGATGTTCTTCACCGATTATTCGATGGCTCCAGGCGAGCTTGCCCGCGCGCTCGAAGAGCGCGGTTTCGAGTCGCTCTGGGCTCCCGAGCACTCGCACATCCCGATCTCGCGCCTCTCCCCTTTTCCGGCGGGCGGCGAGTTGCCCAAACGCTATTACGATGTCATGGATCCTTTCGTCACGTTGACCGCGGCGGCGATGGCGACGAAGACCCTCAAGGTCGCGACCGGGATTTGCCTCGTCATCCAGCGTGATCCGGTCCAGACGGCAAAGCTCGTCGCCTCGATCGACACCCTTTGCGGCGGACGGTTCCTTTTCGGCGTCGGCGGCGGCTGGAATGCCGAGGAAATGGCCGATCACGGAACGCTCTTCAAAACCCGCTTCACGCTGATGCGCGAGCGGATCGAGGCGATGAAGGAGATCTGGACCAAGGAGAAGGCCGAGTACCACGGCGAATTCGTCGATTTCCCGGTGATGATGACCTGGCCGAAACCGGTGCAGAAACCGCATCCGCCCGTCATCGTCGCCGGCGCCTTCCCTCAGGGCGCCCGCCGCGCCTTGCGCTATGGCAATGGCTGGGTACCCAACGCCAGCCGTCCGCAATACGAGGACGTCGCGGCCTTCCTGCCGCAGTTTCGGCAAATGGCGGCGGAGGCCGCGCGCGACCTCGACGGCGTCCCGGTCACCATCTTTGGCGCTGCGGAGAACCGCGAGCGGCTTCTGCGTTATCGCGGCGAGGGCGTCGCCCGCGTCGTCGTCAGCCTCCCCTCGGAAAAGGCCGCCACCGTTCTGCCCATTCTCGACCGTTGGGCAGAGCTCGCGCGCCGGGTTTGAGTCGATCCGGCCTGCCGCCGAGCCTGCAATTGCCCCGCGATGCAAATGGAGAAAGAGCGATGAGCGCATTCACTCTCGAACAAGCCTCGATCATCGTCGACAAGGCCCTGGAGAAGGGGCGCGAACTCGGTTTTCGGCCATTGACCGTCGCCGTGCTCGATTGCGGCGGACAATTGAAGGTGCTGAAGCGCGAAGACGGGTCGAGCCTTCTGCGCCCGGAAATCGCGAGCGGCAAAGCCTGGGGCGCTTTGGGCATGGGGTTTGGAGGACGCGAATTCGCCCGCCGCGCGGCCCGAAACCCGATTTTTGTCGAGGCGCTTTGCGCGGCCTCCGGCGGCCGCATCATTCCGGTTCCCGGCGGCGTTCTCGTGCGCAATGCCGAGGGCGAGATCGTCGGCGCCGTCGGCATCAGCGGCGACAGTTCGGAAAACGACGAGACCTGCGCGGTCTACGGCATCGGATGCGCCGGTCTCGTCGCCGACACGGGCGACCCTCCCTGACGCCGGAGCGGGTCGCTCCCGCATCGTCCGGTATGGCGGCGCAGCCGGAAAGGTGCGGCAATCTGCCGCAGAGCGCGTGGTTAGCGCTCAAAAGAAGAGTGATCTATCTGTATTTCCCCTATAAGGAGTACCTCATGCGGGAGATGAGCGGCGTGGCGCCGAGCCGATGCTCGCGCAAGGAGAAATGTGTTTGCGTCTGGCGCCCCGCTCTATTGAGCGGCGCAAAGGCCCCGCTCGCGGACGGGTTGAGCGCGAGAGAGCGTGCGCTCTTCCGGCCGATGTTCCTCTTCGGGAGGCGACGAATCCTGATCGAGGGCGATCTTTTCGCCGCAGACCTTGAAGACGCTTCGATCGATCTCGTTCATGCCGTCATCGCGGTCTCTCACTGGCATTCCTTCCTGTTTCTCAGCGACGCGGCGGAGAGGATGCGCGGTTATTGGGCCGATTCCGGAACCCCCCGCCGTATCGCCGAGGAGATCGACCTGTTGTCGCTTGCGGCGCTCGAAAGCCCTTCCGCGCGCCTCTCGCCGCGGCTTCTCGCGGGTTTCGCACGCGTCAGATACGGCCTCGCGCCTTCGGGGGGATCCCGTATTTGCCCGCTCTCCCCCGACCCTTGGCCGCTCGCGAACCTTGCTCTCGCGGCAACCGGCGCTCGGCCCCTCCAACTCAGCGACGGCGGCTCTCTTGGCGAATAGGGCTTCGCAAGTCCGAGACCTTCACCCGCCCGGTTTCCGCCGCGCCTAATTCCACAGCAAGGAGCGGAGTGCGCCCGGGCCAAGGGTCGCCAAATATGGGGAGAGGATAGAGCCAAGAGCCGGAAGGATCTCCGCCATGCCCGCCCTTTACGCCAATGCCGAGACGCCGTCTTTCGAAAGCGAGGAAGCGCGATGGGACGCCGTCGCGCACCGCGACAGAAGCGCCGACGGCCGCTTTTACTATTCGGTGCTGACGACGGGCGTCTATTGCCGACCCTCTTGCGCGGCGCGGCTGCCGCGCCGCGAGAACGTTCGTTTTTATCGCTCTCCCCGCGAGGCCCAAAAAGCCGGCCTACGGCCGTGGCAGCGCCGCCGGAAGAACGGACACTCTCCGGAAAAGGCGCGCGCGGAAGCGGTCGAGGCTGCT
>JAKAOO010000307.1 GCA_021812165.1 Pseudomonadota bacterium | reverse complement strand
AGTGGACTGTGATGCCGGCGATCACGGGGACCTTTCCGGCGACTTCCTCGACCGTCGCGGCGATCAGGCGGCGGAATTCGTCCACCTCGAGGGTCTGACCCTCGCCGGTGCTGCCGCCGATTGCGAGACCATGAACGCCTTGGCGCAGGAGCCAGCGAACCTGCTCTCGGGCGGCCGCAAAATCGATGGCGCCGTCGGCGTCGAAAGGCGTGGTGGCAGGCGGGATGATGCCGCGGATCTTTTGCATGGCTGTTGTCCTCTAGGGAGGGAGGCTTTCCCGGAGAACGGGTTTAACGGTGCGCAAAAGCAGGGTCAAGCGGCCCCCCATGAGACGCCGCATTGGGCGCAAAATGCCTTGCGGGCACGGGAATTATTTTTCTTCCCGCACCCCGGAGATGGCATCGCTTCCTCGTCGAGAGGCTGCATCGCCACCTCGGGCGAGGATCATCGCGGACGGCGCGAAGAGACCAGAAAGAGCGTCGCCGGGAGCTCCTTTCGGCCGCAGGCGGCAAAGGCCACAACCATCTCGCGCCGGATCCGCTCGCGGACCTCGTCGCTTGGTTTCTTCTCCTCGATGAGCGTTGCCGGGGGACCCATCGCCATGGCGTGTTCGGTTTCCTCCTCGGGCGTCGAACCCATGACCGCAAAGCGTTCGCGCCGGATCGTGATGTTCTCGAACCCCGCCTTGCTCAAGATTGCCTCGACATGGTCGGGATCGGAAAGCGAAAGCGGGCCCGGCGCGTGCGGAGCCTGCGGTGGAGGAGGCCCCAAATGCCGCAGGGCGACCTCGTAAGGAATGAGCCAGTGGGGATTTTCGGCAAGAGGCGCCCAGCACGCGAAGACGAGCCGCCCGCCTCGCCGCGAGGCGGCAAGAAGGTTTCCAAAAGCGGCTGCCGGATCGGCGAAAAACATGAGCCCGAAGCGCGAGACGACGAGATCGAAGCATTCGCGCTCGAAGCGTTGCGTCGCGGCGTCGGCGAGGAGGAAGCGGACTTGCGGCGAGCCTTCCTCGAGGCGCCGGCGCGCGGCCGCCAGCATCGGCGCGGAGATGTCGACCGCGAGAACCCGGCCGCTCATCCCGACGGCCGCGGCGAGAGGCGCCGTAGTCGCCCCGGTGCCGCACCCGATCTCGAGCACCCTCTCGCCCGGAGCCGGGGCCGCGCCCGCGAGAAGACGCTCGTTGACGCTCTCTAAGCGCCGCTCCTGAAAGCCTTGGTGCGCAACCCAGCGCGGGCCGGCGACCTCATTCCAATATCGCCGCAGCTTCGCGCTCATATCCTTTTCGATCGGCCTGCCCTCATTCATCTGCGCGCTCCTCGCCCTTCCTCTTCGGTCTTGCCGCCGCCGCTTTTGCCACACGGCGACAATCCACTGAAACGCTGCTGCGCGGCAAGCGCCTTTCCGCTCCGGTTGACAGGATCGGCGGCCGGCGGTCTATGCTCACGCGAAAAGGGAAAGGATAACGCCCCATGCCCTCGCCCAAGGAAGATCCGGCTTTTCTTCCGGCCCATACGCTTTCGGCCGAGATCGCCGCGCGCCGACTTTCCCCGATCGATGTCGTCGAGGCTTGCCTTCGGCGGATCGCCGCCTTCGACGGGAAGCTTCACGCCTTTGTCGAGGTTTATGAAAAGGACGCGAGGCTTGCCGCCGAGGCGGCGGACAAGGCGATCCGCTCCGGGCACGGCATCGGCCCTCTCCACGGCATCCCCATCGCCCTCAAAGACCTGATCGAAATCGAGGGAAGGGTGACGACGGGAGGCTCGTTCGTCTGGCGCGAGCGGCGTTCCCCGGTGACGGCGACGCTTGTTCGCCGACTCGTCTCGCAAGGGGTGATCGTGCTCGGCAAGACGCATACGGTCGAGTTTGCGATGGGCGGCTGGGGCACCAACCAGCACATGGGGACACCGTGGAACCCGTGGGATCCGGCCACTCATCGCACGCCCGGAGGTTCGAGCGCCGGTTCGGGCGTCGCCGTCGCCGCGGCGCTCGCGCCCTGGGCCATCGGCACCGACACCGGGGGATCGGTGCGGCTCCCTTCTTCCTGGTGCGGTCTTGCCGGCCTCAAGACCACGATCGGCCGGGTCAGCACCTTCGGCGTGCTGCCTCTCTCTCCGACGCTCGACACGCCGGGACCGATGGCGCGCAGCGTCGAGGATGCGGCGCTTCTCTATCGAGCCATGGCGGGACCCGATCCGCTCGACGCGAGAACGCTTGTCCGTGCCTCGGCCGAAGACCCGATCCCGGGGCTGCGGCGCGGGGTCAAGGGCTTGCGTCTCGCCCGCATGCCTCTGTCCGAGCGCGCGGGCGTCGATCCCGAAGTTCTCGCCGCCTACGACCGCTCCCTCGAAGATCTGGCCCGTCTCGGCGCCGAGATCGTCGAGATCGCCCTTCCCTGCCGCTTTGCCGATTACACAGAGGCAACGGGCCGCATCATCGCCGCCGAAGCCTATTTTCTTCTCGGCGATCTCATCGACAACGATGCGCTCGCCATCGACGAGGCGGTGCGCCCGCGTATCCGGCCCGGGCGCAAAATCTCGGCGCGCGACTATCTCGCCGCTCTCGCCGAACGGGAGGCGGCAAAGCGCGCGTTCGCAGAGGCGCTCGCCGGGGTCGATGCGCTTCTGACGCCGACCACGCAAAGGGCGGCGATCCCGCTCGAAGCCGTCGACCAGAAATCGACGCCCGCGCACTTCACGCGCTTTGTCAATTTCCTCGATCTTTGCGCGCTTTCTCTCCCCAACGGCTTTACGACGAGCGGATTGCCGAGCGCGCTCCAGATCGTCTGCCGCGGCGAAGAGGAAGCCTTGGCGCTCAAGATCGGCTGGGCTTACGAGGAGGCAACGGACTGGCACCGGCGCCGGCCGCCCGAACCCGGCGCCTAAGAGGATGCGGAAAAACCTCCTGTCATTCCGGGACGGCCCTTGAGGGCCGGGCCCGGAAACCATGAAGATCGG
>JAKAOO010000306.1 GCA_021812165.1 Pseudomonadota bacterium | reverse complement strand
TTGTTGTAGGCGACGACGGCGGGAATCGCGGCCACCAGCCCCAACGCCGTGGCAAAGAGCGATTCGGCAATCCCCGGCGCAACGACGGCAAGGCTCGTGTTCTTGACCGCCGCGATCGACTGGAAGCTGTTCATGATGCCCCATACGGTCCCGAAGAGACCGACGAACGGCGCGGTCGAGCCGACCGTCGCGAGAAACGCCATGAACCGCTCGACCCGCTCCATTTCGCGCCCGACCGTCACGTTCATCACGCGCTCGATGCGCTGCTGGAGGCTCGAACGCATTGGGCTCGTGGTGAGCAGACCTTTGGCCGCGCTGCGCCGCCACTCGCGCATCGCCGCGGAAAAGACGGCCGTCATCGGATCGGGCGGGCGCTGCCCGACCCGCTCGTAGAGATCGTCGAGCGAGCCGCCCGACCAAAAGCTCTCTTCGAAGCTGGAGGCGGCTTTGCGCAGGCGGCGCAAGCGCATCACCTTGTCGAAGATGATCGCCCACGACCAGAAGGAAGCGGCAAGGAGGATCAGCAACACCAGCTTGACGAGCGTGTCGGCCTGCAGAAAAAGCCCGAGTATCGAAAGATCGTGCACGACAGGACCCGCAAGCGGCAGAGCGTTGACCGCAGAGGACGGCATTCCTATGGACCTTTTATGGCGTCTTTTGGACGAAGTTGAGGGAAGGGTTCGAAGTCACCCGGGTAGCTCCGTGCGAAGCTTTCGCCGTTCTCCAAAATCGAGGCGGTCATGACGCCTCTTCCGCGAGCCCGCCCGCCCCGAGACGGGCAAAAAGATCGCGCTCGTTGAGAAGCCCGGCGGGCACCGGCACTCCCAGATGGCGAAAGCCGGATTCGGTCAAAACGCGACCGCGCGGCGTCCTTTGCAGAAAGCCCTCCTGAATGAGGTAGGGCTCGATCACTTCCTCGATCACGTCCCGCTCCTCGCCGAGCGCCGCCACCATCGTCTCGACGCCGACCGGACCGCCGGCGTAATTGTGGGCGATCGCCGAGAGATAGCGCCGGTCGACGCCGTCGAGGCCGCGGCCATCGACTTCGAGCTGCGAAAGGGCGAGATCGGCCCCCCCCGCATCGACCGTTTCGAGGCCCCTGACGGCGGCGATGTCGCGCACCCGGCGCAAGAGCCGCATCGCGACGCGCGGGGTGCCGCGGGCGCGCCGGGCGATCTCGGCGCCCCCTTCGGGCAAAAGCCCGAAACCGAGCACGCGCGCTCCGCGCCGCAAGATCCGCTCCAATTCATCGGGCTCGTAAAAGCCGAGGCGCAGCGGAATGCCGAAGCGTTCGCGCAACGGCCGCGTGACGAGCCCCGAGCGCGTCGTCGCGCCGACGAGCGTGAACGGCGCCAGATCGATGCGGATCGAGCGCGCCGCCGGTCCTTTGCCGATGATGAGGTCCAATTGAAAATCCTCCATCGCCGGATAGAGGATCTCCTCGACCGGCGGCGCGAGGCGGTGGATCTCGTCGATGAAAAGGACGTCGCGGGGCTCGAGATTGGTGAGAAGCGCGGCGAGATCGCCGGCGCGCTGGATCACCGGGCCCGAGGTGGCGCGAAAGCCGACCCCGAGCTCATGGGCGATGATCTGCGCAAGCGTCGTCTTGCCGAGGCCCGGCGGACCCGAAAGAAGCACGTGGTCGAGGGCTTCGCCGCGGCGCGCCGCCGCCTCGATAAAGACGCGCAGATTGAGGGTGAGCGCTCTCTGGCCGATAAACTCCGCAAGCTTCAACGGCCGCAAGCTCGTTTCGGGGGCGTCGCCCGCGCTCTGCTCCGAGGCGACGAGCCGCTCTCCCCGGATCAGGTCCGGGGCAGCCCCGGCTGTCGCCGGGGCCGTCGAAGGGCGCGGCGTCTGCCCCTTCAACGCGCCATCTCCTTCAAGGAGGCGCGGATCAGCGCCGCCGCCGCAGGCGAGCCGCCAAGCTGCCGCGCCGCCGCGCCGACGGCGGCCAAGGCTTCGAGGCGGCTGTAGCCGAGATTGACGAGCGCCGAGACGGCTTCGGCGGCGCCTGCGGCATCTTCGGGCTTGTCGGCCGCCGCCTCGCCGCCGCCCGCGAGCGCCAGGATCGCGGCGGGCAACGCCTCGGCCGTCTCCGCTCCGTCGAGACTGCCGAGCTTCTCCTTCAATTCGTTGACGATGCGGGCGGCAAGTCGCGGACCCACTCCCTCCGCCTCTGCGAGCGCCTTCTTGTCGGCGGCCAACACGGCGAGGCGAAGCCGCTGCGGCGCCAGCGCCGAGAGGATCGAGAGCGCAAGACGCGCCCCCACCCCTTGCACCGTCACAAGCAGGCGAAACCACTCGCGTTCGGCGGCGTCGATAAAGCCGTAAAGGTGGATGTGATCTTCGCGCACATGCGTTTCGACAAAAAGGCGCACCGGCGTGTCTCTTTGCGGCAACTGCCCCAGGGTTCGGGTCGAGCAAAAGGCGAGATAGCCGACCCCGTGAACATCGATCACCGCGCAGTCCGAGGCGACCTCTTCGAGGATCCCTGAAAGCCTCGCGATCATTGCGCCCTCTCCAACAGCCGCCGCGAGGGGCGATGATGGGCGTGGCAAATGGCGACGGCGAGCGCATCGGCGGCGTCGGCGGCGCCGATCCTGGCGCCCGGCAACAGGTGCCGCACCATCATCGCCACCTGCGCCTTCTCGGCATGGCCCGTGCCGACCACCGATTGCTTGATGAGGTTTGCCGAATACTCGACGACCGGCAGGCCGCGTTCGGCCGGGGCCAGAAGAACGACGCCGCGCGCGATCCCGAGCTTCAAGGTCGAGGCCGGATTGCGGTTGACGAATGTCTCTTCGACCGCGGCCTCGTCCGGGCGATAGCGCTCCAGAACTTCACCCACTTGGCGAAAGAGCGCGAGAAGCCGGAAGGCGAGAGGCGCTTCGATCGCGGCCTGCGCCACCCCGTCGGCGACATGAGAGAGCCGGGAGCCCTCCACGTCGATCACCCCCCCCCCGGTTTTCCCCCCGATG
>JAKAOO010000093.1 GCA_021812165.1 Pseudomonadota bacterium | reverse complement strand
GGTCCGCCATAACCGATCTTTCCGAAATCGTTCTCGGCCTCGCGTATGGGGGATTTTAGGTGAGCCTCGCTATAACCCTTCGGCAGGCCTTTGAAGCTCGGCGGGATGTCATAGGCCGCCCAATGATGAAAGGTTCCGGAAGGCGCATCCGGGTCCTCGACGATGAGAACGAGGCTCTTGGCGCCCGCGGGAACGCCCGACCAGGAAAGGGGCGGCGAGAGGTCGCTGCCGTCGCAGGTGTAGGCGGGGGGAATGGCGCCTCCCGGCGGGAAGGCTGGAGAAAAAAGCATCATCCTCGGGTCTCCTTTCGCGAAAAGCCGCGGGCTGAAGAGCCTCCTTTGCCGCTATCTTGCGGCGGGTTTCTGCAACGAGGGAAGCGCAATGGAGAGGAAGGCGCAAGAGAGGCCACTCGATTTGGAGTGGGCGCGCGATGTCGAGGAGGCGGTTCGCAGCCGCCGCTCGGTTCGCGCCTACAGCGACCGGCCGGTTCCGCGCGCGCTCATCGAGCGCCTTCTCGAACTCGCCGGGCGCGCGCCGAGCGGCACCAACATCCAGCCCTGGCGCGTCAGCGTCTTTACGGGGAAAGGGCTCGAAGCGCTGACGCGGGCGATGCAACGGGCCTTTCTCGAAAACGAACCGGGCCATGCGCGTGAGTACGACTACTATACGGAGCCCCTTTCCGAGCCCTATCTCGCGCGGCGGCGCGCCTGCGGCTGGGGCCTTTACGGGCTGCTCGGCATCGGCCGCGGCGATTTCGCCGCCTCGCGCGCCCATCACGCGAGAAACTACGAGTTCTTCGGCGCCCCTGTCGGCCTCGTCTTTACGATCGACCGCACTCTCGCGATCGGGTCCTGGCTCGATTACGGCATGTTTCTCCAGACCCTGATGCTGGCGGCGCGCCGTTTTGGCCTTCACACCTGCCCGCAGGCCGCGATCGCGAGCTATCCCAGAATCGTGCGCGTCCATGCCGGGTTGGGCGAGGAGGTGGTCGTGGTCTGCGGCATGGCGCTCGGCTATGCTCGCGCCGATGAACGGATCAACGCCTTCCAGCCCGAACGCATCCCGGTCAGCGATTTCGCAACCTTTATCGAGTGAGCCGCCCGTGAGCCTCGACCGCGAAGCCCTGCGCGCTTTCGAGCTTCATGGCTGGACACGGGCGGCCGCGCGCTATCCTTCCACCTTCGGGCGCGTCACCGCGAGCTTTGTCGAGGCCTTGCTCGACGCCGCGGAGGTCGCGGCCGCCTTGATGCGCGCCGGGTTCGACGGGATCGAGATCCGCCGCGAACGCCGCCGCTGGGTCTTTCTCTCACCCGCCGAGCTCGTCCTCTCCTTTCGCGCGGGCACGGTGCGCACGGGCGCGCTCATCGCCGCGCAGCCGGAGCGCGCGCTCCCCGCGATCGAAGCCGAGATCGCCCGCCTCGCCCTTCCCTATCGCGACCGCGGCTCCTATCGCGTGCCGATCGTCGCGCTCCTCGCAAAGGCAGGCAAACCGTGAGGCACCTCGAAACCGACATCCTGATCGTCGGCGCCGGCGGCGCCGGGATGTACGCCGCGCTCGGCGCGCGCAGCGCCGGGGCCGAAAGCGTGCTCCTTGTCGACAAAAGCCTCTTCGGGCGCGGCGGGGCGACGGTGATGGCGCAGATGACGGTGGCGGCGGCACTCGCCGAGGAATGTCCCGACCGGTGGGAGTGGCATCTCGAAGACACGATTGCCTCCGGGCGCGGTCTCTGCGAGGAGGATCTTTCGGCGATCCTCTGCCGCGAGGCGCCCGCGCGCATCCGCGAAATGGACGCGTGGCGGGTCGGCTGGGCGCGCCGCGACAACGGCCGGATCGCCCAGGTGACCGCGCCCGGCCATTCCCGGCCACGCTGCTGCTACGTCGATTTTCTCGCGACCGGCCCCGCCGTCGCCGCCACCTTGCGGCGCCGGGTTGCGCGCGAGAGCGCGATCCGGCGGATCGACAATCTCATCGTCACCGATCTCCTCCTCGCCGATGGCGAATGCGCGGGCGCCCTCGGCTTCGATCTCGCCGCCGGGGCGCCGGTGACGATCGCCGCCAAATCGGTCGTCATCGCTACCGGAGGATTAACCCGCATCTTCCGGCGCAACAGCGCTTCGGCGAACATGGGAGGCGACGGCTGCACCCTCGCGCTTTCGGCCGGCGCCGAGCTGCGCGATATGGAGTTCGTGCAGTTCTTTCCGATCGGCCATCTCGCGCCGCGGCTTGTCGGGATGGACCCCATCATGTGGGACCCCTTCCGCTACAAGCTCGGAGGGAGGCTTTTGAACGGCGCGGGCGAGGAGTTTCTCGAGGCTTACGGCAGCGACGAGAGCGGCGGCTATACGACCCCGCGCGACCGCCTCACTTACGCCATCCTCAAAGAGGTCGCGGCCGGACGCGGCAGCCCGCACGGCGGGGTCCATCTCTCGTTCACCCACGTCGCACCCGAGCGCCTCGACGAGGCTTTCGGGCCCGTCATCGCGCGGCTCGCAAAGAACGGCATCGATCTCGGAGAACGGCCGATCGAGGTCGCGCCCATCGCCCACTATCACATGGGCGGCGTCAGGGTCGACTCGCGTATGGAAAGCTCGCTTCCCGGCCTTTTCGCCGCGGGCGAGGCGGCGGGCGGCGCCAACGGCGCCAACCGGCTTTCGGGCAACGCCATTCCCGAGGCTCTCGTTTTCGGCGAAAGGGCGGGGCGCTGCGCGGCGACGCGCGCGCGGCGGTGCAAGAGCGCTTGGCGTCCGCAGATCGCCTCCCGCGCGGTCGATCGCTTGCGCTCGGCGGCCGCCCTGCGAAAGGGCGAGATCGCGGCGGTCACTCTTCTCGAAGAGCTGCGCGATCTCATGGAAAGCGCGGTCGGTCCCTTCCGCAACGAGAGCGGCCTCAAGGCTGCGGTCGAGCGCCTCGGCGAGATGCGCCGGGCGCTTGCCGCAGTGGCGATTGCGGAAGGCGGCCCCTTCAACCCCACTCTTGCCGATTGGCTCGAACTTCGGGCGAGCCTCCTCGCCGCCGAAGCCGTCGCGCGCGCCGCGCTCGCCCGCAAGGAAAGCCGCGGCGCCCACCAGCGCGAGGATTTTCCCGAAACCGATGCCAGGCTCGCGAAAACCCAGTTCGTGGCGATGAATCGCGACGGCGAGATCGAGACCCGCTTTGCCGGGCAATCCGCATGATGCGGATCGCAAGGCTCAAGGTGCGCCGCGGCGAGGGGGAAGCCGTGCCTCGTTACGACGAATTCGCGGTGCCCTTTGAGGAAGGCGCCACCGTTCTCGACGCTCTCCTCTGGATCCGCGTCCATGCCGATCCGACCCTCGCCATCCGCTACAGCTGCATCAATGCGAATGTGTGCAAGACCTGCACGATCGCGATCGACGGCAAGGTCGGGTACGCCTGCACCACCCGCCTTGTTGCCGACCGCCAAATGACGCTCGATCCGCTTCCAGGCAAGGTTCAGCTGCGCGACCTCGTCGCCGAAACCCGCCCGTCGCAGAGCGATTAGCGTTTGTTCCCGAGCGGAAGGCTGACAGGCTCGTTGGTTTCGGCCGAAAGATCGGCGGCGAGATAGACTTCCATCACTTGCCGCGCCTCATCGGGGCTGACGAGAACGGGCCCGTCGCGTGCGACCGCCTCGACAAAATGGTTCGTTTCGGCCGCCATCGGACCGGCGTAGACATGCCCCAAGGATTCGCCCGGCATTGTGGAGATCGGGAAGGCGGCTCCCTTTTCCATCCTGTAGAGGACGACGTCGCGGTGCGTATCGTCGACCATGAGTGCGCCTTCGGTGCCGAGAAACTCGATCCAGGTCGAGGAGAAGTTCGGATAGCCCGGCGGCAGGTTCCAGCCGCCGCCCACCACGAAGGAGAGGCCGCTCTCCATCGTCACCGTCAGCCACTGCTGGTCCGGCACCCCCTCGCCCATGCTCTCGCGCATGGCGCCGAAATTGAGCTGCGAATAGACGCGCACGGGCTTTTGCGGCTCGAGACACCAGAGGACAAAGTCGAGATCGTGCGTCGCTTCCATTGCGGCCGGCGACAGCGTCACCCGGCCGCTGATCTTCTTGCCGAGGCTGCGGCTGACGTGGCGACTGACGAGGACGCTGACGGGCCTGCCAATGGCGCCTTCCGTGACGCATTTCTTGACATAGGCGAATTTCGGGTTGAAGCGCTGCGAGTAGCCGATCGTGAATTTGAGACCGCCTCTTTTAGCGAGCGCGATCAGTTCGTCCGCTTCCTGGAGTTCGAGCGCGATCGGCTTTTCGAGAAAGACGTTCTTGCCGGCGCGCAAAAAGTCGCGCGCCATCGGGTAATGCAAATTTTCGGGCGTCGCACAGATGAAAGCGGCCGCAATCTCGTCTTTGTCGATGAGCTCTCGGTAGTCGGTCGTGGCGCCCAAAGCGCCCGTCGCGGCCGCGACTTCGTCAAGACGCTCGCGCCGCGTCTCGGCCACATAAAGAGCCTCGACGAGCGGGTTTGCCGCACAGGTCTCGGCGCGGATGCCGCCGCACCAGCCGGTGCCGACGATCGCGACCCCAATCCGTTCCATTCTTCCCCCTTCCCCGAGGCCATTCCTCCCGTGATCCTATGTCGCGGGCGAAAGGATCGGCAAGAAGAGTTCGGGCATGGGCGCTACGAAGAAGCCTCGACAGCGTCGTGCCCGCTCTCCTATAGTCGCGCCAAGGCGGTCCCGCGCGGGGGCGCCGATCGCCAATACCAAGGCTTGCAGAAAAGAGGGGAACATGGGGATGAAACGGCCGCAACTCACTCTTGCCGCGCCGGCGCTCTTCGCCGCCTTCGTCTTTGCCGCCGGATCGCAGGCTTATGCGAGGCCGCACTGGAAATTCGCCGCCCCTCTGCCGAAGGCGATCGGCGAAATCTACGGCACCAGCGTCGGCGGCAAGATCTATGTTCTGGGCGGCCTCGACAACCGGCCCGGAGTGGTCCGCCCAACCGGATACAACTGGGAATACGACCCCGCGACCGACAAATGGACCGCAAAGAAGCCGATGCCACGGCCGGCCCATCACATCATGATCGCGGCCTGGCACAAGAAGATCTACGTGTTCGGCGGCTTCGTGCGCCCGAAGGGGTTGGTCGCTTGGCAGCCCATCAATAATTCCTGGGTCTACGACCCGGCGGCCAACAGCTGGAAGGCGCTGGCGCCGATGCCGACGCCGCGCGGTGCCGGAGAGGCGGTCGCGCTCGGCAACGAGATCTATGTGCTCGGCGGAGCGAATTCCAACAAACCTGGCGATCCGGGCGCGCCCATTCGCCTTGGCTCGACCGACCAGCTCGTCCTCGGCACGGTCGAGGCTTACGACCCTCTGACCAACAAATGGCAGGGACGCACTCCCATGCCGACGCCGCGCAACCATTTCCTGGCAGCGGCGGTCGGCGGCAAGATCTACGCGGTCGACGGGCGCATCGGCACCTGTTTCGTGACGAAATCGGATGTGATCGACCTCGTCGAAGGCTACGATCCCAAGACCAACCGTTGGGCGTTTGTGAGCCGCGATCGGATCCGCCGCGGGGACGTGGTCGGCGCCGCGCATGATGGCCTCATCTACCTCGCCGGAGGCGAATTTCAGGACTGGGCGCGAAAGATGACCCTGTGGGCGGTGGAGACCTTCGATCCCGCCACCGGAGTGTGGAGGACTCTGCCGCATATGCAGATCGCCCGGCACGGTTTTGCGGCCGCTTTTGTCGGCAATCAGTTCCATGTCATGGGCGGCGGGTTCCAGTCGGATGGAATGCCTCGCGTCGTTGTAGTGACGGCGACGCACGAGGTGCTCGACCTCGGCAAGTGATCCCGCGCCGGCTTCAAGCAGGGAGGGCTCGATGCAGAGCGGCACCTATCGCTACCCGCCGATGGAACGGGTGACGTATGGGAAGCCCTTCGACGCGGTATTGAAAGAGGAGGTGGGCCGCGCCTCCGCTCGCGCCGTCTATGTCCTCATGAGCGGGACTCTCGCCCGGGTTAGCGATGTCGAAGGCCGGGTGCGGGCGGCCTTGGGGGAGCGCTTTGCCGGGATCTCGACCAAAATCGGCGCCCACACCCCGCGGCTCGATGTCGTCGCGGCCGCCAATGCGGCGCGGGCCGCAGGAGCCGATCTCATCTTGACGGTCGGCGGCGGCTCGGTCACCGACGGCGGGAAGATGGTCGGGCTTTGCCTCGGCAACGACGTCAGGGCGGCGCAGGAGCTCGACGCCTTCCGCGCGACGCTCGAAGCCGAAAGCCGCATCAAGCCGCCGAGCGTCCGCCAGATCGCGATCCCGACGACGCTCTCCGCCGGCGAGTTTACCGCTCTCGCCGGCTGCACCGACACCGGGCGCGGGGTCAAGGAACTCTTCACCCACCCTGAGCTCATGCCGCGCGCCGTCATCCTCGATCCCGCGGCGACGCTCTCAACCCCGGAATGGCTTTTCCTCTCGACCGGGATCCGCGCCGTCGATCACGCCGTCGAGGATCTCTGCTCGATCGAGAGCCAGCCGCTCTCGGACGCCGCCTCCTATCACGCCCTCACCCTCCTCGGCCGGGGTCTCAAAACCGTCAAAAGCGAGCCGTCCAACCTCGACGCGCGGCTCGATTGCCAGTTGGGCGCCTGGCTTTCGGTGATCGGCTCGCAGACCGGGGTCAGCAAGGGCGCGAGCCACGGCATCGGCCATGTCTTGGGCGGCACCGCCCATGTGCCGCACGGTTACACTTCCTGCATCATGCTGCCGCATGTGCTGCGCTTCAACCGCGCGCTGACGCGCGAGCGCCAGGCGCGGGTTGCCGAGGCCCTCGGCCAGCCGGGCGGCGAGGCGGCCGACGCCGTCGCCTCTCTCGTCGCCGCTTTGGGGCTCCCCGCGCGCCTCAGCGAAGTCGGCGTCAAACGGGAAGACCTCCCTCGCATCGCCAAGCTTTCGATGCACGACCGCTGGATCCATACCAACCCGAAAAAGATCGACGGGCCGGAGGTGATCAGAACCCTTCTCGAAGCCGCGTTTTAGCAAGCGGCGCCCGGCCTATTCCCTTCCCTGGTCGCGTCCGAGCGGCGGGAGTTGCGTGCGGATCCGCGCGACGTTGTACGCATTGACCTTGAGCGTCCAACCCGAGTCGACGGCGATCGCCGGCACGCCGGCAAACGGCAGGTTGAGCGCCAGATTGGTGATGTAGAGAAAGCGCCCGTCGGGGCTGAACGTGTCGCTTGCCGGGAAAAGAAGGCCTTTGATCGAGCCGTCGGGGGCGATGCCGTCGAAATCGCCTTTCTTCGCGATGACCGTGCCAGTGGGATCGACGACCACGACCTCGTCTCCCTGATTGGCGAGGACCCAGAGATTGTCTTTCCCATCGAGCGCGACGCCGTCCGGCGCATTGATGCCGGTCGTAAAGGTCGTCGCCGTGCCGGCGCTGCCGTCGGGGTTGACCGAGATCTTGACGATCGAATGGTAGGCGGTGTTGTTGACGAACATCGCCGTGCCCTCGTTATTGAACGTGATGCCGTTGGCGCCGAAGGGCGGGACCAAGAGTTCGCCCGGACCGGCCGTCGGCAGAAGCAAGGGGCTCTGTGACCATGCGGTAACCGCGCCGCCTGTCGGCCCGGTCTTCCAGATCGCGCCCTGGAACGAGTCCGAAACATAGACGTTGCCCTCGGCGTCAAACGCCATGGCATTGAGGCCGGGGGCGGTGGTGACCGTCGGCGCCGTCATGAACACCGAGGAGGTCTGCGTCGTCGGATCGACCTGCCAGACCACCCCCTTGATGAGATCCGGGATGAGCATGGTGTTCGACGAGGGCTGGTAGATCCCGCCGATGAGGTGCGGGCTCGACCCGAGGACCGGAAAATGCCGGATCACCGTTCCGTCGGGGGCGATGACAAAGAGTTCGCCATTGCCGGTGAGCGCGCCCGACTTGTCGAAGCCGAAAGAGGGCGCATAGATGGTCCCATCGGGGGCGACCGCGACCCCTTCGATGTCCGAGGTGCAGGTCGGGGCGCCATTGGGACAGGCGCCGGCATTCGGGGCAAAGGCGGGCAAGATCGCGAAAGTCTCGACCGCGCCGCGATGCCACGCGTCGGCCGCGTGCGGCGCCGTCAGCAAGAAAAGAGCTGCGGCCAGTTGGAGCCAGATCCGCTTCGTCATCGCTTCCCTCCCTTTTTCGGCCGGCAATCGGCGTGCCGGCGGCACAATCTTCAGCGCTTCCGCGCGCCCTCGTATTTTCCCGCGATTGTAGAAAATCGTGAAGCGCGCGCTGCCGCCGGTAGAGCTTATCGACGCCGCGCTTCCGGTCAAGGGCGCAAGATTCGACGAACGCTACAGGAGCGCCTGGAGAGCGTCGATGTCGCCGTTGAAACGGTCGAGATCGCAGCGGCCGGGGACGCCTGCGACCAGCCCGTCATCGGCATATTGCCAGAAAGCGTAGTCGCTCCATCCGCTCGGCAGCGACGGGCTGAGGACGCCGTAATGCGCGACCCAAAGCGGATGGTCGCCGAAGCCCTCGGGTTTGCCGATCCTGTGCCAGAACTGCGCGCGCAGGTAGAGGATGGGCGTGCGGCCCGTCGCGTCTTGAAGCCTGGCGATCCAGTGGCGGACCCCGGCGATATAGGTCTCGTTGGCGCTCGGGTCCCACGGGCCGTCATAGGCGGGATTGTCTTCGACGTCGATCACCGGCGGCAGATCGCCCGCGCCGCAGCCGAGGTTGCGCAAGACCTCGACCATCAGGCCGGCTTGCGCCTCAGGGTCCCGCGTCGCCCGGTAAAAGTGGTAGATGCCGCAGAGCAGACCTGCATCCTTGGCGCCGGCAAAGTTCCGCGCGACCATCCCGTCCGCGCGGTCGCCATAGGCGCCGCGGATGAACGCGAATTCCTTGCCGGCGTTTGCGACGCGGCGCCAATCGACGGCGCCTTTCCCCGCGTAAACGTCCACCCCTTCGATCGCCATTCCCCTCTCCCGCAAGCCCCGCACCAGGATGGCATAGCGAAAGGAGTGGAACGAATGAAACGCGGCTTACCCGCGCTCGATTTCGGCGAGGGTCTGCAGCTTGGCGCGGCCGATGGCGGCCTGCCGTTCGAGGGAATGAAGTTCGGAGAGGAGCCGTTCGCGCTCGGCCTCGCTCGCGCGCGCGATCTCTTCGCGCAGGAGCGGCAGATTTCCTTCGAGCGTTTGCAGCTCGCGTTCGATCGCCGCGCGGTCGAGCCCGTCGGTCGGCTCCGCCGCCTCGGCCAGAACCGTGCAGCGCTCGGGGCTCACCTCGGCGATGCCGCCGTTCACAAAGATCCGGCGGGCGATCCTGCCCCCTTCGTAAATCGCGATGGCACCCGGACGGATCGTCGAGATCAGAGGCGCATGCCCCGAGAGAACGCCGAAATCACCCTCCGTGCCGGGCACCACGACCATCTCGACCGACTCGGTGAGAAAGAGCCGCTCGGGGGTCGCCAATTCGAAGTCGACGCGCTCGGCCATCAGCCGCCAACCCCCAATCCCCTTGCCCGGACGCGTTCCGGGCACCCACGTCTTCTCAGCCGTCGTCGTGCGTCGAGACGTGGATGGCCGGGTCGAGCCCGGCCACGGGGAGAAGAGAGGCCGTTCCGGCACATTGGGAAAGGCGCCAGCTGCATCATCACGCCGCCTCGGCCGCCATCCGCCGCGCCTTTTCGACCGCCTCTTCGATCGTCCCGACCATGTAAAAGGCCGCCTCCGGCAGATCGTCGTAATCGCCCGCGACGATCCCCTTGAAGCCCCGGATCGTGTCTTCGAGAGTGACGAAAACCCCGGCCACGCCGGTGAACACCTCGGCGACGTGGAAGGGCTGCGAGAGGAAACGCTGGATCTTGCGGGCGCGCGCGACGGTCAGCTTATCCTCTTCGGAAAGCTCGTCCATGCCGAGAATGGCGATGATGTCCTGCAGCGACTTGTAGGTCTGGAGCACCCTTTGGACATCGCGCGCGACGCCGTAATGCTCTTCGCCGACGATCCGCGGGTCGAGCATGCGCGAGGTCGAATCGAGAGGATCGACCGCCGGATAGATGCCGAGCTCGGCGATCTGGCGCGACAAGACCGTGGTGGCGTCGAGATGGGCGAAGGAAGTGGCGGGTGCGGGGTCGGTCAAATCGTCCGCCGGGACATAGATCGCCTGCACCGAGGTGATCGATCCCTTCTTCGTCGTCGTGATCCGCTCCTGCAAACCGCCCATATCGGTCGCGAGGGTCGGCTGATAGCCGACCGCGGAGGGCATGCGTCCCAAAAGCGCCGAGACTTCCGAGCCCGCTTGCGTAAAGCGGAAGATGTTGTCGATGAAGAGGAGGACGTCCTGGCCCTCCTCGTCGCGGAAATACTCGGCGACCGTAAGCCCCGAAAGGCCGACGCGGGCGCGTGCGCCCGGCGGCTCGTTCATCTGCCCATAGACGAGCGCCGCCTTGGAACCCGGGCCATCGCGCGTGATGACCCCGGATTCGATCATCTCGTAATAGAGGTCGTTGCCCTCGCGGGTGCGCTCGCCGACGCCGGCAAAAACCGAATAGCCGCCATGGGCTTTGGCGATGTTGTTGATGAGTTCCATGATGATGACGGTCTTGCCGACCCCGGCGCCGCCGAAAAGCCCGACCTTTCCGCCTTTCGCATACGGCTCCAGGAGATCGACGACCTTGATGCCGGTGATGAGGATCTCGGACTCGGTCGATTGATCGACGAATTCCGGAGCGGGCTTGTGGATGGGCGAGCGGCGATTGGTGTTGACGGGGCCGAGCTCATCGACCGGCTCGCCGACGACGTTCAAAATCCGCCCCAGGGTTTCGGGGCCGACCGGCATCGTGATCGGGCCTCCCGTATCCGCCACCTCGGCCCCGCGGACGAGCCCGTCCGTCGAATCCATCGCCACCGTGCGAACCGTGTTCTCACCCAAATGCTGCGCCACTTCGAGAACGAGCCTTCGGCCGCTGTTATCGGTTTCGAGCGCATTCAAGATCTGCGGCAGCTCGCCGTCGAAGTGCACATCGACGACCGCACCGATGACCTGGGTTATGGTGCCGATCGAGTTATTCGCCATCGTCCTTAGATCCTTGTCCCTTTCCGGAAAGCGTCGACCCCATCGCGCTGCCCTTCCCGTTTCAAAGCGCTTCGGCGCCGGAGATGATCTCGATCAGTTCCTTCGTGATCGCCGCCTGGCGCGTGCGGTTATAATTGAGAGTGAGGCGATCGATCATCTCGCCGGCGTTGCGGGTGGCGCTGTCCATCGCCGTCATGCGCGCCCCCTGCTCGCTCGCTGCGCTTTCCAAGAGCGCCCGGTAGATCTGCACGGCGAGATTTTGCGGCAAGAGTTCGGAGAGGATTTCTTCTTCCGAGGGTTCGAACTCATGGACGGCCCCCGCGGCGCCTTCCTCCTCCGCCGCGGCGCCTTCGGGCGCCGTCAGAGGAACGAGCTGCTGCGCCGTGACGATTTGCGTGAGCGCCGAGCGGAAGCGGTTGTAGAGGATCGTGCAGCGGTCGAACCTGCCGCTCTCGAAGAGGTCGAGGATAGGGCGCGCGATCTCGCGCGCGTCCTCGAAGGAAAGACGGCGGCGTCCGACCTCGGTCAAGCTCTCCCAAATGAGGCGGCGATAGTCGCGCCGCAGGCTGTCGCGTCCTTTGCGCCCGATCGTCAGGATCAAGACCTGTTTGCCGCCCCGTTCGAGCTCGCGGATGCGGCGCCGCGCTTCGCGCAGGATCGAGGCGTTGAAGGCGCCGGCAAGCCCGCGATCGGAAGTGGTGACGACGAGAAGGTGCGCCTCGTCCCTGCCGGTGCCGACGAGAAGCGGCGGCGCGCCGGAAAGTCCCGTCATGCGGCGCGACAAGGAAGCGACCACCCGCTCCATGCGCTCGGCATAAGGGCGCGCGGCTTCCGCCTGCTCCTGCGCGCGGCGCAGGCGCGAGGCGGCGACCATCTTCATCGCCGAGGTGATCTTTTGCGTCGCCTGCACGCTCTTGATGCGGTTTCGCAAATCCTTGAGGCTCGGCATCAGCGCCCCCCGATCCCAGCTGCCGCCTCATTCCTCCACCGGTCATTGCGAGCAACGCGAAGCAATCTCGACCGTGACCACGCACTCGTGCCGAGATTGCTTCGCTTCGCTCGCAATGACACGGCACGCTCACGCGAAGGTTTTGGCGAACTCGGTCGCAAAGCCTTCGAGCTCCTTTTCGACCTCGCCGGAGAGTTCGCCCGTCTTGCGGATCGACTCGAGAAGATCGGGCCGCTTCGCGCGCAACTCCTCAAGCATCGCCGCCTCGAAGCGGGTCACATCGCCAATTTCGATGCGGTCGAGATAGCCGCGCGTCCCGGCAAAGATCGCCACCACCTGCTCTTCGACCGGAACCGGGGCGAACTGCGCCTGCTTCAAAAGCTCGGTCAGGCGGCTGCCGCGAGCCAAAAGGCGCTGCGTCGCGGCATCGAGATCGGAAGCGAATTGCGCGAAGGCGGCCATTTCGCGGTATTGCGCGAGTTCGAGCTTGATCCGCCCGGCGACCTGCTTCATCGCCCGGGTCTGCGCCGCCGAGCCGACCCGGCTCACCGAAAGGCCGACATTCACGGCCGGGCGAATGCCGCGGTAAAAGAGCTCGGTTTCGAGATAGATCTGGCCGTCGGTGATCGAGATGACGTTGGTCGGGATATAGGCGGAAACGTCGCCCGCTTGCGTCTCGATGACCGGCAACGCCGTGAGCGAGCCGCCGCCATGCTCGTCATTCATCTTCGCCGCCCGTTCGAGGAGCCGCGAATGCAGATAAAAGACGTCTCCCGGATAGGCTTCGCGCCCCGGAGGGCGGCGCAACAGAAGCGACATCTGGCGATAGGACACGGCGTGCTTTGAGAGATCGTCGTAGACGAGGAGAGCGTGCATGCCGTTATCGCGGAAGAATTCGCCCATCGCGCAGGCGGCGTAAGGCGTAATGTATTGTAGTGGCGCCGGCTCCGACGCGGTCGCCGCGACGACGATCGAGTATTCGAGCGCTCCGTAATCCTCCAAAGTCTTGACGATCTGCGCGACCGACGAGCGCTTCTGTCCGATCGCCACATAGATGCAGTAGAGCTTTTTGCTTTCATCATTGCCGGCGTTGACTTCCTTCTGATTGATGATGGTGTCGAGCGCGAGGGCGGTCTTGCCGGTCTGGCGATCGCCGATGATCAGCTCGCGCTGGCCGCGCCCGATCGGGATCAACGCGTCGATCGCCTTCAATCCCGTTTGCACCGGCTCTTTGACGGAGCGGCGCACGACGATGCCGGGCGCCTTGACCTCGACGCGGGACCGCTCGACCTCGACGAGCGGACCCTTGCCGTCGATCGGCTCGCCCAGAGCGTTGACGACGCGCCCCAGAAGCCCTCGGCCGACCGGCACGTCGATGATCGCGCCCGTGCGCTTCACAAGGTCGCCCTCGCGGATGCCGCTGTCTTCGCCAAAGATGACGACGCCGACATTGTCGGCTTCGAGATTGAGGGCCATGCCCTTGATCCCGTTCGGAAAGGCGACCAGCTCGCCGGCCTGGACGCGGTCGAGGCCCCAAACGCGGGCGATGCCGTCGCCGACCGAAAGCACTTGGCCGACTTCCGCGACATCCGCCTCGGTGTCGAAACCGGCAATCTGCTGCCGGAGGATTGCGGAAATTTCCGCCGGACGTATCTCCATCAGAACCTCTTTGCGCCTCGGCTGTGGTGGATCGATCGTGTGCGAGAGAGAGAGAGGGCGATTGCCGCCGCTGCGTCCGCCTTTCACCCGCCGTCGGGAAGGGCGGCTATGGCTGGCTTCGCATCGCCAGACGCAAGCGTTCGAGCTTGCCTTTGAGCGAGGCGTCGACCATCCGCGAGCCGAGCTTGACGACGATGCCGCCGAGAAGCCGGGGATCGACGCGGATGCCGACGGCAACGCGGCGACCCGCGGCAAGGCGCAGCTCGTCGAGAAGCCGCGCGCGTTGCCCCTCGCCCAAGGGCTGCGCCGCAATCACCTCGGCGGTGACCTCGCCGCGGCGCGCCGCCAGCTTTGCCAGAAAGGCGTCGATCATCGCGGGGAGCGCAAAGGTCCGCCGGTTCTTCGCGACGACGGTCAGAAAATCGCGGACGAGCAGCGGCAGCCCCGCGCCCTCGGCCAGCGCGGCGAGGGCTTTCGCCTGTTCGGTCCGCG
>JAKAOO010000305.1 GCA_021812165.1 Pseudomonadota bacterium | reverse complement strand
CGCCGAGCCGGGCTTTCGCCGATGCGACGCGGGGGCGGTAGGTGATGAGCTGTGTGAGGCTCTCGCCGAGGGAAGCCGCATAAGCGGTCGCCGTTCCCGGTCCGCCGAGGAGCGCGCCGATCGACAGTTCCGCCGCCGGATTGGGCAAAATTCTCGCGGCGATGAGCCGCGCTTCGGCGAGGCCGATGTGGCCGCGCTCGGTTTTGAGCTCGGGGTCGTTGAGGATGGCGAGAAGGCCGATCGCACCGATCGAAAGCGGCTTTCCGATAGCGATCTCGTGGGGAGGATCGCGCGGCGCCTCCGCCGGGAGCGTGCGGTCGAGGCTTTTGAGGCTCGCCTTCAGATCGGGCGCACGGTCGAGAGGCCGCGGGCGGATATCCGCGCAACCGCCTGCAAGGGCGGCGACCGCAAGGGCCAAAGCCAGAAGCGCGAAGCGGGGCCTCGGGCGCAGGGCGGGCGAGGGCGGCGGCGCGAGAAACACGGCAGGCGGGCAAAGAACGCGAGGCGCGCTCACTTCCATCGGCTTGCGCGGGTGCGGACAATGCGGCCGAGGATAGGCAAGCAAAGTTTGCCGCTCGATGGCCGAAAGATTGGAATTTTGTAACTTGACGGCGATGCCCTCCTGCGCCGCAGTCGTTCTCCCCGAAAAAGAGACAAGCCTTGCGGATCCTCGTTATCGAAGACGATAGAGAGACGGCGGACTACGTCGCCACCGGGCTTGCGGAGGAAGGCCACATTGTTGCCCGCTCGGCGAATGGTGAGGAAGGCCTCTACACAGCCGCCGCGGAAAATTTCGATCTTCTGATCATCGATCGCATGCTTCCCGGCCTCGACGGGCTCGCCCTCGTCAAAACCCTCCGGGGGGCGGGAAATCAGACCCCGGTCTTGTTTTTGACGGCGCTCGGGGGAATCGACGACCGGGTCAGCGGGCTCAATGCGGGGGGCGATGATTATCTCGTCAAGCCCTTTGCCTTTTCTGAACTTGCCGCACGCGTCGCCGCTCTCGGCCGGCGCCCTGCGGCGAGCGCCGCCCCGACGCAGCTGCGCGTGGCGGATCTCGAACTCGACCTTCTCTCACGCACCGTCCGCCGGGCGGGCGTCGCGATCGAGCTGCAACCGCGCGAATTCCGGCTGCTCGAATATCTGATGCGCCACGAGGGGCAGGTGGTGACGCGCACCATGCTGCTCGAAAATGTCTGGGATTTTCATTTCGACCCGCGCACCAACGTCGTCGAAACCCACGTCAGCCGCTTGCGCGGCAAGATCGACAAGGGTTTCGCCCCTGAGCTTATCCATACGGTGCGCGGAGCGGGGTATTGCCTTCGTGTCCCTTTCTAGAATCTTCCGGACCTCGAGCTTTCGCCTCACGCTTTCTTACGCCGGGCTCTTCAGCGCGTCGGTCCTCGTTCTCTTTACCGTCATTTATTGGTCGGCCTCGTTCTACATGACCCGCCAGCTCGACGCCGCGATCGGCAGCGATCTCAAAGAGCTGGAGCAAGGCTTCGCTCGCGGTGGGCTCAAAGCGGTTGCGGCGCTCATCGACGAGCGCGTCAAAGAAATGCCTTCGGGGCCGATGTTCTACCTTCTCCAGAGTCGTTCCGGGCGGGCTCTCGCCGGAAACCTCGGACCGCTGCCCGCGCGGGCGGCCATCTTCGACCTCGACCGTCCGCCATTGCGCGGACCCATCCGCCGTCCCGCCGCCATCCGCGCCCACGGGGTCTTGCTCAAAGGCGGCGCGTACCTGGTCGTCGGCACCAATGCCGATCCGCTCAGCGAAATGAGCCTGATGATCCTGCGGGCCTTCGGCTCGAGCTTTATATTGACCCTGCTTCTCGCCTTTGGCGGCGGACTCTTTATAAGCGGCCGGCTCTTGTCGCGCGTCGAGGCGATTGGCCGAACCGCGGGCGAAATCATGGCCGGGCATCTTTCCCGCCGCATCCCAACCGGCGGTGCCAATGACGAGTTCGACCGCCTCGCGTCAAGCCTCAATCGCATGCTGGAGCAGATCGAAACCCTGATCGAGGCCATGCGGCAGATCTCGAACGACATTGCTCACGATTTGCGCACGCCGTTGACGCACCTGCGCCAGCGCCTCGAAATCGCGCGCCGCAAGGCGGCCTCTCCCGACGATCTTCACGCCGCCATCGACCGCTCGATCCAGGAGGTGGACGCCATTCTCGCCACCTTTGCCGCGCTCTTGCGCATTGCACAAATCGAAAGCGGAACCGCGAGGTCGCGTTTTGCGCCACTCGATCTGAGCGAACTGTTGAACACGGTTCTCGAAGTCTATAGGCCGATGGCGGAGGAAAAAGGGCAGGGCCTCCATGCCGCAATCGCGGCTGGCATTCGAATGATGGGCGACCGCGAGCTTCTCGCGCAGATGTTCGCCAATCTCGTCGAAAACGCCGTGCGCCACTCTCCTCAGGGTGCCTCGATCCGCCTTTGCGCGCGGGGCGGCGACGGCATCGAGGTCGTCCTCAGCGACAACGGGCCCGGCATCCCGGCGGAGGAGCGGCGGAATGTCTTCCGTCGCTTCTACCGTCTCGAAGCGAGCCGCACCACGGCGGGAAACGGGCTCGGGCTTGCCCTTGCGGCGGCGGTCGCCGCTCTTCATGAGATCGCGATAGATCTCGGCGACAATCATCCGGGCCTGCGCGTCACCATGCGCTTGCCGCGAGAGGCCGACGCTTTATCGGTGAAGGAGGAAAGCGCGTCCCCGGAAGTTCGCGCTTCGCCTCTCTCCCAAGCGGCCGCCGTAATGCCCCCGCCGGGCGCCGGCGCGCGCTGAGCGGCCATCACCCGACCGCTTCCTCCAGCAGGCTGCGGAAAAATGCTGGAATGTCGTCATTCCGGGGCGCGGTCGTGGACCGCGAGCCCGGAATCCAGGAAAACAGGCTCGTGAAATCAATGGCTTGTCCGGTGTTCATGGGTTCCGGGCCCGGCCCTCAAGGGCCGTCCCGGAACGACAACAGAGTTGTTCCGCAGCCTCCCA
>JAKAOO010000304.1 GCA_021812165.1 Pseudomonadota bacterium | reverse complement strand
GGCGACCGTGCGGATCCCCCACCTCCCCCCGGACGGCCGGCCCGCCAAGGGCGGGCCGTTCCGGGGGCTGCCCTCTCCGCCCCCGGGGGCGGAGAGGGAGCTGCTGGCGGCGGGCCGCGTTTGTGTATCGACGTGCAAGATCCTGCTTAGAATGCGTCCATGAGCCCGAGGCTTTCCCTCCTCCTCGCCGAGCTTGTGCTCGGCTTCCACGTCGGGGTCATCCTTTTCAACCTGTTCGGGATGATCGCGGTGCCGATCGGCGCCTGGCGCGGCTGGCGGTTCGTGCGGATCCTATGGTGGCGTCTTCTCCATGTGGGCGCTCTCGCGATCGTCGCCATCCAGGCGGTTTTGGGGCGCGCCTGCTTTTTGACCTTGTGGCAGCAGGCGCTCCGCGGCGAGAGCGGCGGAAGGCCGCTCATCATGGGCGTCGTCGATCGCCTCATTTTCTGGCCTTTGCCGATGGCGTTCTTTGTCACGCTTTACGTGTTCGTGTTTCTCTACGTCCTCTTGCTCTTGTGGGTGGTGCCGCCGTTCGCCGCGACGGAGCGCGGGCGGCGCGGGGATCGTTCTTCGGCGACGAGGAGTGCCTCGAAGAAATGACGATTCGCAATCTCGATAAGCTCTTTCGCCCGGCCTCGATCGCGCTTTTCGGCGTCAGCCCGCGGCGCGGCTCGATCGGCTTCGTACTCGCCCGGAATTTGAAGCGCGCCGGCTTCAAGGGGACTTTGATGCGCGTCAATCCGCATCACCGCGAGATCGGAGGCGAGAAGGTCTATCCCGGCGTCGAGAGCCTGCCGGATACGCCCGACCTCGCGGTGATCGCGACGCCGCCCGCCACCGTGCCCTCCCTCATCGCCGCTCTCGGGGCGCGGGGAACGCGGGGCGCCGTCGTCATCACCGCCGGCTTCGCCGAGCTTGGAGAGCATGGGCGCGCCTTGCAGCAACAGGCGCTCGAAGCGGCGCAGCCGCATCTCCTGCGTCTCGTCGGTCCCAACTGCGTCGGCATCATGGTGCCGGCGTTGGGGCTCGACGCGAGCTTTTCGCATTTGCCAGCGCTGGGCGGCGAGCTTGGCTTTGTGAGCCAGTCGGGAGCGATGATCACCGCCGTTCTCGACTGGGCCGCGCCGCGCGGCATCGGCTTTTCGCATGTCGTCTCATTGGGCGACATGGCCGATGTCGATTTCGGCGACATGCTCGACTATCTCGCGCTCGATCCCGCCACCCGCGCGATCCTTCTTTACGTCGAAGCGGTGAAGGAGGCGCGCAAGTTTCTGTCCGCCGCGCGCTCGACCGCACGCAACAAGCCGATCCTCGTCGTCAAGGCGGGCCGTTATGCCGCAGGAGCGCGGGCCGCGGCCTCGCACACGGGAGCGCTTGCCGGCTCTGACGCCGTTTACGAGGCGGCGTTCCGGCGCGCCGGGATGCTTCGCGTCGATACGATGGCCGAACTTTTCGACGCGGTCGAGACCCTGGCGCTGACCCGGCGCCAGGAAGGCGATCGCCTCGCAATATTGACGAACGGCGGCGGCCCCGGGGTCTTGGCGGCCGATGCGCTCGCCGCGTTGGACGGCCAGCTTTCAAGCCTCGCGCCGCAGACGATGGCGACGCTCGACGCCGCCTTGCCGCCGACCTGGAGCCATGGCAACCCGGTCGACATCATCGGCGATGCGCCGCCCGAGCGCTATGAGAGGGCGCTTTCGGCGCTCCTCGAGGATCCCGGCGTCGATGCCGTCCTCGTCCTCAACTGCCCGACGGCGCTCGCGAGCGCCAGGGCATCGGCGCGCGCCGTCATCGACACCTATCGGCGCTCGCCGGCGCGCAATCTCTTTACGGCATGGCTCGGGGAGCGCTCGGCGGCGCCCGCGCGGCGTCTTTTTGCCGCGGCGGGGATCGCCACCTACGACACGCCGGACAGCGCCGTCCGCGGTTTCATGCATCGCGTGCGCTACCGGCGCAACCAGGAGCTTCTGCTCGAAACGCCGGCGGCGGAGCTCGAACACTTCACGGCGGATACCGGCGCCGCGCGAAGGGCGGTCGAGAGGGCGATCGCGGCGGGAAGGGCTTGGCTCGACCCCAGCGAGGGGGCGCAGGTGCTGGGAGCCTACGGCATTCCTCTGCCGGCGATGCGTCTTGCCGCCAATCCCGAAGAGGCCGCGGAGGCTGCGGAGGTCATCGGCGGCATGGTCGCGCTCAAGATCCGCTCCCCCGACTTGACGCACAAAAGCGAGGCGGGCGGCGTCGTGCTCGAGCTCGAAGGCGCCGACAAGGTGCGGCGGGAAGCTTTGGCGATGCTGGAGCGCCTCAATGAGGCGCGGCCCGAGGCGCGCATCGACGGTTTTCTGGTCCAGGAGATGGTGACGCTTCCGGGCGCCGTCGAGCTGATCCTCGGTCTCGTCGACGATCCCGTCTTCGGCCCGGTCGTTCTCTTCGGTCAAGGCGGCATCGCGGTCGAGGTGATCGGCGACACCACGCTTGAACTCCCGCCTTTGAACGAGGCGCTGGCGCGCGCCGCGATCGCGCGCACGCGCGTCTCGCGGCTGCTGCGCGGCTATCGGGGCCGGCCTGCGGCGGCGCTCGACGAGATCGCGCTCACGCTCGTCCGCATCGGCCAGATCGCGGCCGATCTTCCCGAGATCCGCGAGCTCGACGTAAACCCGCTTCTCGCGGGCGCAAAGGCGGTCGTCGCGCTCGATATGCGCGCGCGCGTCGCGCCCGCCGCTCCCGGCGCTCAGCGCCTTGCAATCCATCCCTACCCGAAGCATCTCGAAATGAGCGCCGCCCTCGAAGACGGGACGCGTTTGCGGCTCAGACCGATCCGCCCCGAAGATGAGCCTTTGCTCAAAGACCTCGCCGGCCATATGAGTCCGGAGGATTTGCGGATGCGCTTTTTCACGGCGATGCGGGGCCTCTCTCACGAACTCGCCGCGCGGCTCTCGCAGATCGACTACGATCGGGAAATGGCGCTGGTGGCGCTTCCGGCCGCAGCCGAGGCGGCTCTCGGAGTGGCAGATC
>JAKAOO010000092.1:1891-14304 GCA_021812165.1 Pseudomonadota bacterium | reverse complement strand
CGGTCACCTATTCGCCGCAGAGACGGCGAGAAGAGCGGCAACAATCCATCGAAGTATTGACGCCGCACAGAACCACCACGCGGCGGCCGATATGCTGGGTATGGCCGAAGGAAACGCTCGCCAGCCAATCGATGCCGATATGGATATTAAGGGCCGCCTCGCGCCTTCCGGGAATGTCGAGATCGCGCCCGCGCGGCGCGCCCGAGCCGACGAAAACAGCGTCCCAGCCTTCCTCAAGGAGCGCCTTCATGCTCGGGACGGTATGGCCGAAGCGGGTCTCGACGCCCATTTCGAGGATGAGGCCGATCTCCTCGTCGATCACCTCCTCGGGCAGGCGGAAGCGTGGGATCTGGGTCCAGATCATGCCGCCCGCGCGTTCCTCTCCCTCGAAGAGGACGCAGTCGTAGCCGAGAGGCATCAAATCGCGGGCGACGGTCAAAGAGGCGGGACCGGCGCCGATGAGCGCCACCCGTTTCCCGTTCTTCTCGCGCGGGATGTTCGGCAGATAGGGGCGGATGTCGCCTTTGTTGTCCGCGGCGACGCGTTTCAGGCGGCAAATCGCGACCGGCTCGCTTTCAACCCGGCCGCGGCGGCAGGCCGGTTCGCAGGGGCGATCGCAGGTGCGCCCCAAAATCCCGGGAAAAACGTTCGAGATCCAGTTGACCATATAGGCGTCGGTATAGCGCCGCGCCGCGATGAGCCGGATGTATTCGGGCACCGGCGTGTGCGAGGGGCACGCCCACTGGCAGTCGACTACCTTATGAAAATAGTCGGGATTCTTGATGTCGGTCGGTTGCACAAACTTCCTCCCGCGCGACCACGCTCCGCTCAGCCTTTCCGCAAAGCGGCGCGGCCCCTGCGGTTTCGCGCCTCGGGGACGGGCGGCGAGGCGATGCCTCGGCGCTCGCCGCGGCTGCCGCGCCTTATACTCCCACTCCGTTTCGAGGTCATCCCTCCTCTCGCGGGCTCGGTTTGCCCTCATGCCGTTCGTGGCCCCTCATATGGAGAAGCTTGAGGCGGCTGCCAGGGTGAGACTTCTGCAATCGGAGCAACCCTGCCGCTCTCAAGAAGCTTCCCCGAGCCCCAATTCGAGCAGATGCGAAAGACGCCGGACGAAGGCCGGCGGATCGGGCAATGGCTCACCCTCGGCGATGCGCGCCTGATCGAGAAAGAGCCAGGCATATTCCGAGAGCGCGTCCGAGGCGCCGCTCTCTCCGACCGAAGCGGCAAGACGCTCGATGAGGGGGTGTCGCGGGTTGACCTCGAGGATGCGTTTCGTCTCTTTGTCGAGCTGGTGGTGCTCTCTGAGCAGCCGCTCGAAGTGGATGTCGAGATCGCCCTCGTCGGCGACGAGGCAGACCGGGCTGTCGGTCAGGCGCTCGGAGCCGCGAACGTCTTTGACGGCATCGCCGAGCGCGAGCTTGAAGATCGCGACGAGGCTCTGGAATTTCTGCGGTGCCTCGGCTCCCGGAGGTGCGGAGGCCGCGATCTTTTGAAGGTCGGCGCCGCCGCGGGTCGCGGAACGAAAGGGCTTATCTTTGTAATGCCGGGTTGCCGGCACCCAGAATTCGTCGATCGGGTCGGTGAGGAAGAGTACCTCGACGCCGCGGGCGCGGAAGCCTTCGAGCTGCGGGCTCCTCTCTACGACCTCGGGGGTGTCGCCGCTGATGGTGTAGATCGCCTCCTGCCCTTCCTTCATCGCAGCGACATAGTCGTCGAGAGAAACGACTCCGTCACGGGCGGAGGTACGAAAGCGGACCAGGGAGAGAAGGCTTTCCTTTTGCTCGGGATCCTCGTAAAGGCCTTCTTTCAGGACCGCGCCAAAATTTCCCCAGAACTTCGCGTATTCCTCGGGTTCCTCGCTCGCCTTTTTCACGAGCTCGCCGAGAACGCGGCGGGAGAGCTGCTGGCGGATCTTGGCCGTCGTCGGGTTTTTCTGCAGCATCTCGCGGCTGATGTTGAGGGGCAGATCCTCGCTGTCGACGATCCCGCGCAAGAACCGGAGATAAGAAGGCAAAAGCTCGGTCCCCTCCTCGGTGATGAAGACCCGGCGGACGTAGAGCTTCACCCGCGTCTTGCGTTCGGGGTCGAAGAGATCGAAGGGCTTCGTTGCGGGGACGAAGAGAAGGTAGGCGTATTCGAGAAACCCCTCGACCTTCGCGTGAAGCACGAGCCAAGGCTCGTCAAAGCTGTGCGCCACGTGATGATAGAATTCCTTGTACTGCTCGGCGGTGATTTCGGCCTTGGGGCGGGTCCACAAGGCGGAGGCCGTGTTGATCGTCTCCTCCTTGCCGCCCTCGACGAGCGCGATCGGCAGGCCGATATGGTCGGAATAGGCCTTGACGATCCGCCGCAAACGCGCAGGTTCGAGAAACTCCCTGTCCTCCGCCTTCAGGGAAAGGATGATCTTCGCGCCGCGGGCCACGCCCTCTGCGGGTTCGATCGTGAACGCGCCTTTGCCCTCGGAAGACCAGCGCCAGCCTTCGCTTTCGCCGGCCTTGCGGGTGAGCACCTCGACCTTGTCGGCGACCATGAACGCCGAATAGAAGCCGACCCCGAATTGCCCGATGAGGCTCATGTCCTTGCGGCTGTCGCCCGACAGCTGCTGCAAGAAAGCGGCGGTGCCGGAACGGGCGATGGTGCCGAGATTGTCGATCAGCTCCTGCCGGTTCATGCCGATGCCGTTATCGGCGACGGTCAAGGTCTTCGCGTTCTTGTCGGGGATGAGGAGGACGCGGAAACTCCCGTCGCCCTCGGCGAGCGCCGGTTCGAGGAGCGCCTCGTACCGCAGTCGGTCGCAGGCGTCCGAAGCGTTCGAGACGAGTTCGCGCAGGAAAATCTCTTTCTCGCTGTAAAGCGAGTGCGCGACGATGTCGAGCAGGCGGCTGACTTCCGCCTGGAAGCTCATGGTTTCCTGGGTCATGCGGCAACCGCGCGGATCTGGGACCTCGGGATCGCGGGGAGATATGTGGCGATTCCCGCGGCGCCGCAAGCCCAGAGGCGACCCGAGGGCGTCCTCCGGTGCAAAATTCGATTGATCGCCTGCGGCTGCGGCCGCTTCTTCTTATGAAGGCTGGCGGATGCCGCGGCGCCAGCGTTCGACGGTGCGCGCGACCTCGCTCGCGTCGTGGTCTTGCCGCCAGGCATTCGAGAAGGAAGCGGTGGCGCTCCTGGGGCGCTGCGCTTCCGGGAGATAGCTGAAGGCGATGCGCATCGGCATCGACACTCCTTCGCCGACGACGATCGCCTCGCCGTTCCTGAGCGCCGGGAGAAAGTTCATGAGCCCGTGCGAGGCTTCCGGCACCGCGCCGCGCACGATGTCCTGGTCGTCCTGGTTGGTCATGCGCAGAGCGAAAAGCGTGTTGCATTCGGAGAGGAGGCCGGGGGCGAGATCGGAAGGTCTTTGCGTTACGACGCAGAGCGAAACCCCGTATTTGCGGCCTTCCTTGGCGATCCGCGAGAGCGCGCGTTTTGCCGGCTCGAAACCGAGGGCGCGATCGCGCGGCGCATAGCGATGCGCCTCTTCGCACACGATCATGATCGGGATCGGGCTTTCGCTCCACAGCGCAAAGTCGAAGGCGAGACGGCAGAGAACGGAAACGACGACGTTCAAGACTTCCGAAGGGATGCCCGAAACGTCGAGGATGGTGATCGGCTTCTCTGCGACGGGGATGCGGAAAAGCCGCGAGAGGATATCCGGCAACTCGTCCTTGAGACTGAAACGGCTCCCGAAAACGAAGTCGTAGCGAGGATCCGTCTGCAGCGAGATGATGCGGTTTTTGAGGTTCTGATACACGGCGACGTTTTCCGGGCGGCTCAGAGAACCCATGACGCCGTCAAGAGAGCGCAGGACGTCGGATATCGGATAGGGGGCTGGGGTGTCGACGGTGCCGTGCTTGTCGAGCCCGGTCTTGCTGAAAAAGTATTGCTTGGCGGAAAGGATCGCCTCGCCCAGAATCTTGGCCTGCTCGGGATGACCGCCCGGGCCGATGATGATCTCGACGATTTCTTCGAAGTTGAAAAGCCAGTAGGGCAGATTGAGCCCGCGCGCCGGGCTCAACACGACCGCAAATTCGCCGAGGGCGCTCGCATACTCGCCATGCGGGTCGAGCAGCATGACGTGAGCGTGAGGGTTGGCCGGCATGGAGGCGCGCAGGATCGCCAGCACAACGCACGACTTTCCCGAACCGGTGGTGCCGACGATACTGAAATGCTTGCCGAAGAGCTCGTCGGTCAGAACGTAGGCGGGAACGCCGCCATCCTGGTAGATGGTTCCGATCTCTGCGGTCGCGGCGTGCGGGCGCGCGTAAACGAGCGCGAGATCGACACCATTGGCGACATAGACTGCATCGTCGAGAGAGGGGTAGGCCGAAACGCCGCGCCCGAAGGTGGCCGTGCCGCGGTCGGGATCGACCATGATCTCGCCCGCAAGTTCGAGTTCGGCAACCTTCAGTTCCTGGTCGGAAGGCTCGAGACCCGGCAGCGGGACCCGCAGTCCCGTCACCATTCCGTAAGCGGTCGAAACGCGCGTATAGACTTTGAGAAGCGTGCCGATCTCGAGCGGGAGAAGCCCGCTTCTCGGCTGATCGAGCAGGACCACGATCTGCGAGGCGGTGACGGCAATCACCCGTCCGACCCGGCGATCGGAATCGGCGTCCGTTGCTGCGTCCGCGAAGGCGGCGGATGCGAACCCCGCCTCGGCGGCGAGAACCACCCCATCGGGACGCAAGTGGTCAGATGGAAACGTGCTCACCGAGGTTACTCGCGGCGCGGCAGGAGCAGGAGGGGCCTGATGGCAATCGGTACCCGCAAGTTGTCCCTCCATCCAAGAAGCGTTGCTGAGCGCCCGATCGATTGAGCCGATCCTCGTTTCTTAACGCCAAAACCGCGAAAAATCGGTTAACGCTCGTCGCGTCGGCTGTGCGGCCCGACGCCCGCCCCGCACTTGCGCGGCGTTCGCCGGCGAAAAAGGGGTGGAACGTGGACTCGCTTTCCTCTTGCTCTCCTCCCGCGGCGAGCCGATCTTCCTGTTCGATGTTCCGCTCCGCGCCGCGAATCCTGGCGGTCCTCGGGCCGACCAACACGGGCAAGACCCATCTCGCGATCGAGCGCATGCTCGGCCACAAAAGCGGCATGATCGGCTTCCCGCTTCGCCTTCTCGCGCGCGAGAATTACGATCGGGTCGCCCGTCTCAAGGGCGCGCGCTCAGTGGCCCTCGTCACCGGCGAAGAAAAGATTCTGCCGCCCAACCCGTCTTATTTCGTCTGCACGGTCGAATCGATGCCGCTCGACCGCCCGGTCGATTTTCTCGGCGTGGACGAGATCCAGCTTTGCGCCGATCCCGAACGCGGTCACGTCTTTACCGCGCGCCTTCTCCAGGCGCGCGGCGTCGAAGAGACGATGTTTCTCGGCGCCGAGACGATCCGGCCGCTGATGCGCCGTCTCGTCCCGAAGGCGGAGTTTTCGAGCCGTCCGCGCTTTTCGACCCTCACTTATACAGGCCACAAAAAGGTCACGCGGTTGCCGCCGAGGAGCGCCGTCGTCGCCTTCAACCTCGCCGACGTGTTCTCCCTGGCCGAGCTGGTCCGCCGCCGGCGGGGCGGCACCGCGATCGTTCTCGGCGCGCTCAGCCCGCGCGCGCGAAACGCGCAGGTCGGCATGTTCCAGTCGGGCGAGGTCGATTACCTCGTCGCCACCGATGCGATCGGCATGGGCCTCAACATGGATCTCGACCATGTCGCCTTCGCTCGCCTCGACAAGTTCGACGGGAAGGGCCCGCACCGTCTCGGCGCGGCCGAGATCGCCCAAATCGCCGGCCGCGCCGGTCGGCATATGAGCGACGGCACCTTTGGCATGACGGCCGAAGAAGGCCCTCTCGATCCTGAGATCGTCGCCGCGGTGGAAGGGCACCATTTTGTGCCTTTGACGCACGTCAAATGGCGCAATGCGAGGCTCGATTTCAGGAGCCCCGCCGCACTTTTGCGAAGCCTCGACGAGCGGCCGTCGCTGCCGGGCCTCGTCCAGGCGCGGGAAGCCGACGACCATCGCGCGCTCCTTTTGCTTTCGAAGAAGCCCGAGATCGCCGCGCTCGCGCGATATCCCGATCGCGTCCGCCTGCTGTGGGAGGTGTGCCAGATCCCCGATTTCCGCAAGACCATGAACGAGAGCCACGCGCGGCTTCTCGGCCAGTGTTTTCTTTATCTCGCGGGGAGAGAGGGTCGTCTGCCGACCGACTGGATCGCCCGGCAGATGGCGAGCCTCGACCGGGCGCAAGGCGACATCGACACGCTGATGGCGCGCATCGCCCATATCCGCACTTGGACCTATATCGCCCACCGCGCCGATTGGGTCGAGGACGCGCCTTTTTGGCAGGAGCGCGCCCGCGGCATCGAAGATCGGCTCTCCGATGCCTTGCACGATCGCTTGACGGAGCGCTTTGTCGACCGCCGCGCGGCCTTTCTCGTGCGCCAACTCGGCACCCAGAGCGCGCTTTCGGCGGCGGTCTCTGAGGAAGGCGAGGTTCGGGTCGAAGGCGCCTATATCGGGCGTCTCGACGGCTTCCGCTTTCTTCCTGATGCGGGCGGCGGGGTCGAGGTGCGGCCGCTCGTCGCCGCCGCCAATCGGGTCTTGCGCGGCGAGGTCTTGCGCCGCGCGGGAGCGCTCGCCGCCGACGGCGACGACGCCTTCGGGATCGACGAGGCGGGGATGGTGCTTTGGCGCGGCGGGGTGGTCGGCCGTCTCGTTCCGGGCGACGGGGTGCTGTCGCCGTGGGTCGAACCTTTGGCCGGCGATTTCCTCGAAGGCGAGCCGCGCGAAGATCTTCGCCGGAGGTTGCAGGGCTATGTGCGCCGCGAGATCGCGCGCCGGCTCGAACCGCTTTCCGCAATTGCGGCCCTCGACCTTTGCGGGCTCGCGCGCGGTCTTGCCTTTCAGCTCTGCGAGACTCTCGGTTATCTGCCGGCGCGTCAGGTGGCGCGCGCGGCGGCCGCGCTCACAAAGGCCGAACGCGCGGCCCTCGGCCGGGCAGGCGTGCGTTTCGGGGTGGAAAGCGTCTATCTGGCGCCTCTTCTCTCGGAGGAGGCGACGCGGTTTCGCGCCCTTCTCTGGGCCGTGAAAAACAGTTCCAAGGTTCCGCCGCTGCCGCAAGCGCTGTCGCGGCCCTTTGCCGTCGATCGCTCGTTGCCGGCCTCGTTCTACGAGGCGCTTTCGCTGCCGGTTCTCGATGGCATCGCGGTGCGCGCCGATCGCCTCGAACGGCTCGCCGCGGCGGCAAGGCGGCGCGCCCGGCGCGGTCCCTTCCTCGCCGATGCGGAGCTTTTCCAAATCGCCGGCACCGATCTCTCGCACCTCTCGCGCCTGCTTTTGGCGCTCGGCTATCGCGTGGAAGCGAGAGATGGCGAGGAGGCCTTCTTCGCCCGGCGCGCGCGGCGGGCGCGCAAACCGCCGGCGCCGCGCCCGCGATTGGGCGACGGGCACCCCTTCGAGAAACTCAGGGAGCTCAATCTCGCGTGAGCGGAAACGGGCGAGGAGAGCAAAGAGAAACGGCAATCCGCCGGCTCGATCGATGGCTCTGGTTTGCCCGGCTCGCCAAAAGCCGCTCCTCGGCGGCGCGTCTCGTCCTCGAAGGAGCCGTCGATCTCAACGGCATTGCCGTCAAGAAGCCGGGGCATCGGGTCCGCGCGGGCGACGAGATCGTGCTGAGAGAGGGCGGCCATCGCTTGCGCCTGCGCGTCGTCGGCCTTGGCGTGCGGCGGGGTCCGGCGGCGGAGGCGGGATCGCTTTACGAGGAGACGATGCCGCGCACCCCGCGAAGTATTACTTCGCGGGGAACCCCGCCGCGGCGGCGGCTGCGCGAGGAGTGGACCCCGCTCCTCGGCGAGGAAGCGGGGATGGGCGAGGGGCGATTGATTTAGGATGCGAAAAAACCTCCTGTCATTCCGGGACGGCCCGTGAGGGCCGGGACCGGAAACCATGAACACAGGCCAAGCCATTGATCTCGCGGGCCTGCGTTTATGGATTCCGGGCTCGCGGCCTGCGACCGCGCCCCGGAATGACGACGTTCCAGCGTTTTTCCGCAGCCTCTTAGAGGCCGATCTCGTCGACGAGGGCGCCCAAAACCTTCTCGGCGGCGAAATACTCGCGCGCCAGCGCCCGAGCTGCCCGGCTCTCTCTCTCGTAATCGGCGGCGATGGCGTCGAGCGCCGCGAGCGCCTCTTCGGCATCCGAGAATTCGAAGAGGCCGCGACCCGCCGGATAGAATTTGCTGAACCCCGTGCGCATCGTGACGACCGGCCGCGCGGCAGCGAGGTAACAGACGCTGCGATCGCTGAACCAGCCGCAATTAGTGCGGGCGACGATATCCTTTGCCACCGTGAATTCGCCTCGCGAGCCGGCGATAAAATCGCGGTAGCGGTCCATGTCAGCCGAGACCCCTTGCGGATCGACGACGGCCCAGCCGCCCTTTTCGAGCGCTTTTCTGACCCTTTCGTCGGGCGGACGCGTCGCGATGCGGAAGGAGACGCCGGGCCGCCGCCGCGGCAAATCGATCATGCGCTCGAAGTTCAAATGCTTCGACCAGAGGTAGGACGCGCCGTCGAGTTCGGCGTCTTTTCCCTTGTTCTTCCACGTCGTGATGGTCGTAAACGAGGCTGGCGTGCCCACGGGCTCGGGCCAGAGTTCGAGGATCACGGGAGGCCGGGTCGGTTTCCACGCAATGCCGGCCGTCGGCACCCGGCAATCGGCGCCGCCGATGTTCTCGCCATAGGTGAAAAAATGGGTATGAGCATCGAGGTAAGTGCGCATCTCCGGGTCGCCGCCGGCGTATTTCACCTGGGCGTACACCGGATCGGTGTCGATCATGACGCGCACCGGGCAGGCGAGATGCTCCTCGCGCAGCCTTGTCGCGCCGCAAAGATTGACGACGGCATCGGCCTCGGCGAAGAGGGCCTTGAGGCGGGCGCGAGAGAGCCCGAGATGAACATCGTTGAGGGCGTCCCAATAGGCCCAGCGACTGCCGAAACCCCAACGCTCCATGACCCGCCCGAGAAAAGCGAGGTTGTATTCGCAATTCATGACCGCGCTGTCGACGCGCGGATCATAGGGGTTCGTCCCGCTGTCCTCGACATACCAGGCCTCGAAGCCGAGCGCTTCGAATCCCAGGAGGTAATGGATCGCCTGCCACGCGATTCCGGCAAGAGGCATCTGCCCCGCGAGGTGGAGAACGACGATCTTGCCCCGTTTTCTCATGACGCTGCCTGACGCGCTGTGGCCGGCGTGACAACGGTTGAGGCGCCCGCTCATTTCCGCGACGGCACAACGCCGCCAAGACCATAAATCATATGGGGTTGTTCCCGGTCGGAGCCGGTGCTAGGCAAGGGGCCTTTTTCGGGCTCTGCCGCCGGGCGCAGAGCCGCGGGCCGCGCTTCCTCCGGCATCGCCGCAAAGCTCTCAGGAGAAGACCGAGAGACATGACCTACGTCGTTACCGAAGCCTGCATCCGCTGCAAATACACCGATTGCGTCGAAGTTTGCCCCGTCGATTGCTTTTACGAGGGGGATAACATGCTGGTCATCCACCCCGACGAATGCATCGATTGCGGGGTGTGCGAGCCGGAATGCCCGGTCGAGGCCATCATCCCCGACAGCGAGCCCGGAGCCGAGCGCTGGCTCGAGGTGAACCGCGAATATGCCTCGGTCTGGCCGAATATTACCCGCAAGAAGCCCGCTCCCGAAGATGCGGACGAGTGGAAAGACGTGCCCGACAAATACGAACGGTTTTTCACCCCGAACCCCGGCGGGAGCTGACTGGGAACCTCGGCTCTGCGGGCAGGACATGCCTGACCCGCTCGCTTTCGAGAGGTTTCCTATGGTAATGTTGCTCTGGTGCCAGTGACGGTCGCCGTCGCCTCGGCTTCGCGGAATTGCGGCGGTTGACCATCGCCGCTCCTCGGCGGCGGTTGTTTCCGCAGAACCAGTGATCGCGTGAGAGGATCATGACCGTACCATTTACCGCGGGAGATCTCGTCGTCTACCCGACGCACGGGGTCGGCAGGATCCTCGTCATCGAAGCGCAGGAGATCGCTGGCCAATCTCTGAACGTGATCGTCGTGCATTTCGAGAAAGACCGCATGACCTTGCGGGTGCCGTTGATGAAGGCCCAACGTTCGGGCCTGCGCCGGTTGTCGAGTCGCAAAGAGATGGATATCGCGCTCGCGACCCTGCGCGGCCGTTCCCGCGCCAAGAGAACGATGTGGAGCCGCCGCGCCCAGGAGTACCAGGCAAAGATCGCTTCGGGCGATCCGGTCTCGATCGCGGAGGTGGTGCGCGATCTCTATCGCAACACTGGCCAACCCGAGCAATCCTACAGCGAGCGCCAGATCTATCAGGCAGCTCTCGACCGCCTGGTACGTGAGTTTGCCGCGGTCGAGCGGATCGACGAATTGACTGCGACCCAGCGAGTCGAGCAGCTCCTGGCAGCCTGAGCCGTGCGCCGGAAACGGCGCAGGAGCCCGGGGTGAATGGGCGATCTGCCTATGCCAAGGTGCTGAGGCTGCGCCGCGCGCGGCGCGTCTGGGCGGTCGCCTCGGTGCGGGGCGAAGCGCAAAAGCTGGCTCGGCTTCACGACAGGATCGGCGAGCGTTTCGACGAGGGCGACCGCATCGTCTATCTCGGCAACTATGTCGGAGGCGGCCCGGCGGTCATCGCGACGCTCGACGAGCTTCTCGATTTTCGCCGTCGCGTGATCGCGCGCGCGGGGGGCTTTGCCTGTGACGTCGCCTTTCTGCGCGGCGCGCAGGAAGAGATGTGGCAGAAGCTCTTGCAGCTCCAATTCGCGCCCAACCCGCGCGAGGTCTTGGATTGGCTGGTGCGCGCGGGGGTCGAGGCGACGATCAAGGCCTATGGCGGCGATTTGCGTCAAGGCCTTGCCGCGGCTCGCGACGGCCCGCGCACGATCACCCGTTGGACCGCCTCGCTGCACGCCGCCATGAACAAAGAGCCCGGCCACAGGGCGCTCTTTTCGGCTTTGCGGCACGCGGCAATTACCGAAGAAGGCGGGCTTCTTCTTGTTCATGCCGCGATCGATCCGTCGCGCCCGCTCGCCGCGCAAGGCGACGCCTTTTGGTGGGGACGCGAGGACGTGCTCGAACTCAAGGAGCCGTTTGCCGGTTATCGACGTGTGATCCGCGGCGTCGATCGCGAACGGCGCGGTCTTGTCGAGCGGGAATTTGCGATCTCTCTCGACGGCGGCGCCGGAGAGGGCGGCCCGCTTCTCGCCGCCTGCCTCGCCAAGGACGGCCGCGTTCTCGAACTGCTCGAAGCCTGAGCTTCTCCCATACCCGAGGAACAGGGGCGCCTCAGATGACGAGGTCGCTCTTCGGGTCGATGAGATGCATCTGGTTGAGGTCGGCGACGAGGCGCATCCTCTCCCCGGCCTTGCCGGCGGCGGCCGGATTGACGCGGGCGCATACCTCGGTTCCGTCTACGATAAAATAGACCATCGTTTCCATGCCCATCGGCTCGACGACATCGAGCGGAGCATCGAAAGCGGCGGTGCCGGGGCTGAGCTCTCCGCGCCCCTCGGTCAAGTGTTCCGGTCGAAGCCCGAAAACAAGCTCGGATCCGACCCGCCCCTGATACCGCTGCCTGCGCTCCGGCGGCACCGGCAAACGCAGCCACTCGGAGAGATGAACCTCGAGGCCGCTGCCGTTGGCGATGAGCCGACACGGCAGGAGGTTCATGGTCGGTGAACCGATAAACCCGGCGACGAAACGAGTCCTCGGCGCGCGGTAGACTTCTTCGGGGCTGCCGATCTGCTCGATCAGGCCGCCGTTCATGACAACCACGCGATCGGCGAGCGTCATCGCCTCGACCTGGTCATGGGTCACATAGACCGTCGTCGTCATGACGTGCTGGTGCACCTTTTTGATCTCGGTGCGCATCTGCACCCTGAGCTTGGCGTCGAGGTTGGAGAGCGGCTCGTCGAACAAAAAGACCTTGGGGTGGCGGACGATGGCGCGGCCCATCGCGACGCGCTGGCGCTGCCCGCCCGAGAGCTGGCGCGGGCGCCGGTCGAGCAGCTCGCCGATATCGAGGATCCGAGCCGCCTCTGCGACGCGCTTTTTGATTTCGTCTTTTGGCATTCGCTTGAGCCGCAGCCCGAAAGACATGTTTTGGAAGACCGACATGTGCGGGTAGAGCGCGTAGTTCTGGAACACCATGGCGATGTCCCGATCTTTGGGCGCGACATCGTTGACGAGCTGATCGTCGATATAGATCTCTCCCGAAGTCGCTTCTTCGAGCCCGGCGATCATTCTGAGCGTCGTCGTCTTGCCGCAGCCCGACGGACCGACGAGCACGATGAATTCGCGGTCACGAATATCGAGATCGACGCCCTGCACGGCAGGCAGATCGGAA
>JAKAOO010000092.1:0-1881 GCA_021812165.1 Pseudomonadota bacterium | reverse complement strand
GGCAGGCGTGCGGTCAAACATCTTAACAATGTTGCGTAGCGCGACTTGCGCCATTCTTTTTTCCTCTCCTTACATCGCCGTCATGGCCGGCGATCCGGTGTCCCTCGGAAGCATTCGCATCGGTACGGCCGCCGCGTCGCAAACGCGCTTCCCATGGTCCGAAGGCGTTTGTCGCGCGCGCCGCGCCACTCCGCCGTCGTTACACGAGAAGCTTCGCCATTTTGGCCAAACAGCTCTGGCGGAAATGGAGGGCACGTTGCGGCCGTCGTAAAGATAGCCGATGCACAAAAAGATGGCAATACCAAGGCTCGCGCTTATCCTCATCGCGGCTGTCGAGAGAGGGCGACCCGCCCTTCCGGACCCCATCGTCTTCGCGGCCTCCTACCACCCTCGTTCGTTGCGCCAATTTTATTCTACAGATTGGCGCCTGGCAAACCCCTTTGCTCGCAACCCCTTTACTCTGAATGCGATTCCGCTTCATCGCCCGCGCCGCCGGCGAGCGGGCTGAAGAGGCCGGCGTCGTCCCGGCGAGCCCCGCGATGGGCCTCTCTCGCATCACGGATCGGATCGATCGGCCGGCATCGCGGTGCGCCAAATTCTTGGCCTTGGCGGCGCCGTCCCTGCGATTGTGTCGCAGGGGCTTCCCGTCTTCCCTCTCTACCGTTGGGTCAGCCGCAACTCGATGCGGCGGTTTTTGCGATAGGCCTGCGGCGTCTTGGCCGGATCGAGCGGATGGGTGGCGCCGTACCCCTCGGCCGCCACGTGGTTGCGCGCAATGCCGTTCGCGATCGCATAGCGGACGACCGCGATCGCGCGCTCGGCGGACAATTCCCAATTCGAAGGAAATTCCGGCGTGTCGATGGGGCGGGCATCGGTAAATCCGTCGATCTGCAGGATCCAGTGAATATTCGGCGGAATTTTCAGGGCGATTTGTTTGAGTGTGGCGAAAATCGGCTGGAGCGTCGCCTTCGCCGCCGGGGTCAAAGTCGCGCTCGCCGTAGGGAAGAGAACGTTCGCCTGAAACACGAAGCGATCGCCGACGATGCGAACATCGGGGCGATTGCCGACGATCGCCCTCAGCTTGCCGAAAAATTCCGAACGGAAGCGGGCGAGCTGGTCCACCTTCTTGACGAGCGCCAGGTTCAAGCGGCGGCCGAGATCGGCGATCTTGGCCTGTTGGCTCGTGACCTTGGTCTGAGCGAGGCCGAGAGCCGCCGAAACGCTCGCAAGCTGCTCTCTGAGCGCGGCAATTTCGGCGCCGAGCGCTTCGACCCTGAGGAGCGCCTGCCGGTTCAGCTCCTGCTGGCCGGAGAGCGCAGTCGCCGTCTCGCTCGAGCGCTTTTGGAGTTCGGCAACCTGGGTATTGCGCGACGCAATGGTCTGCTGGGCGGAGGAGAGGGCGCTCTCGGCGGAGGCGAGCTTTTGCTGAAGCTGCCGGCTCTCCAGGGTGAGGGCCGAAACCTCGCTCGCGCTCTTTTTCCGGGCCGCCAACGCGCCTGTGAGCTGCGAGGAAAGCTGTTGCGCCGAAAGCCTCAGATCGGCGTTGGCGTGCCGTTCGAGGGACAGCATGTCGCCCAAGGCGTTCACTTGTTTTCGCAGCTTGTCGAGGAGCTTGTTGCGCCCGGAGAGAGCCTGCGAGAGATAGACTTGCCCGGCGGTGAAGACGAGCAAAAGGAAGATGATCACCATCAGGAGCTGCGCGAGCGCGTCGACAAAGCCGGGCCAGATGTCGATGCTCGGACGGCGAGCGTGTCGCGAAATGAGGGCCATGGCTCAGACCACTCGTCTTCCGCGCGAGGTTGCGCCGGCTGCGGCCGTCACCGGCGGCTTTCCTCGGCGAGGGCGGCGAGAGTGCGCGCAAGAAGCCGGATTTCAGATCGG
>JAKAOO010000303.1 GCA_021812165.1 Pseudomonadota bacterium | reverse complement strand
CGAGAATGGGCAGGAAAAGGCCCGCCATCGCGAGATTGAAGAGGGTGTGGAAATCGGCGACGGCGCGTGCGGGCGAAGCCTCTGTCGCCATCATGAGGGGAGCGATCCATTTGAGGAACAAGAGCCGCCAGAAGAAGCTGAGCGCGCGGTTCGAGGGATTGCCGGGGGGTCCGCGCTCGGCGCGCAGATCGGCGCCGCTTTCGAAGAGCGGATTGAGCGCAGTGCCGAAATTGGCCCCGAGCACCAGCGCCAGGGCGGCCGGAAGCGGAACGACGCCCTTTGCCGCAAAGGACGCGATGAGAAGCACCGTCGCGACGCTCGAATGCATCGCCCAGGCAAGGACCGCGGAAATCAACGCTCCGGCGACGGGCTCTTTTGCAAGCGCGTCGAAGAGAAGGCGAAACGAGGGCGCATTCGCATCGGCATCGACGAGGGAAAAGAGCAGTTTCAAGGCGAGGAGCATGAGCCCGAGCCCGATCGCCACGCGTCCCAGATCGCGCTGCCGCGTCCGCACGCCGCGGCTGAAGAAAAGAAAGCCGACGAGAATGCAAAGCGGCGCCGCTGCGGTGACGTTGAATGACAAGAGCTGGACGATGACGGTCGTCCCGACATTGGCTCCGAGCATGATCGCAAGCGCCGGGACGGGGTCGATGAAGGCTGCGAAGCCTGCGACCATCAGCCCGGTCGCGGTGCTGCTTTGGAGAGTCCCCGTGACGAGAAAACCGGCGAGAAAACCGCGCCAGCGATTGCCGACCGCGCGCGCCAGTATGCGCCGCAAATCGGGGCCGAAAGCGCGCTCGATCCCGCTCTGCACCATGTGGACGCCCCAGAGCAGAAGGGCCACCGAGCCCGCGAGATCGAGAAAGCCAAGAATGGCGCCCATTTCCGCCGCGCGTTCCTCTGTTCCCTTGCGGATACCATAGTCGCGAGAGGGCGAAGGACAAGGGAGGAACGGGGCTCAGGGCCCGCCCCGGCTCACCCGAGTCGGGAGAAGGCGGGAAACGTGTTGAGGAGCCAGTAGGAGAAGGTGGAAAGCTCGCCGGTCACGATCAACACGCCGATGAGGGCGACGACCGCGCCGGCGCCGAATTGCAAAAAGCGGCCAACGCGCGAGAGAAACCGCAGCCGATTGACGAGGGTCTCGGTAAAAAGGGCCACCGCCAGAAACGGCAGCCCAAGCCCCAGGGAATAAAGTCCGAGCAGCGCCATTCCTTGCAACAGGGTGGCGCGCGCCGCGCTCATCGTCAGGATGGTGCCGAGAACGGGGCCGATGCAGGGGGTCCAGCCGAACGCGAAGGCGAGGCCGAGGACATAAGCGGCAACGGGGCGGCCGCCCGGAAGATCGAGGTGAAAGCGCCAGTCCCGCGCAAGAGGTCCGAGGCTCAGGACCCCCGTCATGGAGAGCCCGAAAAGGATGATGACGGCGCCCCCGAGGATGCTCATCTCGTAACGATACGCAAGGAGAAGGCGGCCGATGGCCGTGGCGGCCGCTCCCATCGTCACGAACACCGTCGAGAAGCCGAGGACGAAAAAGAGCGCGAGAAGAAGCGGCGCGCCGGCGCGAGACCCGCGGCCTTTGAGGCCGATCGCCTCGCCGGCGACGTAAGAGAGGTAGCCCGGAACCAGTGGCAGCACGCAAGGCGAGAGAAACGAGACGACCCCGGCCGCCAAGCTCGACCCGAGAAGAACCCCCGTGATGCCCGTGCTCGTCACCGCCGGGCCTCCTTCACACCCCCGCCCCTCTGGGGCAGATGATCGCGGATGAACCCCAACATCTGCGGATCGTCCCAATCGGCCGGCCCGATCTTAAGGGCAAACGCCCGCCCTTCGCGATCGATGAGAAAGCTCGTCGGGAGACCGGGGACCAAGAGCCTTTCCGTGATCCGGTTCGAAGGATCGACATAGATGGGCAGGCTTTCGAGGCCGAGCTCACGGTAGAAACGCCGCACAAGAGGGACGCCGGCGCGGTCCACCGACACCGGGAGGACGGTGAACTCCTTGCCGCCAAGCATTCTTTGAAGGCGGTCGAGCGCGGGCATCTCCTTGCGGCAGGGAACGCACCACGTCGCCCAGAGATTGAGGAGCACGACCTTGCCGCGAAAGGCCGCAAGATCCGTTGTCCGCCCCGCAGCGTCGGCAAAGGAGACGTTCGGCAGAGGGCGAGGCTTTGCGAAAACTTCGAGCCCGAGCGAATTGTCGGAGGCTTTGCTGAAGCCGGCCGTCGCCTGCGGGCGAGAGGCGGAAGAGAGAAAGACATGGGGGTCCCGCTGATGCGCCAGCACAAACGCCAGAAGAGCGCCCGCACAAAACACGGCGGCGATCGCCGGAAATACCGGGAGGAACGCCCGCTCGTTATTCAACGCTCTTCTTCCGCGCCAGGGCCGGCGCCCTTTCGCGCAATCGGGCGATCTTCGGCAGAAGAGTCCGCGTCAGGATACCCGGCGAAATCGGACCGATCACCTTGTAGGTGATGCGCCCGTCGCGGTTGATGAGATAGGTTTCGGGAACGCCGTAAACGCCCCAATCGATCCCGACCCGGCCGCTCGCGTCGCTGCCGATGCGCTCATAGGGGTTGCCCATCCGCTTAAGCCATGCGAGGGCGGCAGCGGGCTTGTCTTCGTAATCGATGCCCTCGATCGGCACGATCCCCTGCTCCTTCAACGCCATCAACAGCGGCGCCTCGTCGCGGCAGGTAACACACCAGGAGGCAAAGACGTTGACGAGCAAGACCCGCCCCAAAAGGTCTCTCGAGGAGAGGCCGGGGATTTTTGCGCTGATCGGCGGCAGATCGAACTTCGGCACCTCTTTGCCGATAAGCGGGGAGGGGACGAGGCTCGGATTGGCATCGAGGCCGATGCGGAAGGCGGCGAGCAGCACAAGGATCACGAATACGGTCAGCGCGAAAAGCGCGCGCGGGAGAAGGCGTGTCGGGCGCGCTTTCGAGGGGGAGAGAGGTGGATCCTGCCGTATCGAATCCTGCATGGGCAATCCCGGTCAAAGACCCGAGGAGCCGGCGTCTCCTTTATCACGGCGCGGGCCGCTCTTTCCAGGCC
>JAKAOO010000302.1 GCA_021812165.1 Pseudomonadota bacterium | reverse complement strand
CCGATCTAGATGCGCCACGGGCTCTGCGGCGTTGGGCCAGAGATGGAGGACGCGGCCGTCGAGCGAGAAATAGTCGATGCGGATGTTGGTGGCGTAATCGGGGCCTTTCAGTTCGACCTTGATCGGCTCGCCCTCGACGAGCGCGGGGCCGCCTGCGGCGAGCGTTAACCGAAGCCCTTCTTCGACGAGCGCTCCCGCCCGCCGCAATCTGTCGAGCGCGGCGAGGGAACGGCAGACCGGAGGCGGCACGATTTCGACCTTGACCTCGGTCGGTCGGCCCGGAAAAAGCCGGGCGGCAAGCCGGAACAGCCGGTCGCGCTCTGGAGCCTTGGAAACGGTGCCGGAAATGACGGTCAAGCCGTCCCTCTCGTTCCGCGCCCGCAATGCCGCGCAATCGAATTGCGCCAATTCCTTTTTGAGTTGTTCGAGCGGCGGCAGCGCAGGCCTCTTTGGCGGCTTCGGCAGCACCGCTACCGCCGGTTTGGGCTTTGGCGCGCTCCGCGAAGGCGCCACGGCCGGCGCGCCCGGCTTTTGCGCCGCGCCTTTTGCGGTGAGCCTTGCCGCCTCCCAGGCGGCGGCGCGCTTGCGCCCCTCGGCCCGCTCTTCCGCGTTCGTCACCGTCTTGAGGTCATTCTTCAAATTCGCCGCGAGGCTGGCCCACACGCCTTTGCCCTCGGCCCCCAACACCGCCCATTTGTAAGCTTCGGCGAGGCGCGGAGGGAAATTCTCGCTGCCCGCCACCAAGATCAGGGCCAGCCGGTACTTTGCTTCCGTATTGCCCTGCCTTGCCGCCTTTTCATACCAAGATTCGGCGCGCTTGTAGTTTTGTTTCAGACCGGCGTAACCGAACTCGTTGAGTTCGCCGAGACCGAACTCGGCTTTGGGATCGCCCGTTTTGGCGGCGTCCCGCCATTCGGCGAGGGCGCGGGCGTAATCGCCTTTTTCATATGCCGCTTGGCCCGCCGCCCAATCGGCGCGGGCGGCCGTTGCCGCCGCGCCGACGATGAGACAGAAGAGCGCGGCCGGGATCGCTCGCCATGCCTTGCCCCGCCTCCGCGCGGCGCGGGAAATTGCGCACCTCACTCTTTCCCCCTACAATCACCGTGATCTTATAGCGGTGGGGCGGCTCCGCAAGAAGGCTTTGGCGGGAACGCCCGGCCGCGACCGGAGGAGGAAAAAATGAAGGTGAGGGCGTTTGCGATCGCGCTGGCGGGACTTGCGTTCGGCGTGACGATCGGCGTCGCCGCCCTTGGCAACGCAGCCGGCGTTCCCACGCAATCGGGCATCGCCAACGCGTTGAAGTTCCGCGGCATTCCAACGCTGGGGAAAACGCCGACGCCGCCGCCCAACCGGGCGATGGTGCCGGCGAAATTGCCGTCGGCGGCGGCGAGCGCGCCGGCCCATCCGATGATCTCGTTCTCGACCATCCACTTCGCTTTCGGTTCCGCACGGTTGACGCCGGATTCGATAGCGACGCTTCGCAATCTCGGGAACGCCCTCAACCAGCAGCTGAGGAACGAGAAACGATTCTCGATCGAAGGGCATACCGACGGCCACGGCCGCCCCGCCTACAACATGGTTCTGTCGAAGCGCCGGGCGGATGCGGTCAAGGATTATCTCGTTCGCGTCATGCACGTCTCGGCGAAGAGGCTCAAGACGGTCGGCAAAGGGATGACCGGGCCGATCAATCCCAAAGACCCTTATGATCCGGCAAACCGGCGCGTCGTCGTCATCAATCTCAGCGCTTCCTAAAAAGGGAAGTCAGGCTGCCGGGCAGGCGGCCGCCGGGTTCGGATAAGGAGCCTTTTTGAGATCGAAAAAGAGCGTCACCGCGCTCGCCTCGCGTTGCCGAGAGAGCGCGGTTTTGAGGCTCTCCAGGTAGTCGCGCACGCTTTCGGTTTGCGGCCGGCGCGTTCTGAACAGCGGTTTCTGTACCGCAATGAAGGTCACCAGCTGCTCGCCGGTGCTGCCGCCGAGGTTCCAGCAGGTCTTGAGCGGCGGTTTGCCGAGAAGGAAGCGGTTGCGCGCCGGCCTCAAATTGAACTGGTCGCGGTCGTTCGGCAGCAAATGCAGCACCTCACCCTTGATGTCGTAGTAATCGATATAAAGAAAGCTGTCGAAGCGCGGCACCCGGACCGCGAGCGCCAGGCGCTCGCCGCTGTAGGCGGCCTTTGTGGCAAGAGCGATCCTCGCGCCGTCTTTGCGCTGCCGGCTCGATAGGGGCTGCAAGAGATCGACGACTTGGCAATAGGGCCATGCCATCAGCCTCACGTCGAAAGCGACCGTGCCGATGCCGGGAATGTCCGTGACCGCGGCGCGCAGTCGCTCGAGATCGGCGCTTGTCGGCAAATGGCCCGAAACGCGGGCAGAACGGTCTGCGGCAAGGGTGGTATCGAGCCGGGCGCAGCGATAGCCGGAGGTCGCATTGGCGAGGGCCGCGCGCACGCCGGCAACGGAAGGCGGCCAAATCGCGCCGCGAAAGAAGAACGCCGCAACGATGAGCGCGAGAGCCAAGACGGCAAGCCCCGCGAGGAGGGCGGCTTTTCGCTTCGGCGAACGGCGTTCCGGCAGCGGCCGCTCCCCGTGCTGCGTTGGGGCCGGCAACAGGGCCCGCATCGAAGGCGGCCGGTCCTGCGGCCGAGGCGCGAGCAACGATGCGATCAGGGGACGCAGCGAAAGAGGGATTTCGGAGAGGTCGGGAATGCTCTGGCGCGCGGCGATCACGGTCGAGGGCGAGGAGCCCATGTCGAGCTTTCTGCCGAGCGCCGCCGCCGCCAGGACGAGACCGAGGCTGTAGATGTCCGACCGCCCGTCGACCTGCCCGCCGTAGAGCCCTGCCTGTTCCGGGGAGACGAAGGAATATTTGCCGGCGAAGTCGCTGCCGATCAGCGTCGGGTCGCCGGGCCTCGCCGATTTGGCTATGCCGAAATCGATCACTTTCGCCCGATCGACCTCGCCTCCCGGCAGGATGATGTTGTCGGGCGAGATGTCGCGATGGATGACGCCTTTCTCGTGCGCAGCCGCCAATCCCGCGGCGAGGCGGTCGCGAAGGCGCAACAAGATCGG
>JAKAOO010000301.1 GCA_021812165.1 Pseudomonadota bacterium | reverse complement strand
ATCCGTACGCTACAGGCTCGTGCCCGGGGTATGGTGAGTTTCTTGACAAAGCAGCCTCTGGTAGCTACCTGCAACCGATGAAGACCGTCGGCCTCAAGACCCTCAAAAACAAGCTCGGCGAATACGTGCGCCTGGCGGCCGGCGGCGAAACGGTCGTGATCACCGACCGCGGGCGCGCCGTCGCCGAAATCGTGCCGCCGCGGCGAGAGCCGGAGTCGATTATCGAGCGCGGCATCCGCGAGGGCTGGGTCCGCCCGGCGGTGCGGGGTGCCGATTGGCCGCCCAAAGGAAAGCCGGTGCCCGGGCTGACTTTAGAGCGGCTGATGGCCGATCTCGAACGCGATCGATCCGACTGGTGATCTCCCTCGACAGTTCGGTCGCGCTCGCCTGAGTGCTTCTTGAACCTCGTTCTGCGAGGGGTGTCGATAAGCTCATATCATGCCGTTAAGGGCCATATAACGCTGTGGCATGACCGAAAAAGACGAAACCCTGGCGGCACTTCGCGCCGTCCTGCCCGAGCTTAAGCGGCGCTGGCCGATCGGGTTTCTCGCCGTATTCGGTTCGGTCGCGCGGAACGAGGCGACCGCGGCAAGTGACCTTGATGTGCTTGTCGATTTTACGCGTCCGGTAAGCCTGTCGGAGTTTCTCGCGCTCGAAGAGGCGCTGTCGGCACGGGTCGGCCGGCGCGTGGACCTCGTTACGCGCGATGCGCTGAAGCCTTTTATCGGCCGCAGAGTCCTCGGCGAGGCGGTGCCATTGTGAGCGCGCCTCGGGACCACCGGGACTATCTCGCCGACATCGTTCGCGCATGTCGCTCAATCGTCCGGTTCGTCGAGGGGATGACGCTGGAGGCATATCTCGCCGACGAGAAGACGCGATATGCCGTGATGCGCGGATACGAAATCATGGGCGAAGCCGTAGGCCTCTTCCCGATGAGCTGAAAGCGGCCAACCGAGACATTCCCTGGGCGACAATGGCCGCGGTGCGCAACCGCATCGCGCACGCCTATTTCGGAATCGACGACACGATCTTGTTCACGACCGTAGGGGAGGAGTTGACCGATCTGCTGCCGCGCATGGAGGCGCTTGCGCGCAAAGAGGGCGTCAGCGTCTGACCGCCGGAGCTATCGATACCAAGCGTCCGCCGCGTTGATCCCGGCTTCGCGCGTCCCTATGTTCGCCTCGCATGACACCGCTTTCCCGCATCCGCAATTTCGCGATCATCGCGCATATCGACCACGGCAAATCGACCCTCGCCGATCGCCTGATCGAGGCCTGCGGCGGGCTCGAGGCGCGCGAAATGCGCGAGCAGGTGCTCGACAGCATGGAATTGGAGCGCGAGCGCGGGATCACGATCAAGGCGCAAACCGTTCGCCTCCATTACCGGGCAAAGGACGGGGAGGATTACGTCCTCAATCTCGTCGACACGCCCGGTCATGTCGATTTCTCCTATGAGGTCAATCGTTCCCTCGCCGCCTGTGAAGGCTCGATTCTCGTCGTCGATGCGAGCCAGGGCGTCGAGGCGCAGACGCTCGCCAACGTCTATCAGGCGATCGAGGCCGGGCACGAGATCGTGCCGGTCTTGAACAAGATCGATCTTCCGGCCGCCGAGCCCCTACGCGTCAAAGAGCAGATCGAGGAGGTGGTCGGCCTCGACGCCAAGGACGCGCTTCTCGTCTCGGCGAAGACCGGGCTCAACGTGGGTTCCGTGCTCGAAGCTCTCGTCCAAAGGCTCCCGGCTCCGGTCGGAGACGGGAACGCGCCTCTGAAAGCGCTTCTCGTCGATAGCTGGTACGATCCTTATTTGGGCGTCGTCATTCTGGTCCGAGTGAGGGATGGAGTCCTCAAGAGCGGCGAGAAGATCCGTCTGATGGCGACGGGCGCGGTGCACACGGTCGAGAGAGTGGGCGTCTTCACTCCAAAGCCGAGTTCCGCCCCGGCATTGGGACCGGGAGAGATCGGGTTCATCACAGCCGGCATCAAAGCCGTCGCCGATTGCCGCGTCGGCGATACGATCACCGCCGATCGCCGCCCGGCTTCCGCGCCCCTTCCCGGTTTCAAGCCGGTGCAGCCCGTCGTCTTTTGCGGCCTTTTCCCGACCGACGCCGCCGATTACGAGCGTCTCCGAGAGAGCCTCGCCAAGCTTCGCCTCAATGACGCGAGCTTTCGTTACGAGCCCGAAACCTCGGCGGCTTTGGGTTTCGGCTTTCGCTGCGGCTTTTTGGGCCTCCTCCATCTCGAAATCATCGAGGAGAGGCTCCGGCGCGAATTCGATCTCGACCTCGTGGCGACCGCGCCCTCGGTCGTCTACCGCGTGCATTTGCGGGACGGGGAGGTGATGACGCTGCACAATCCCGTCGACATGCCCGACCCGGTCACAATCGACCACATCGAGGAACCTTGGATCCGAGCCACGATCTTTGTTCCCGACGCCTATTTGGGTGGGGTCCTTGCGCTTTGCGAAGAGCGGCGCGGTCGGCAGGTCGATCTCACTTATGCCGGCAACCGCGCGATGCTCATCTATCGCCTGCCTTTGAACGAGGTCGTCTTCGACTTCCACGACCGCTTGAAATCGGTGAGCCGCGGCTACGCGAGCTTCGATTATCAGCTCGACGGCTATGAGGAGGGGGCGCTCGTTTTGATGAACATCCTCGTCAATGGCGAAAGCGTCGATGCACTCTCCCTGATCGTGCACCGGGACGAGGCGGAGCGGCGCGGGCGGGCGCTCTGCGAGCGGTTAAAGGATCTGATCCCGCGCCAGCTGTTCCAGGTCGCGATCCAGGCGGCGATCGGCGGCCGCATCATCGCCCGCGAAACGGTGAAGGCGCTGCGCAAAGACGTGCTCGCCAAATGCTATGGCGGCGACGTGACGCGCAAGAGGAAGCTCCTCGAAAAGCAGAAGGAGGGGAAAAAGCGGATGCGCCAGTTCGGCAAGGTCGAAATCCCGCAATCGGCCTTTATCGCCGCCCTCAAGATGGGCGAGGAGTGAACGCTCGCGGGGGCGGTGCCGTCTCGGCGATCCGGCGCAACAAGACCTGACGCCGTTCGTGGAGCGAGGGATGCGAGCGGCGCTCGCGCGCGAACACCA
>JAKAOO010000091.1 GCA_021812165.1 Pseudomonadota bacterium | reverse complement strand
GTCGGTTCCGAACGCGATGCCGAGCCGCAGCGCCATCTCGGCCGAGATCCCTCGCTCGCCGCGCAGGATTTGGGTAACGGCGTTCGGCGGCACTCCGATAGCCTCGGCGAACTTCCGGGCGCTCAGGCCGAGCGCGTCCAACTCATCGCGCAGGATCTCGCCCGGATGGACGGGCGGCAGTTTGTCGGTCGCTGTGTAAGACATGGTCGCGCGCTCTTCAATCATAGTGGTTGGTGATCTCAACGTCGCAGGGCTGGCCGGGAACCATCAACGGATCGGTTCCTTCTGAGGGCGGCTCGGATGGCGCCCATCGGAAGCAAACTCGCCATTTGCTGTCGACGCGGATGCTGTAGCGGCCCGCTTCGCCGGGAAGCGCCTCGAAACGGTTCGAGGGCGGGTTGCGAAGGTCCATGAGCCGGGTCGCGGCTTGCAGCTTGGCGATGGCTTTGATCGCGCCCGGCCGGCATTGCTCCCTCGCCTCGCTCCTCGCAACGACGCTCAAATCCGGCGGTTTGTTTCCTACAGCAGATGTCCGCTGCGGATCGCTTTGGTACGCAGATAGCGCTCGTTGTGTCCGTTCGAGGGAAAGACGTGCGGCACCCTCTCGGCGACGCGAATGCCGTAGCGTTCGAGCGCGCGCAGCTTCTCGGGGTTGTTGGTCAGCAGCCGAACCGACGCGAAGCCGAGCTGCCGCAGCATCTGCGCCGCCGGCAGGTAAACGCGCTCGTCGGCGTCGAAGCCCAACTGCTCGTTGGCGTCGACCGTGTCGAACCCGGCATCCTGAAGCTCGTAGGCCTTCAGCTTGTTGACGAGGCCGATGCCGCGGCCTTCCTGGGCGAGGTAAAGGAGAAGTCCGCCGCCGGCGCCGGCGATCGCAGCGATCGCGCCGCGAAGCTGGTCGCCGCAATCGCAGCGAAGGCTCGCCAAAAGGTCCCCCGTAAAGCACTGCGAATGGAGCCGCACGAGAACGGGCGAGGAGGGATCGGGAGCGCCGATCAGGATCGCCAGATGCTCGCTGCCGCCGTCTTTCGGCCGGAAGGCGATGAGGCGCGCATCTTCGGCGTCGGCAAGCGGCACGCGCGCCTCGGCGACGCGTTCGAGACCGCTTTGCGCCGCATGGCGGCGAAAGATCGCCTGCGCCGCGATTGCGGCCCCGCTTTCCCGACGCCACGCCGCGCGGCCTTCGCCGTCAATCGGCACGAGCACGGCCGCGGGGAGGAGCGAGGATTCTTTCAGCAACAGGACTGCGGCAAGCGCCGCGCCCTCGGCGGGCTGCGCGGCGGAGCCGAGACCGGGCGGCTCGGCGCCGAGGGACGAAGCGGGATCGGCGAGCCGGCGGATCACCTTCGCCGGAAGCTCCCTTTCGAGCGGGATCAGGAGCGCGCCCGAAAGCCCCTCGCGCGGAGCGAGGCCGAGCGATAAGGCGCGCCGGCGCGTCAGAGCGATGCTCGCCGCCTCGCGGCCAAAGCGAGAGAGGCGGAAGAGGCTTTCATCGGTCGCGACTTCGGCGGCGAGAGCCAAAACCCCGCTTTCGCCCTCGCCGATCAGAACCGGCTCGCCGCGACGAAGAGCGAGGATCGCCGCACCGAGCCCGCCGCCGCGGCCGCTTTCCTCCTCCGCGCGCAAAGGATCTTGAAGGCTGTCGTGCACGAACGCTCCTCGCTCCCTGCTCTCTCCCGATCCGCCCGGCGCGCCGGCGACTCCGCCGCGTTGCGCCCGCTGGCGTCGCTATTGCCGCTCTCGCCCTGCCATGCCTCGCCGTTCGCGATCAGAACCCGTATTCGTGCCAGCGACGCTCGACAAGGTCCCAATCCTCTTTCTCGGGCTTCACCGACCGCGGATAGCGGTCGCCGTTATAATCGGCCTCCGGCTCGAAATCGAGATTGACCGTGGCGTCGATCAGGACGCGGCACCATTTGCCCGTGCCGTAGAGATCGCCGTCGCGGAATTTGAGGCGGGTGCTTGGATCGAGCGCCGAACCGAAAGTGCCGGGAAAAAACACGATGTCGTCTTCGGCGGCGTTGACACGATAGGCGAAGGCCCAGTCGAGAGCGCCGTAGTCGTGGATGTCGATGTCGTCGTCCACCACCCAGATGTGCTTGTACCGCACATGAGCGGCATTCGAGCCCCAGATGGCGCAAGCCGCCTGCTTCGCCTGTCCGCGATAGGTTTGGCGCAGCTGGATGATGAGCGTCGTGCCGTTGTTGGCCGCCGGGCAGTGGACGTCGGTGACCCCCGGGACGCCCGAGCGATCGAGAATGTTCCAGGCGAGGGCCGCGCGCTGGACCGAGCTCATGATGCTGTTCTCGTTGAGCATCTTGGGCATCGTGCCTTCGAGCGTGCCGCGGAAGATCGGGTTGTCGCGGTGGCTGATGCAGGTCACGCGCACCTTGTGCCGCGGACGGCGGTCGCCGCCGAAATAGCCCGTGTACTCGCCGAACGGGCCCTCCAACTCAAAGGTCGCGGGATCGGGCGAGATGAAGCCCTCGATGACCATCTCCGCGCTCGCCGGCACGACGAGCGGCACGGTCTCGCAACGGACGACCTCGACCGGCGCGCCGCGCAGCGCACCCATCACGTCGTACTCGCTCACGTCGGAGGGGATCGGCGAGGAGGCGCAAAAGGGCAGGCAGGGCTCCCAGCCATAGACGAAAGCGACCGGCATCTCCTCGCCCTTGTCGGTATATTTCCGGAAGTCCCGGCCCCAATCCTGCGGTCGCCACAGCAGCACCGGGATCGTGTCTTTCTTCCCTATCATGCCGCGATAAAGGCCGACATTGAGCCGCCCGCTCGTTGGATCGCGCGTCACCGTGCCCTGCATGGTGTTGATGTAGCGGCCGCCGTCATGGCGGTGCCAGCGCGGCACGGGGAACTCGAAAAGATCGATGTCGTCGCCTTTGAGGATGTTCTCCTTGACCGGCCCCGTCGGCACCACTACCGGCGGCACGCGACCGGAATAGGCGCGTCGCGCGGCCTGGACCAGCTCGGTGATCGAGGCGTTCTTCGGCAAGCCGAACATCATCGCGACCCGCGAATAGTTCGAGAGGCCGCCCGTGAAGAACCGAGTGCAGCGGCCTTCGGTATAGCCGGTGATGCGGTTGAAGAGCAGCGCCGGCCCGTCGCCGTTTCCGAAGACGCGCCGCACGATCGTCCCGAGTTCGCAGTCCCAATGAACCTGCGCATTCACCTCGCGCAGCTCGCCTTCGCGGCGCAGATGCTCGATCCACCCCCGGATGTCGCCGAACTCCATCGGACGCGCCTCCCACCTTTTCGCAGTGGTCGCAAATTAGCAGGTCGCCACCGCCGAAACCATCTGCCGGTCCATTTCCTTTGCTCCCGCTTCCGTTTATGAGTCTCGCAAGTGAGAGGACCGCATCCCGCCGGGGATAAGGGGATCGGTTTGGGCGCATAATTGGTGGGAAGAGTGCGCGCCCCTACCATCCATGGACCAGATCATGAGGAGCCCCCGCAAAATCCTCCTCGCCGATGACGACGCGGCACTTCGCTCTTCGCTCTCGGAGCAGCTCGCGCTCAATCAAGAGTTCCTCTGCGTCGAATGCGAGAGCGGAGCGGGAGCGCTCGACCTCGCGCGGCGCAAGCGGTTCGACGCTATCCTTCTCGATGTCGATCTCCCCGACATCAATGGTTGGGACCTTTGCCGGCAGATCCGGGCGGTCGGGGTCAACGCGCCCATCCTCATGCTGACCGTCGCCCAAAGCGAGGCCGACGCGGTTTCGCGTCTCGATTCCGGCGCCGACGATTACGTGACGAAGCCGTTTCGGGTGGGCGTTCTTCTCGCAAAGCTGCGCGCGTGGCTGCGGCAAGGGGAGCAAAGCGGGGATGCGGTCTTGACGATCGGCCCGTACTCGTTTGAGCCGAGCCGCAATCTCCTCGTCGATGCGGGCGCGGGCAAGCGGGTGCGTCTGACCGAGAAGGAGGCGGCCATTCTCAACTACCTCTACCGCGCCGGAGATCAGGCGACCTCTCGCGAGCGCCTTCTCGGCGAGGTGTGGGGATATAACGCCGCGGTTGCAACGCACACGCTCGAAACGCACGTTTACCGTCTGCGCCGGAAGATCGAGCGCGATCCGGCGCGGGCCGCGATCCTCGTCACCGCGCCCGGAGGCTACCGGCTCGTGCCGTGAGCGCCGCCCTTGCCGCGGCGCCGCCGCCGAGGCTGCGCCGCAGAACCCGGGGCATCATCTTCAGCCAGCGGCCAAGGCCGGGCCGCGAAAGGCGCAGGGTTTGGCAAAAGAGGTCGGGATGAACGACGGCGATCGGGCCTGCGGGCGAGAGCGAAAGGGCCGCGGCGAGAACCGGATTTTCGGCAACGGCAGCGGCGGCGGCGAAGAGGATGAGGTTCTGTTTGTACCAGAACGCGACCTCCGGATCTTCCCACAAACGAAAGCGAAGCGCGTCGATCCCCCGATAATCGTCGCGGGAGAAGAGCTCCGCCCAATACCGGGGCCACTGCTCGTTCTTGTGGTCGACGCCGCCCTGACCCGGAACCGCCGCCGAGAAGAGAACGACGGGGGCAAGACGCGTCAATTCCGCGATGAAGCCGGGGGCGCGCTCGGGCGGCAGGTGCTCGGCCACTTCGAGCGAGAGCGCGAGGTCGAAACGGCGCGATATCGCAAGCGGCTCATCGAGACGGACGCGGCGGAAATGAGAAGGCGGTATTTTGAGCCGCTTCTCGTCGATCCAAGGACCCTCCAGCCCCAAGATGTCGGCGATGCCGCTCGCGCGCGCGACGGCAAGCCAGCTGCCGTCGCCGCAGCCCACATCGACGATGCTCCGCGGGCGCAGAAGGCCGAAGAGAAGCGGAAAAACCCGTCGCGCCGAGGCTTCGGCGCCGCCGCCGAGCAGGCGGTAGAAATCGTCGCCGTAGGGCGGCGAAGGCGTTGCCGCTTCCCTCATCCGGCGCTCTCAAGAGCGCTTTTTCCCCGCAGCCCGCCGGGCAGCCATTCGGGCGGCCTCTCGCTCCTGCCGTCGAGGGTAAAGGCGCCGAGCGCCTTCTCGATCGCCCGCGCGCGATCGATCGGCAGACCGAGACGGACGGCCGCGAGACGCAGAAGATGCCCGGTGAAAATCGCCCGTCCGCCCTCGTGTCGCTGAAATCGGTAGGCCCGCGACAGGGCCCGGTAGCAGGCGAGCCGCGCATGCCTCTCGCTCAACTCGGCGGTTTCGGCGACGAGGTAATAGAGCGCAAGCACGGATTCGTAACGGTCGCGCCGGACATGATCCGACAGACGGCCGGGAGCGCTTTTCGGCACGAGGGCGACGGGCCCCTCAAGCCGGACCCCGCCGGCTTTCGCAAAGAGGCGAAGAAAGAGCGCCTGATCCGGCGCAATCAGCCGTTCGTCGCAGCCGCCGGCTTCGCGATACCGCGGCCGCGACAGGAGGATCGAGCTCGAATTCGCCGGGCAGTTGCGGATAAAGCGGGCGAGGCCGTCGGTCTCGATGTGATGGCGCGATGGCGCCGCTCGGCCGGCGAGCGGATCGGGATCGTCGGCATCATACGTGTCAAGCCCGCCATAGGCGAACCCCTCCCCGCTCGCCTTTGCCGCTTCGAGCAACTTTGCGGTCGCATCGGGCAGCAGGAGGTCGTCGCCGTCGACGAGCTTCAGCCAGAAATGGGAGGCCTCGGAGACGCCGAGATTGGTGGCGGCGGCGGCGCCTCGGTTCGGCTCGCGCAGCACGCGCACCCTCTCGCTCCAACCGGAAGTCAACCGCGCGACGAGTTCGCCCGAGCCGTCGCTCGAACCGTCGTCGACAAAGATGAATTCGCGCTTCCAAGGGCCCTCCTGCCGCGCCAGAGCGGCCACCACTCGCGGCAGAAAAGGGCTCTTGTTGAAGAGGGTTACGATAAAAGAGACGCCGTCCACGGGAGTTTGCGCCAAAGGTTTCTTTGCTGCTGCGCTCCCTTACCACAGCTTTTCCTCGCCCGCGACCCCGCCGCGGCGTTGCTCAGCATTTGGCCTCGCTCTCGCGCGGCCGTCGCCCGCCCCTTTCCGTCTTGCGCCGCATCCTTGCGGCCCACGCGCCCTTCGTCCTATTTTCGCGCGGAACAGCGGGGCGGAAACATGTTGAAACGCTTTCACGTCATTTACGTGGGCCAGATCGAGCTCGAAAACATCGGTCGCAACGGCACGCCGGCAGAAGGTCATCGAGGGCATCCAATCGATCGAAGCCAAATATCCGGGCCTCGAAGACTTCATGATCCACTGGGCCGAAGGCCTGCCGCCTCGGGAATTCATCGAGCAGCTGCGCTGGTTCGCCGCCGAGGTGATGCCGGCGTTCAATCGGAACTGAGAATTCCCTCCGGCCGCTGCTTCAGACCCGCTGCAGCTTCTGGATGAAGTCGTTCACCTCGGGCTGCGTCCAGGTGTCGCCGTGGTCCCAGAAATCGAGAAGCGCGGCTTTGTTGAGCGATACCCAATGGATCACGTGTGGGGCCATCTCCCCTACAACACGCGCGGGTAGGCTGTTGGCGACGATCCTTGGCGGGTCGGATACGGACACGGAAAAGCTCGGCTCGTTGCGCCCCGGCTGCAAGAAATATTTCACCCTTGGCCCGTGAGCGCCCATCGCCGTCGAAATGAAGATCGTGCCCTTCACACCGGTCTGAGCGCTCGTCAGGTTCGCCATCTCGACGGTTTCCTCCTCGGCGAGCTCGTCCTTGAGTAATGTGTCCGCCGGGAAGGGCGCTCTGTCTCGGAATTTCATACGAAGATGCCTAGCAAAAAGAGCGAACGAACGCAAAAGGAGCCTCTCGGCGAATTCGCGCTGATCGCCCGCTATTTCGCGCCGCTCGCGCGCGGCTTTCCCGGCGCCTACGGGCTCGAAGACGATGTCGCGGTGATCGCGCCTTCGCCCGGCATGGAGCTCGTCGCCAAGACCGACGCGATCGTCGGCGGCGTTCATTTCCTCCCCTCGGATCCGGCGGGTCTCGTCGCGAAAAAGGCGCTGCGCGTCAACCTCTCCGATCTCGCCGCCAAGGGCGCGGTGCCGCGGGCCTATCTCCTCGATCTGCTGCTCCCCGAGGGGGTGGAAGAAAGCTGGATCGCGGCTTTCGCCGGCGGGCTCGGCGAAGACCAGGCACTCTACGGCGTCCATCTCATCGGCGGCGACACCGACCGCACGCCGGGGCCTGTCGCGATCGCGATCACGGCTTTGGGCGAGATCCCGCAAGGCCGGACGATCCGCCGCGGCGGGGCGAGCGCGGGCGATGCGCTTTACGTCACCGGAACGGTCGGCGACGCGGCGTTCGGCCTCAGGGTCTTGAAGGGCGCGCTCGCGGCGCTTGACGAAAGCGCGGCGGCGTTTCTCACCGGCCGCTACCGCCTCCCCGAGCCTCGTGTCGCATTGGGGCCGCGGCTTTTGGGGTTGGCGAGCGCGGCTCTCGACATTTCGGACGGCCTTCTCGCGGATTTGAAACATCTCTGCGAAGTCTCGCGCCTTTCCGCCGTCGTCGAGGCGCCGCGCGTGCCCCTTTCGCCTGCGGCGAAGGCTGCGATCGCGGTCTCGGAAGAGGGGCTTGCCGTCGCGCTCGCGGGGGGCGACGATTACGAGATCCTCTTCACCGCTCCCAAATCGGCGGCGAGCGCGCTCGCCCGACTTTCCCGAGATCTCTCGGTGCCGATCACCGTGATCGGCGAAATGGTGCGCTCGGTCGACGAAAAGCACCTCCCCGCCGTCATCGACGAGAGCGGCCGCGAAATCGCCTTCTCAAGCGCAGGCTGGACGCACTTCTGATCCTTGGAGCGCGGGTCCTGAGCTTGTCGAAGGGCCGCCCGCAGTTGCGAGCCGGAGGCTCGCGGTCCGAGCGGCTTACTTCTTCCCGCGTCCCATCTGCGCCAGGAACATCTCCTGGAGCTGCTCGAAGCCTTTGAGGGTCGCCGGCAGCCAGGTCTTGAGCATCGCCTCGGGGTCCATCGCTTTGAGCCCTGCGCTCATGCGCTCCTGCATCTCTTTCAAAAGCGCGTCCTGCATCCCCTTCACGTCGGGGAGGCCGAAAAACTCGCGCGCCTCCTGCGGCGTGCAGTCGATGTCAATGCTGATCTTCATGGCCTCGCCCCTATTCCAGCCTCGCTCCCGCCCATTCTCGCCCAAAGCCTGAAAAAGAAACACCGGCCGCCGCTCGCGATCGTGTATTTTCGCCGCATGGCCCAAGAAATCCCGTTCCGCCACGATTTTTCCTTCGAATATGGCCGGCTCGAAAGCGTGGCGCCGCACCTGCGCCGCATCGTTGCGCGCAACCCGAGCCCCTTCACCTTCAAGGGAACCGGCACCTATGTCGTCGGCGAAGGCGAGGTCGCGGTCATCGATCCCGGCCCCGATCTGCCGGAACATGTCGAGGCGCTCCTCGCCGCGCTTTCGGCCGAGCGGGTGACGCATATCCTCGTGACGCACACGCACAGGGACCATTCCCCGGCGGCGAGGGCACTCAAAGCGGCGACCGGCGCCCCGACCTATGGGTTTGGCCCTCACATGGGCGGGGAACCCCGCGAAGTAATACTTCGCGGGGCACCCGGGCGGCGCGGCGATTCCCGGACCAAGTCCGGAGACCGCGTCGAGGAAGGCGGCGATTTCGACTTCGTTCCCGATATCCGGCTTTCCGACGGCGACGGGGTGGTCGGCAAAGGCTGGCGCCTCGAAGCGGTCCACACTCCCGGCCACACCTCCAACCATCTCTCTTTTGCCTGGGCCGAAGAGGGCATCCTCTTTTCGGGCGACCACGTGATGGGCTGGTCGACGAGCGTCATCGCCCCGCCCGACGGCGACATGGGCGCCTATATGGCCTCGCTCGAAAAGCTTCTCTCGCGCGAGGACCGCCTCTATTGGCCGACCCACGGCCCCGCGATCTGCGATCCCAAGCCCTATGTGCGCGCCTTTATGGCCCATCGGCGCGAGCGCGAGGAGGGGGTTCTCGGATGCCTTTCCGCGGGCATCGAGGACATTCCGGGGATCGTGGAGCGGCTTTATCCAGGGCTCGACCCGCGTCTCACCCGCGCCGCCGGCCGTTCGATCTACGCCCACCTCCTCGATCTCGCGCGGCGCGGCCTCGCCCTCTCCGACGGCCCGCCTTCGCTCGAAGCGCGCTGGCGCCGAACGCTCCGCTAAGCCGCCTCGGCAAAGAGTGGGGCGCGGGAAGAGAAACACTCCGCGAGCGCCGCCGCCGATGGTGCAGACAGTTTGTGATATGAATAGGCGCATACGCCAAACGCGGATGGAGTGCGCGATTGGTCGCAAGCCGGCGATAGGTCGAGGAAAGTGCGGATGACCAGCCCAATCAGAGTGACGATCAGAGGGCGCGGGACGCAAACCGACGCGCCGACCGTGGAGGACTTGCTCGCCCAGCTCAGCGATGAGTTCTCGATACTGCGGGATGTCGAAACAGCGATAGCCGAAGACGGTGTGGCCGAAATCGAATGGCGCGTCACGGGAGCGAGCAAGAAAAGCCCTCTTGCATTTGAGCTGACGCCGTTTCCTCGCCGGCACGGCGTGAACATCGAACTCCGCACCAAGCAGGTAAAGGAGCAGGTTTGTGGCGGCCTGCAGATGCTCCGCTCCAAGGCGGAACGGCCCAGCTATTTTACCGATGCGGTTCTCGAAAAGGCGGAGAAGCTCTTCCAGCGCGTCGGCAATGGGCTCGACCTCACGACAATCGAGTTCGGTGACGACCTTCCCGCCATCGACATTACTCCGCTCGACGCCAAGGCCGCTGCCGCCAACACAATCGCCATCCGGCTCCCAAAGGACAAACCGTATCGCGAGATCGGCTCGGTCGAGGGGATGCTCCAGCGTGTCGAACGCGATGGCTACGGGCATCCGCTGCTCTCCGTGAAGATTCGTCTTTCCGGGGAAACGGTAAAATGCATACCGAACGAGAGCGTGCAAAGAGAGGTCGAGCGCCACGAGATCGGTGAGATATGGGAGAGCCGGCGGGTTAGGGTGTTCGGCGTCATCCATTACAAAGCCCCTGGACACGTAATGCAAATCGACTGTGACGCGATTCAGTTTTTACGACCAAAAGAGGAATTACCCAGTGCGCGCGACATCGTCGACGAAAACTTCACTGGCGGCCTGAAATCGGAAGAATACTTGGAGAGACTTCGAAGTGGCCTCTCCTAATCGAATTGCCTGGGACTCTTGCGCATGGATAGCGCACATCCAGCAGGAGAGGATTCGTGGCTCCGACGATAAGACGATCACAGAAGATCGTGGCGCGATGTGCCGCGCCGTCCTCGCTGCCGCTGAGAACGGCGCCCTCGAAATTGTGGTATCTGCGCTCGCGCTCGTCGAGGTCATTTCCCGTAACCGAGCCGCGGGGATAGATGATCAGAAAGTTCGTGATTATTTCGACAATAATTACATATTGCTTGTGAATGTCGATAAGCGGCTCGGCGATTTCGCACGGCGACTGATGTTGGCGGGCATGCAGGACTCAAACCGCCCGATGCTATTCATCTTGCCACGGCGTGCATCGCGAACGCCAACGAGCTTCACACGTTCGATGATGGCTTGCTTGCGCTCGACGGCGCGATCGATAAAGCCGACGGGACGCGATTGGTCATCAAGAAGCCCGCCGTGCCAGCCCCGCCGGCACCGTTGCTCGAACCCCTTGAGCGCGGGCGCGGGAGGAGGTGATCGCACTGCCCGCTGAAGCCGTCCCGGCAGAGGCCGCGGTTAAGCCGCTTCTTGCGCCTCGGCAAAGAGTGGGGCGCGGGTTTCGGCGAATTCCTCGACGGCCTCGCGAAGGCGCTCGCCGTCCTCCTCGTCGAGAGCGAGAGAGAGGGCGAAAAAGCCGCGTTTGGCAAACCAGATGCCGCGGCCGAGGAGATCGAAATAAAAAAGATCCTTTAATCCCTTATGGCCCTTTGCCGCGTCCTCCGCCGAGCGGATGGGTCGCGCCGTCATGTGAACCGAGAGCATGGAGCCGCGTCCGGTGAACTGCATCGGGACCGCTGCCTGCCGCACGCTCTCGTTGAGAGAGGCGCGGAGATCCTCGCCGAACGCGTTGAGAGCGCGGGCGCGCTCGGGCGTGTAGATCTCGGTGAGGCCGGCGAGACCCGCGCTCATCGTCAGGACATTGTTGTTGAAGGTTCCGGCGTGCTGCAAGGCGTCGGGACGGCGCGGATCGAAGCGGTCCATGAGGTCGGCGCGGCCGCCGAAAGCGCCAAAGCTCATCCCTCCGCCCAGATATTTGCCGAGCGTCGTCAAGTCCGGGAGAATGCCGAGCGCCTCCTGCAACCCGCCCGGGGCAAGCCGCGACGTCATCACTTCGTCGAAGATGAGGATGGCGCCGGCCGCGTTCGCGAGCGCCCTCAGACCCGCGAGGAAATCGCGTTCGCCCGGAATCGAGCCGCCACTCCCGAGCATCGGCTCGACGAGGATCGCCGCGAGATTGTCGCGATGCGGCGCGACAAGCGCCTCCACCGCTTCGAGGTCGTTGTAGCGGCCGAGAAGAAAATCAAAGGGCGCGTTGATCTTGTTGTGGCCGCCGCGGAAATAAAAGACGCCGCCGTGATAGCCGCCGGAAAAGACGAGGATCTTTTCCCGTCCCGTGATCGCGCGCGCCGCCGAGACCGCCATCAGGTTGGCCTCGGTCCCCGAGTTCGTAAAGCGCACGCGTTCGAGCGAGGGAAAGCGCGCGCACAAGGCCGCGGCAAACTTTGCCTCGAGCGCGCCCCGCGCGCCCAAATTGAGGCCCCGCTCGAGCCCCTCCAAGATCGCGGCGCGGATCCGCGGATGCGAGTGTCCGTAAAGCCCGGCCGTGAATTCGGAGAGAAAGTCGGTGTATTCGTGCCCGTCCGCATCAAAGAGGTGCGCCCCTTCGCCGCGCTCGATCGCAAGCGGGAACGGATCGACATGAATCGACGTGCGCGTATTGCCGCCCGGCATCACCCGCAACGCCTCTTCGTAAAGACGAAGGCTTTTCGGGTTTTCGCGGCGGTAGCGCTCTTCCGCTTCCGCGAGAGCGGCGGCGATGGTGATGTTGGCGGACTTTTTGAGGGCGCTCATCGGACCTCGCTTGTCAGAAGAGTCAGCAGCGCTGATATTGCCTATCGATGTAATCCACCAATTGCACATTTATTTCCTGCGGCGAGTTCGCGCCGGCTCAGAGGTGCGAAGCCATCACCTTTCCCGGAACGGGGAGCTCGGCTTTGAGGATCGTCCCGCTCTCGCTTTCGGTGATGAAGAGCGTCTTCCTCTCCGGCTCGCCATAAGCGGCGTTGGTGGTGAGAAGGCCCGTCGAGGATCGGATCTCGGCGAGAGGGCGTCCCTCTCGGCTGAAAAGCCACACCGAGCCCATCCCGACATGGCAGACGGCGATGTTCCCTTCTTCGTCGATCGCCATCCCGTCGGGCCCAATTCCGCCCGACATCTGGATAAAGACGCCGACGCGGCCCATGCTGCCATCGGCAAAAAGCGGCACCCGCCAGATCGCATTCGCCCGCGTCACCGCGAGGTAGAGGATGCTTTCGTCGGGGGTCAGGACGAGGCCGTTGGGGCTTGGAACATTGCTCAAAAGGAGTTCGAGCCGCCCGTCTGCCTTGAGGCGGTAGAGCCGGCCCGTCGGATCGCGCTGGTCGCTTTCGCCCTGGTCGGTGAAATAAAGATCGCCGGAGCGCGCGAAAAGAAGATCGTTGAGGCCTTTGAAACGCTCGCCGTGCGGCCGGTCGAGGAGAACCGAGACCCGCCCCCGATCGCGATCGAGCAGCAAGAGGCCTTGCTGATGGTCGGCAATGAAGATGCGGCCGTCCTTGTGGATCTTCAATCCATTGGGCTCGCCGTCGTAGGTCGCAACGAGCGTGAACTCCCCTTTGGGCGAGACGCGGAAAATCTGCCCATAGGGAATGTTGGTGACGTAGAGGTTGCCGTCGCGATCGAAGGACGGTCCTTCGAGAAAGGAATCGCGCGCGATCCCGGTCTGCGAACGCGGCTTCTCCCTGGCGCGCAAGGCGTCGGGGATGCGGGCAAAGATCTCGGTCTCGATGACGGGCGGCGCGGCGAACATGGCGGCTCCTCTCCAGGCAGATCGGCGAGACCTGCAGTCTAGCCCGCGGCGCCGTTCAACGCGAAATCGAAGATGTCGAAATTGCGCAACCGGGCTTTCTCTGCGCGCTCGCGATAGCCATCGCCGAGCGGGTGCGAGAGGAGGAACGGCACCTCGACTTCGCCGAGCCCGCCATGAGAGCGCAGGCGCCGTCCGGCGAGCCCGGAAAGGTCATGGTTGGCGGCGGATGAGCCGAGAACCGTCCTCTCGTCGCCGAGAACCACGAAATCGGCCTCGCGGTCTTGCGGCAGTTCGAACCGGCGCGCCGCTTCCGCGCCTTCGAGAGCGAGCGCCACTCCCGGCAAGGCCGCAGAAAACGCGATCATCGCCTCGAGATCGGAAAGATCGCGGAGATAGACGCGAACAAAGGAGCCGAGCGCGCCGTGGTGGCGAACGAAAGGATCGGTGATGGGACAGATGACCCGCGCGCTCTTCGCGCCGAAGCGGGAAGAGAGCGCGTCTTCGAGAAAGATGACGTTGGGGCTCCCGTCGGCGCGCGCCTTGTCGTTCATCCCGTGATCGGCGACGAGGCCGACGACCGCGCCGAGCTCCAAAAAGCGCCCGAGACGCGCGTCGAGGGCGGCGAGAAAAGCATCCGCCTCCGGGTCACCGGGAGCGTGAGCGTGCTGCACAAAATCCGAAAGCGAGAGGTAAAGAACCTCGGCTGCGCCTTTTTCGAGAAGACGAATTGCGGCCTCCAGGACGAAAAGCGAGAGATCGGCGGAATAGATATCGGGTCGCGGCCGGCCGACGAGCCTCTCTTCCGCCCTTCCGGCGCATTCCGAAGAAAAAGCGACCCCTTCGAGACCCCGCGCGAGCATCCGCAAAAGTTTGTCCTTGGCGGTGATCGCCGCGGTCTTGACCCCGGCCGCAGAGAGGAGGGCGAGGATCGTCTCGCTTCTGACGAGGCCGGGTTCGGTCATCATGACCTCGGCGCCGCTCTCGCGGTCGAGATAATAATTGCCGGAGATGCCGTGCACCGCGGGCGGCGCGCCGGTCACAATCGAGAGATTGTTGGGGTTGGTAAAGCTCGGCATCGCCGCCTCGGCCGATCCGAGAAAACCTCTTTCACGGAACGAGGCGATCGTCGGCAGGATGCCGTCCGCGATGCCGCGCCTCACATAGGCGGGGTCGCAGCCATCGGCGCAGACGATCACGGTCGGCCGCGCGGGGCGTCGATACTGCCGTCCATTCAATTCGATCATGTCGGCCACGAGCCTGCTCCTCAAACTGCGCGCCTAGGATGCGGAAAAACCCCCTGTCATTCCGGGACGGCCCTTGAGGGCCGGGCCCGGAAACCATGAACACAGGACAGGCCGTTGATTTCGCTGGATTGTGTTCATGGATTCCGGGCTCGCGGCCTGCGACCGCGCCCCGGAATGACGACGTTCCAGCATTTTTCCGCAGCCTAGTACCTAGTTGCGTAAATGCGCGTATTTGGATCGCGGGTGTTTTGAGAAGACGACCTGCTTTGTCCATTCGAAGGGGTGAGCATCTTGATTGTAA
>JAKAOO010000090.1 GCA_021812165.1 Pseudomonadota bacterium | reverse complement strand
CGATCTCGAGAGGCCGCAGCGCGCATCGAGAACCGCCGTTACCATCGCGAGACGCGCTGCGTCCCAGCCGACGACGGCGCGCCGCGGCGTGCCGAGCACCGCCGGCGCGATGAGCGCCTGGACCTCGACGAGCACCGGCCTCGTGCCTTCGATCCCGGCGAACACGGCCGCTCCCGGGGGCCTTCCTTCCTCTCCTTCGGACCTGCCGTCACCGCTGCGCCCGGCAAGAAAGAGCGCCGAAGGGTTGGGAACCTCGACGAGACCGCCGTCGCTCATCTCGAACACGCCGATCTCGTCGGTCGGGCCAAAGCGGTTTTTGACCGCACGGAGAATGCGGAACTCCTGCCCGCGCTCGCCCTCGAAATAGAGGACGGTGTCGACCATGTGTTCGAGCACCCGCGGTCCGGCGATGATGCCCTCCTTGGTCACGTGGCCGACGAGAACGAGCACGAAGCCGCGCCTTTTGGCGAGCCGGATCAGTTCTTGCGCCGTGCCGCGCACCTGGCTCACGGTGCCGGGCGCGCTGTCGAGTGCGTCGAGGTACATCGTCTGGATCGAGTCGATGACCACGATCTCGGGCGCGCCCGGCCGGTCGAGCGAGGCGAGGATATCGCGCACGTTGCTGGTCGCGGCAAGGAGCACCCCGCTCGATGCGACGCCGAGACGCGACGCGCGCAGGCGCACCTGGTCGATCGCCTCTTCCCCGGTGATGTAGGCAGTCGAGCGCGAACCCTCCGCGCCTGCGGCGATCGCCGCTGCGGCTTGCAGCAGCAGGGTCGATTTGCCGATGCCGGGATCCCCGCCCACGAGGACCGCCGAACCGGCGACGAGCCCGCCGCCGCACACGCGGTCGAGCTCGGCGATGCCGGTCGAAAGCCGAGGCGGCAACAGGCTCGGCCCCGAAAGCCCGACAAAATCGACCGCTCTCCCCCCTCTCTGGGCGCGGTGACCGGGGCCGGTGGGCGAATCGCGCGGCAATTCCTCGACGATGGTGTTCCAAGCCCCGCACGCCTCGCAACGGCCGCTCCATTTCAAAAAGACGGCGCCGCATTGTTGGCAGGCAAAGCGCGGCTCTCCTTTGGCCATCGCCTCAACGCGACTTTCTGGGAATGGGGCGCTTCATAGGGCGCGCACTTCCATCGCGATCGGTCCTTCGGCGCGGCCATGAACGAACTGATCGACAAAAGGGTTTCCCGAACGGTCGATTTCTTCCTTGCGCCCTTGCCAGATGATACGGCCCTGGTGGAGCATCGCGATGCGGTCGGCGATCTTCTTCGTGCTGACCATGTCGTGGGTGATCGAAACCGCCGTGGCGCCGAGATCGCGCACGCATTTGAGGATCAAGTCGTTGATGACATCGGCCATGATCGGGTCGAGGCCCGTCGTCGGCTCGTCGAAAAAGATGATCTCGGGCTCGGCGGCGATCGCTCGGGCGAGGGCGACCCGCTTTTGCATGCCGCCCGAAAGCTCGGCCGGGTAAAGCTCGCCGACCTCGCGGCCGAGGCCCACCGCCGCGAGCTTTGAAAGCGCGACTTCCTGCGCCGCGTTCCGCTCCACGCCGCGCCCTTCAATCAATCCGAACGCGACATTCTCCCATACTTTGAGCGAATCGAACAGCGCGCCGCCTTGGAACAGCATGCCGATCCTGCGCATCAGGCGCTGGCGCGCCGCCCAGCCGATTCCGACCGTCTCCGCGCCGTCGATCCGGATCGAGCCGGCTTCCGGCCGCAACAGGCCGAGAATGCATTTTACGAGGACGGATTTGCCGGTCCCCGAACCGCCGATGACGACGAGACTTTCGCCCTCGGCGATATCGAGGTCGAGGCCGTTGAGCACCTGCTTCCCGTCGAACGACTTCTCGAGGCCGCGAACGGAAATCTTGGGCGCCGCGTGCGCGCTCATCGCGCGAAAAAGGCCTGAGTGAGAAGGTAGTCGGAAAGAAGGATCAAGACGGAAGCCGAGACGACGGCATGGGTCGTCGCTTGTCCCACTCCCTCGGCCCCGCCGCGCGAGTGATAGCCCTGGTAACAGCCCATGAGCGCGACGATAAAGCCGAAGACGCTCGCCTTGACGAGCCCGAGGACGACGTCCCGCGTCTCGAGGAATTGGTGGGTCTGGTCGAGATAGCCGGCCGGGTTGAAACCGAGCTTATAGGTGCCGACGAGAAATCCGCCAAAGACGCCGAGGACATCGGCGACGAGAACGAGAAAGGGCAGCGTGATGAGCCCGGCGAGAAGACGCGGCAAAACGAGATAGCGAAACGGGTCGGTCGAAAGCGTCGTCAACGCGTCGATCTGGTCCGTCACCCGCATCGTGCCGATTTCGGCCGCGATCGCCGCCCCCACTCGACCCGCGACCATCAGCCCGCCGATCACCGGCCCCAATTCGCGCGTCATCGACAGAACGACGACCGTCGCCACCGAGCCTTCGGCATTGAACCGGGCAAACCCGACATAGGATTGCAGCGCCAGAACCATGCCGGTGAAAAGCGCCGTCAAACCCACGACCGGCAGCGAGAAATAGCCCATCTCGACCACCTGGCGCAGGAGAAGGCGGAAATAGAAAGGCGGCCGGAAAAGGGCGGCGAGGGAGGAAAGGACGAACAGAAAAAGCCGGCCCGTCGCGGCGAGAAAGGCTAGAAAACCGGCGCCGATCGCGGCGAGGAAGGAGAAGATCAAGACGCCTCGCCATGATAGACGCGGTGATAGCGCCGCCCGAGCGCGGTGAGGATTTCGTAGCCGATCGTCCCGGCGTCCGCCGCCGCTTGATCCACGCCGTATTCCTCGTCGAGAAGATCGACAAAAGCACCGGGGCGAACGAGCGCGGGATCGATCGCCGAAACGTCGAATATCGTGAGGTCCATCGAGACGCGACCGATGAGAGGTACGCGCTTGCCGCCGATCTTCGCGAGCCCGCGCGGGCTCATGGAGCGCGGCCACCCATCGGCATAACCCACCGCGACAGTTGCGAGACGACCTTGATGAGCCATGAGATGGGCCGCACCGTAGCCAACCGCTTGACCCCTGTCAACCTCCCGGACTTGCACGATTTTCCCCCTCAGTCGCACGGCTTGGCGCATCGGGTTGGGGTGTTGCGGCTGCGGATTGACGCCGTAGAGGGCGGCGCCCGGCCGCACCAGGTCGAAATGGTAGTCGCGGCCGAGAAAGATGCCGGAAGAAGCGGCGAGGCTCGCCAGGCTGTCCCGCGAAGCATCGCTCCCCGTGCAAACCGCGCCAAAACGGCGCAAGCCGTCGAGGAAGCGGCAGCGCTGGAGGGCATTTTGCGGGTGACGCGGGTCCTCGGCGCAGGCGAGATGGCTCATAAACCCGCGCCAGAGAATCGCGTTTCCACCCCTGCCGCCTTCGAGAAAGGAGGCGAATTCGGGTTCGCAGAGGCCGAGTCGCGCCATCCCGGTGTCGAGGTGAAGGAGGGCGGGAGGGGCGGCCTCGCACGATGCGATGCGGGCCCAATCCTCGATCTGGCCCGGATCGTTCAAGACCGGGAGGAGCCGGTGGGCTGCGAACTCCTCCGCGCTTCCCGGTAGCGGACCATTCAAAACGGCGATTTCGACCGGTTCCGCAAGGAGAGGACGCAGAAGAATCCCCTCATCAAGGGTCGCGACGAAAAAGAACCGGCAGCCGGCTTTCGCAAGGGCGGGCGCGACCTTTGCCGCGCCGAGGCCGTAAGCGTCGGCTTTGACGACGGCGGCACAGGCGGCCGGCGCGGCGCGGCGCGCGAGCAAACGCCAATTCCGGACGATCGCATCGAGATCGATCTCCAGCACCGCCCCGGCGCGCGCCGGCGTCTCAAAGATCAGGCTCACTTGGCCTCACCGCGTTTGCGCTGCAGCTCCCTCTCCGCCCCCGGGGGCGGAGAGGGTTGGGGTGAGGTGGGGGAGTCCAGAGCGTTCGACGCTGTCCACCTCACCCTCCCGCGCCTTGCGGCGCGGGCCCCTCCCTCTCCCCCCGCAAGCGGGCGGAGAGGGGCCGTTGATGCGTCGAGAGCGGGCGGCATACTCATCTACAAATGGATCGATTCTTTGCCGTGCGTCATCGCGGTATCCGCCTCACCGCATCTCCGGCACCGCCTCCGGCCCCAGATAATTCTCGAATTTCGTCGTTTCGGCCTCGAAATAGAGGCGGATCGTCCCGATCGGGCCGTGGCGCTGCTTCGCGACGATGACTTCGCCGAGCCGATAGACGTCGTTGAGCCGCTTCTGCCAGCGCTCGTAACGCTCGTTGTAGCGGTCGTCCGATTCCTCGGCGCGCCGCATCGGTTCCGCCCGCGCCTGGTAGTATTCCTCGCGAAAGACGAACATGACGACGTCGGCGTCCTGTTCGATCGAGCCCGATTCGCGCAGATCGGCGAGCATCGGACGCTTGTCCTCGCGCTGTTCGACGGCGCGGGAGAGCTGCGAGAGCGCGAGAACCGGAACCGAAAGCTCCTTCGCGAGCGCTTTGAGGCCGCGGGTGATGTCGGAGATTTCCTGAACGCGGTTCTCGATGCCGCGCGGCGGCACCGAGGGACGCAAAAGCTGGAGGTAATCGACGACGATGAGCCCCAGCCCGCGCTGCCGCATCAAACGGCGCGCGCGCGCCCGGAGCGTCGCAACGGAGAGCGCCGGGGTGTCGTCGATATAAAGCGGCAGGGTCTCGAGGCGCTGGCTCGCGTCGACGAACTTGTCGAAATCCTCGCGGCTCACATCGCCGCGCCGGATGCGGTCCGAGGAGACCCCCGACTCCTGCGCGAGAATGCGCGTCGCCAGCTGCTCGGCCGACATTTCGAGCGAGAAAAACCCGACGACCGCGCCGTCCTCGGCGACGATTCGGCCGTCGGGCGTGCGCTCGCTCTTGTAGGCGCGCGCCGCGTTGAAGGCGATGTTGGTCGCAAGCGCAGTCTTCCCCATGGACGGCCTTCCGGCCAGCACGACGAGATCGGAGGGGTGAAGGCCGCCGAGCTTCTTGTCGAGGTCGATAAAGGCGGTCGCCACGCCCACCGTCTTGCCGCTTTTCCGGTACGCCGCCTCGGCGTTGCCGATGGCGCTCGAGAGCGCCTTCTCGAAGCTGCGAAACCCGCTTTCGGTCTGGCCGAGGGTCGCGAGGTCGAAAAGCTTCTTTTCGGCGCGCTCGATCTGTTCGCTTGCCGGGTCGTCGAGATCGTGGGAACGCGCGTCGTTGACGATGTCCTCGCCGAGCGTGATCAGCTCGCGCCTCTGGTAGAGATCGTGGATCGCGCGGGCGTAATCCTCGGCATTGATGATCGTTACCGCGGAGGCGGCAAGGCGCGAGAGGTACTGGGCTCCTCCGATCTCCGACAAGGCGCCGTCCTGGTCGAACAGGTTTTTGAGCGTCACCGGATTGGCGATCATCCCGCGCTCGATCAGCTTGCCGATCGCGGCGTAGATCCGGCCGTGGACGGCATTCCCGAAATGTTCCGGCAGCAGAAACTCGGAAACCCGCAGGTAGGAGGGGTTGTTGATGAGCATCGCGCCCAGAAGCGCCTGTTCGGCCTCAGGGTTGTAAGGCGGCGTGCGCAGACGCTCCGGATCGGTGGGACGGGAAAGGCTGGCGGCTTCCATGCCTCCCTAATCTAGCACTGCGCCCCTCTCCGACGCCCGCGCAAAACCATCCACAGCGTGTGCAACATGGGGATCGTTTTTCAGGCCGCCTTTTCTGAGACCGCGGCGGCGCGCTCGTCCTCGAACAGGTAGTCGCGCGTGACCGGCACGGTATCGCCCGCCTTTGCGAGCTGCATCTGGAACACCATGTGGTCGTGGCGGCGGAAGGTGATCTCGGAGCTTACGAGGAACATTTCCCACATCCGGCAGAACCGCTCGTCGTAAAGCGCTTTGATCTCGTCCCGATGCTGTTGGAAGCGGCGGTTCCAGGCCTTGAGCGTCTCCGCGTAATGCAGGCGCAACACCTCGATGTCCGTGATCCAGAGACGGGCTTGCTCGACCGCCCGGGTCACCTCGGAAAGCGCCGGGGAATAGCCGCCGGGAAAGATGTACTTGCGCAGCCAGGGATTGGTGTGGCCCGGACCCGACATGCGGCCGATCGCATGAAGAAGGGCGATCCCGTCGGGCGGCAGAAGCGATTTCACCTTGGCGAAGAACTCGCCGTAATGGTTGACCCCGACATGCTCGAACATGCCGACCGAGACGATTCGGTCAAAGCGCCCCACCTCTTCGCGGTAGTCGCGCAGATAAAAGCGAACCCGATCGGAAAGGCCCGCTGCGGCGGCGCGGCGCCCGGCAATCTTCAGTTGTTCGGCAGAGAGGGTGAGCCCCGTCACCTCGACCCCGTACTCTTGCGCGAGCGTCAAAGCGAGCCCGCCCCAACCGCAGCCGATGTCGAGCACCCTTTGCCCCGGGCGAAGAAGGAGCTTCGAGGCGATGTGCCGCTTTTTCGCGCGTTGCGCCGCTTCGAGATTTTCCTCGGGAAACGCGAAATAGGCGCAGGAATACTGGCGGTCCTCGTCCAGAAAGAGTTCGTAAAGGCGGTCCGACAAATCGTAATGATGCGCGACGTTGCGGCGGGATCTGGGGCGCGGGTTATATTGGTGAAGATGGCGCAGGAAGGTGGTGTAGCCGTTGTAAGAGCGAACGAGAAACCCTTCCGGCAAGGCTTCGAAGTTCCTCGCGAGAAGGTCGAGGAATTCGGTGAGGCTTCCTTCCTCGATCGTCAAGGCGCCGTCCATATAGGCTTCCGGCAAATAGAGCCGAGGGCGCAGAACGAGCTTCCAGTGAAGCGCCGGGTCTTTGAGCCTGATGGTGGCGCAGGGCCCTCCCACCCCTCTAAAATCGTGCGATCGGCCGTGCGCATCGATGAGAGTAAGCCGGCCGATGGTGATGAGACGTTCGAAGAGTCGCGCCAGGATCATCGCTCAGAAACCGGTTTGAAGACCCTCTTTCTACTATCGGGGTGAATGGTCCAAAAACTCAAGCCTCACGGCGCCGCCCGTCGCCGACGCCCGTCTCCACCCTCTCATGCGACAAAAGGAAGCGGAGGATGAGCACGATCTCACCGGCACTTGTGGAGCCCGCTTGGCTCGAAGCGCATCTCGGCGACAGCCGTCTCTGCGTCGTCGCCCTCAACTCTGACGGCCCCGGCCAATACGACAAGGGGCATATTCCGGGCGCCCTTTATTGGGAATGGAAGGAAATGCTGTGGGATCCGCTCAAACGCGATTTTCCGACCCCTGAGGCGTTTGCGCGGCGCTGCGGCGAAGCCGGAATTGGAAACGACACGACGGTCGTGTTTTACGGCGACCCGGCCGTGCAATTCGGAACCTACGCGTGGTGGGTGTTCAAGTATTGCGGCCACCGCGACGCCCGCGTCCTCGACGGCGCCCGCATGCGATGGCAAGAGGAAGGGCGCCCGCTCGCCACCGAACGAGCCGTCGTCACGCGGGCGCATTATGTGCCGCAACGCGAGCCGCAGACCGCCCATATGCGGGTCGGCCGCGACGAGGTGCTGCACTCGATCGGCCGCGCCGATCGGGTCATCCTCGACCATCGCTCGCCCGAAGAATACCGCGGCGAACTCTACAGCCCGCCCGGATCCCCCAACCATGGGGCGCAGCGTTTGGGCCGGATTCCCGGAGCGCGGCACCTTTATTTCGGGGACCTGATCGGCCCCGACACGCGCTTTCGCACGCCTCCGGAGTTGCGCAGGCTTCTCGAAGAACGCGGCGCCTCGCCCGGCAAGGAAATCATCTCCTATTGCCGGCTGAGCCATCGCGCGAGCCTCGCCTATTTCGTCATGACCGAGCTTCTCGGTTACGAGAAGGTGCGGGTTTACGACGGCTCGTGGACGGAGTGGGGCAGCCTCGTCGGCTTCCCGATCGAGCGCTGAGTTCGTTGCGTGCGCGGCCCAGAGATCAGGCCGGCGCCTCGCTCGTCTCGGGGCTTTCTTCGGGCGGGCGTTCGCCCTTTTCCCGGACCGCCGCTTCCTCGGCCGACTGGGCGACGTTGGCGGTGATTCTGACTGCGACTTCGGGATGGAGGACAAGACGCACCGAGTGCAGACCGAGGCTCTTGATCGGGCGTTCGAGGACGACTTGGCGCTTTTCGATCGTGAAGCCGGCTTGCGTCACCGCCTCGGCGATGTCGCGAGCCGAAACCGAGCCGTAAAGCTGGCCGCTTTCCCCGGCCTGACGCAAGACCACGACCCTCAGCCCTTCGAGCTTGGCGCCGACTTCCGAGGCTTCCCCCTTGCGCTCTAAATTCGTCGCCTCGAGCTGCGCGCGCTCCTTTTCGAAATAGGCGAGGTTCTCCTTGGTGGCGCGCAACGCCTTTTTCCGCGGCAGGAGATAGTTGCGCGCATAGCCGGGTTTGACCGTCACGACCTGGCCCATCTGGCCGAGTTTCTCGACGCGTTCGAGCAGGACGACTTCAACCATCGATTTCACCTTTCTGGGAACGGGAGCGATTGAGGCGCCGGCGCAGGCCCAGAGGAGGGTCGAGGAGCCCCAACAGCGCGGCGAAGAGGAAGGGCCAGCCAAAGAGCCCCGCAAACACGTAGAACACGGTCAGCGGCATCGCCGGGCGAGAGAGCGTGCGGGCAAAGTCGTGCATCACGCCGAGACCCGCAAGGCAGAGCGGGACGGCGAGCACGATCATCCCGTTGACGCCAAGAAAGCGCCCGTTCGCGCCGAGCACCGTCATCCCCGCGGCCGCGACAAAAAGAGCCGGAAGCCAGAGCGGAAGCGCAAGCGTCGCGATATCGGGCGAAGGTCTGAGGGTTGCGCCGAAGCGGCCGAGAACCCCTTGGGCAAGGACAGCATTCGTGAGGGTCATCACCATCCACGAAGCGGCGAGAGTTCCGGGAGTGACCGCGGCGACCGCGTTGACGATGCCCGCCCGCTCTCCCGCGCTCAAACCGGGCACAGGCGCGAGCAGGGGCCCGAGCGCCCTGCGCAACGCCGTTTCGATCCCGTTCGGCCCGCCGAAAGCGAAAATGGAGAGCACGAGGGCGAGGAGACCGAAGCCGGTCAGCCACGCGGTCAAAAGACCGAGCGGATACCATTCCCGGTTCCCCTCTTTGTTCCTCTTTGCGAGCAACGTCTGCCGCACCAGAAAGACCACCGGCCCGGCGCTCGAGACGGCGAAGAGAAGCGCCTCGCCCCAAGGGCTCGTCGCGAGAAGAAGCATCACAGCTGCCAAGGAAGCCAAGATCGCCGCGCGGTATCCGAGCCAAAGTCCGGCGAGGAAAAGCGGCAGCTCGGCAAGAAAGACGAGGATCATCGCGCCCACTGAGCCCGTGCCGGCCGTAAGCGTAAAGGCTGCCGCAGCGAGGCCGCACAGGACCGCAATGGGCAAAGCCGCCCGAGCAGCCGGCCCTCTATGCCGTTCCTGGCGCGACCGGGGGAGATCCATCCCCGACCCGCTCTCTTCTCTCTAGCTCACCATATAGGGAAGAAGGCCGAGAAATCGCGCCCGTTTGATCGCTTGCGCGAGCTCGCGCTGCTTTTTTGCCGAAACGGCCGTAATGCGGCTCGGCACGATCTTGCCGCGCTCCGAAACGAACCGTTGCAGCAGCTTCACGTCCTTATAATCGATCCTGGGCGCATTGGGACCCGAGAAGGGGCAGGATTTGCGCCGCCGGAAGAAGGGGCGACGGGGCGCGCCGGCGCCGCGGGGGCTTCTTTCGCTTTCCATCTACGCCTCCACCGCTTCGCTCTGAGGCGCCGCCTCTTCGGTTGCCGGCTCGCGCGGCTCGGGAAGCCGCTCGCGCTCGCGCTCGCCGACGCCGCGCCGCGAGCGCTCCTCGCGCCCTCTTTCTCTCTGCATCATCGCCGACGGCCCCTCTTCGAGCGCTTCGACCCGGACCGTCAGAAAGCGGATGACATCTTCGTTGATCCCCATCGTCCGTTCGAGTTCGGCGATCGCCTTGGGCGGCGCATCGAGGTTGAAGAGCACATAGTGGCCCTTGCGGTTTTTCCGGATGCGATAGGTGAGGTTTCTGAGACCCCAATATTCGCGCTTTTTGACTTCGCCGCCATGATCGGCAATGAGCTGCGCGAAGGTGTCGGCGAGAGCCTCGACTTGCGCGCCGGAGATATCCTGGCGCGCGATGAACACGTTCTCGTAAAAAGTCATTCCGTCCTTTCCCTTATGGCTGTTGATGACCCGGAGCACGAGAGGCCGACCGGGTCTAGCCGGCCTTGCCGGCAAGGGCCGGGGCTAAGTTATAGGTAAAGCGCGACGGAGCACAAGCGGCGCTCGCGCGGCATGGCGCTTCAGATCGGACTCTTTAGCCGCCGGCGATTTTGCGTAGATCCTTTATGAGCACAAATGAGGTGAAGAGGGTCGCTTGGCGAGGCGGCGAAGCCGAAGCGCTCGTAATAGCGGCGGGCATCGTCGTCTTTAGCGTGGACGGCGAACGCGCGGATTCCTGCGATTTCAGCGGCCTGCAGCGTGCGGCGCATCGCATCCTTGAGCAAGCCTGCTCGGACCCTTTTGCCCTGCCACGCCGCGCTGACCGCGAGGCGCGCGAGCAGCATGATCGGCACCGGATGCTGCGCCAAACCCTTGGTCAGGCGCTCCGGTGCGTCGTCGTATTCGACTTGGCCGACGACGAGCGTATAAAACCCGATCACCTCGTCGGCGGAGAGGCCGACATAGGTCTGCGACGCGCCGGCCTGCTGGTTTGCCAAGGCGAAGCGAACCAGGAAACGGTTGAGCTCTTCGCGCCCGCAATTGAAATCCTCGACCGCGTGGTTACGCCGCAACTTCTCGATGCGGAAGCCATCCGCCACTTACCGGTCGCCGCCTTCAAAAATGCTCCTTTCGCGCATGAGGCGCTCCAGCTCGGGGATTTCGCGCGGCGGCGCTTCCAGCGCTGCCATAAAGGGCTCCCAACGCTCGGCGTCGAGCCCGAAATGCCGGCGATCGGCGAGCGTTTCCTCGGCACGCGCGAGCGCGCTTTCGAGCACGAATTCGCTCACCGAGCGCCCAGCCGCTGACGCTGCTTTATAAAGGGTGCGCTTGGCCTGCGGCGTCAGCCGAAGGTCCAGCTTCTCGCTGCGGCTTGTCTGCACGGGTCTCTCCGAAATTGTACCACGCAATATGTTTGCCAGACATGGTAAAGACAATTGGGTGCTCGCGTTACACGCGCTCGCGCCGGCGAGCCCGCGGGATCAGCGGCCCGCTTTCGAGCGCAGGCGTCGAGCGGCCGCCTTGACGAGGGACAGATCGGCGTATTTGCGGACGTCGAGCGAGGATTTGAGAAAACCGAGCTTTTTTTGGAGAACGATATTCGCCTGCAAGGCGGCAAGGTCGGGCAGGCCTTCGGGATCGCGGTAATAGTCGCGTTTCGTGAAAAGCCAGGCCGCATAAAAGGAGGGCTTGCGTCTTGTCGCCTTGGCGACGAGCCGAACCGCCTCCTCGTGATGGGCGGGATCGAGGAAGTAATGAAGAACGCGGAGATAATCTTCGAGGAAATCGACCATGACCGCGCGGTGCTTTGCGAGAAACCCCGCGCGTGCGACCGTAAAGATCATCTGCGTGCGGCCCATCGCTTGCCGTTGTGTGAAGAGGACGCGCGCGAAAGCGCGCAGTTTCGGATCGAAACCGAAAGGCTCCACGGCGGGGATCAGATCGACCGTTCCTTCCTGCAACATGGCTCTTTGGGCGGGGAAGGGGGCTTCGATGATGGTGACGTCCCGCTTCGGGTCGAGCCCATGCTTCTTGAGCATCGCCCGCAGCGCCACGTCGACGGCGCTTCCCGTCTCGTTGGTGGCGAGCACCTTGCCCTTCAAATCTTCGACCCGATGGATGGCGCTCTTTTTGCGGACATCGAAAGGATTGGTGTGGTAACCGGGAACGCCGTCCTGGAAGGTGTCGGCGATGACGCGCAGATCGCTCATCCCGGCATTCTCGATGCTGAGGGCAAAGGTCGAATAGGCGAGCGCGCCAATATCGAGAGCGCCGGTCGCAAGCGCGGTCATCTCGGTCGAGGTGCCCCGGAAATGGATGAGCTCGGGGATGTACGTCTTGCCGGCGTGCGGGGCGAGGCCCGGCTTCAGAAACATCAGCGGGAAGATATCGGCAGGCGTCACCACCCAGCCGATGCGCAGATGAACGAGAGGTTTCGCCTGCGCGGCCGCGACGGCGAATGTCGCAATCAGAAAAGCTGCCGCTACTCGTCGGAGCCGCATGTTTCCTCCCCGTTTTGCGCTCTTTTTGTGCCATAGCACCGCGCGGAGAAAGAGGCAAAAAAAACCGGCGGCGGCATGATGAAAGGGTGGCGCTTGACAGCGCCGAGAAGCCCGTTATGAGGACGGCGCTGGGGGTCACTCATCGAAAAAGGAAAGCGCGGGTTCGGTATGAAGCGGGCATTCGTGTTTCCGGGTCAAGGCTCCCAGGCGGTCGGCATGGGGCGCGCTCTTGCCGAGGCGTTTCCCGCGGCGCGCCGCCTTTTTGAGGAAGTCGACGAGGCGCTTTCTCAACATCTCGCGCGCGTGATCTTCGAAGGGCCGGAAGACGCGCTCACTCTCACCGAAAACGCCCAGCCGGCGCTGATGTCCGTGAGCCTTGCCGTGATCCGCGTCGTCGAGGACGAGGGCGGGGTCGATCTGTCGCAACGGGTTGCCTATGTGGCGGGGCACTCGCTCGGCGAGTATTCGGCTTTGGCGGCGGCCCACGCGCTCGAGGTCGGAGAGACCGCACGGCTGCTGCGGCGGCGCGGCGAAGCGATGCAGAAAGCGGTGCCGGTGGGCGAGGGAGCGATGGCGGCCCTCATCGGTCTCGATCTCGATCGGGCGCGCTCCGTGGCGGAGGAGGCCGGGGAGGGCGGTCTCGTTTGCGCGGTGGCAAACGACAATGCCCCCGGGCAAATCGTCCTCTCGGGGCATGCCGAAGCCGTCGATCGCGCGATCGCTCTCGCCCCCTCTCACGGCGCGCGACGGGCGATTCGCCTTCCCGTAAGCGCGCCCTTTCACTCCCCGTTGATGGCCCCTGCGGCCGACGCGATGGCCGAGGCGCTCGAAGCGATCGCTTTCGCCCCGCCGCGAATCCCGCTTATCGGCAATGTATCGGCCTCGGCGACGCGCGATCCGGGAGACATCAAACGCGGCCTTGTCGCGCAGACGACGGCAATGGTGCGCTGGCGCGAAAGCATCCTCTTCATGAAAGAGAAAGAGATCGAGGAAGTGGTCGAGATCGGCGCGGGCCGCGTCCTTTCGGGCCTCGTCAAGCGCATCGACCGCGAGATCGCGACGCGCCCCGTGTGCGAGCCCCATGAGGTCGAAGCGCTGTTGAGGGATCTCTGATCGGCGGTTGGGAAAGCGATTTGGAAAGCGATGTTCGATCTGTCGGATAAGAGGGCGCTCGTCACCGGCGCCTCCGGCGGCATCGGCGGAGCGATTGCCCGCGCGCTCCACGCGCAAGGAGCGCAGGTGATGCTGAGCGGCACGCGCAAGGAGAAGCTGTTGGCGCTTGCCGCGGAACTCGGCGCGCGCGCGCCGGTCGCGCTCGCCGATCTCGCCGATCCCGCCGCTCCGGATCGTCTCGTCAAGGAGGCCGAGGCGGCGATGGGCCGCATCGACATCCTCGTCAACAATGCGGGGATAACCCGCGATGCGCTCCTCCTGCGGATGCGCGAGGAGGATTGGCTCGGTGTTCTCGAGGTCGACCTTACGGCCGTCTTCCGCCTCGTTCGGGCGGCTTTGCCCGGAATGATCCGGCGCCGCCACGGACGTGTCATCGGCGTCGCCTCGGTCATCGGCCTTACCGGAAATCCGGGCCAGGCAAATTATGCGGCGGCGAAGGCCGGGATGATCGCCATGTCGAAGGCCGTCGCGGCCGAGGTCGCAGGGCGCGGCATCACCGTCAACTGCGTGGCGCCCGGATTTGTCACGACGGCAATGACGGAGAAACTCAGCTCCGAGCAGCGCGAGAGGATCGCCGCGAGGATCCCGAGCGGACGTTTTGGCGCGCCCGAGGATGTCGCTGCGGCGGTCGTCTATCTCGCAAGCGCCGAAGCTTCTTACGTGACCGGGCACACCTTGCACGTAAACGGCGGGATGGCCATGGTATAGCGAACGGCGCGTGCGGCCGCAGAGGCGAATTGGCGCGGCCGAGGGAATCGTGTTATGTGAGCCGCGCCCTGATGGCGTGGGGAATGTCCTTTCGAATCCGTCCAAACAAAACGACTGAGGAAGAGAGCGGATGAGTGACGTTGCCGAGCGTGTCAAGCGGATCGTCGTCGAGCATTTGGGGGTCGACGAATCCAAGGTGACCGAAAACGCCAGCTTTATCGACGATCTGGGCGCCGACAGCCTCGATACCGTCGAGCTTGTGATGGCCTTCGAGGAAGAATTTGGCTGCGAGATCCCCGATGACGCGGCCGAAAAAATCGTTACGGTCAAGGATGCGGTCAGTTTTATCGAATCCCACAGCACCTGAGCGCGCCGTTTGCGCGGCGCCGGCGGCTTGAGACGCGCGACCGTGAGCGGCGTTTTTCTTGCCCGCGGGCCCGACCGGCGGCTGCGGCGGCGTTGCGCGGATTGCGGGACCCGCCGGTGGCGTCCTCTCTGTGGTCTTTAAGCTCGGCTCTGAGGGAGGGATGAGGCGCATCGTCGT
>JAKAOO010000089.1 GCA_021812165.1 Pseudomonadota bacterium | reverse complement strand
GGGGAAGACATCTCCGACGGCTTGCCGATGGCTGTGCTGATCAACGGCGGCTCCGCTTCGGCAAGCGAAATCGTCGCCGGCGCGCTCAAGGACCACCATCGGGCGGTCCTTCTCGGCACCCGCTCTTTCGGCAAAGGCTCGGTTCAGACCATCATCCCGATCGGAGCGGAGGGCGCGATGCGCCTCACGACGGCGCGCTATTTCACCCCTTCGGGCCGCTCGATCCAGGACAAGGGCATCGAGCCCGACATCGTCGTCCCGGCCGCCAAAATCGAAACCGCGAGCACGGGGAACGCCCAGTCCGCCCGTACTGCCAAGGCGACGACCTCCGTCAGTCCCGCGATTATGGGGACGCCGCAGGATTACCAGATGGTTCGGGCCATCACCGTCCTGCACGGCGTCGCCCTGTTCGATCGTCGCGGCGTCAACTGATCCGGCCGGCACTCCTCTCCCCGCGTTTCCTCCTCGCATGACCCGCCCGCGAGAGAACCGCAACCCCACGTCGGGAAAGCGCGGGGCGGGAAAGCTCTTCTTCTTGGGGGCCGCAGCGCTGGCGCTCCTCGCCGCCGTTCTCTTCCTTCGCTATGGCGCGAGGTTCTCCGGACCTCAAGCCGTGACGGTTCCGCTGCCGCCAACGGCCGCGGCCGGGAGCGGCGCGAGCCTTCCTCCTCCCGCCCGCGCCGCGCGCGCTCCCGCTTTTCGAGTCGGGCCTTTGGCGCCGGCGCCCGCGCCCGGCCTTTCGGAAGCGAGCGCCGAAGGACCGCTTCCCGTCATCTCTGCCGACGGGCGGGAAGCGTGGCAGGTCTATGCCCGACCCTTCGACCGGGCCGACACGCGGCCGCGTCTCGCCATCGTCATCTCCGGTCTCGGCCTTTCCAACCTCGAAACCAAAAAGGCGCTTGCCGTTCTCCCCGCGGCGGTGACGCTTTCCTTCCTGCCATCCGCCGGCAATACCGCGCTTTGGCTCAAAGAGGCGCGGGAGACGGGTCACGAGACGCTCCTCGACTTCTCTCTGGAGCCTTCCTTCGACCCGCTCCAGTATGTCGGGCCGCGCACGCTCTACACCTCGCTCGAACCGGCCCAGAGCCTCGACCGCCTGCATTGGGTCATGAGCCGCGGCAGCGGCTATATCGGGCTCACGACCTATATGGGCACGCGCTTTGCGCGCTCGCCCGAGGAGCTGCGTCCCATCCTCCAAGAGATGAAAAAGCGCGGCCTCGCCTTTTTCGATGCGCGCACGACCGAGGAAAAGACGGCGAAAGAACTCGGCGCCGAGCTCAAATTGCCGCGCGGGTTTGCCGACAGCATTCTCGACACCGAGGTCTCGCCGGGCGCCATCGACGCAGTGCTGTCACATCTCGAAAAGCGCGCCAGAGACCATGGCAGCGCGATCGGCGTCGGCAGCGCCTATCCCGAGACCATCGACACCGTCGCGCGCTGGGCAAAGACCCTCCACGGCGTCGTCCTCGTGCCGCTTTCGGCCGTTCTCGTGCGATGAAGAGCCCGCCGCAGGACTATCGCCCGGGGGTCGGCATCATGCTCATCGGCCGCGAGGGCCGAGTCTTTGTCGCGCGCCGCAACGACATCCCCGGCGGCGCGGCGTGGCAGATGCCGCAGGGCGGCATCGATGCCGGCGAAAGCCCGCGCGAGGCGGCGATGAGGGAACTCAGGGAAGAAATCGGCACCGACACCGCCCTAATCCTCGCGGAAAGCCCTTGGCTCACCTACGACCTGCCGGCCGAAATCGCCGCCCGCGGGGTCTGGGGCGGGCGCTATCGCGGGCAGAAGCAGAAATGGTTCGCGATGCGCTTTCTGGGGCGCGACGAGGAGATCGATCTTCAGACGTCCGACCCGGAATTCGACGCCTGGAAATGGGTCGAGCCGGAGCGCCTGCCCGAACTCATCGTGCCCTTCAAGCGCGAACTCTATCGCAAAATCCTCGCCGAGTTTGGCAAATATTGCAGGGAAGAGAAGAGTCCGCAGTGACCTTGCCCGCTCCCCGCGAGCGGGGCGAGGGGGCAGAAAGTCGGTCCGATCAAGATCTTCCGCAGCCCGCCGCGCGTCGAGGCGAGCCGGCACAGTGGCGCCTCACCGCGTTGGCGGCTCTTCGCCGAGCACCGTCCCCGCTTCGATCCGCGCCTCTGCCGCGGTCAGTTTTTGGCCGTCGCCGAGGCGGACGCGCGAGACCTCGATAAAGCCGCCCTGGGCGAGGATGCGCATGCCTTGAGGGCCGACCGCAGTGACTTCGCCGATCTTCTTTCCGCGCACTTCGCCAAAGGTCTTCGCCGTCACCTTGCGCGAGTCGAAAAGAGCGAGCTTCGTGCCTTGATACCTCGTCCAGGCGCCGGGTGAAGGGTTGCAGCCGCGGATCAGGTCATAGACGAAATCGACGTGGTTCGCCCAGTTGATCCGCGCCTCCGCTTCACGCACCCAGCCCTCGTAGCCCGCCGCCTTCTCATCCTGCTCCCATTCGCTCGCCCGGCCCGAGACGACGAGATCGGCCGCTTCGAGAAGGGCCGCGACGCCCTCAGGGAAGATCCTGTCGAAATAGAGCGAGGCGGCAGTGTCGTCGGGCGCGATCGGAATGCGCTTTTGCAGGATCACCGGACCCTCGTCGAGACCCGGCGTCGGACGGAAGATGGAGATCCCGGTCTCGCGCTCGCCGCGGATGATCGCCCAGGAGATCGAGGAGGGACCGCGATGGAGCGGCAACAGCGAGGGGTGGAACTGGATCATGCCGTGCCTCGGAATGGCGCAGAATTCCGGTGGCGCGAACAAGGTGACGTAAGCCATCACCCCGAGATCGGCCTTCCTCTCGGCGAGCGCCTTTTGTGCTTCGGGGGCCGAATATCGGGGAAAGCGATAGAGCCCGATGCCGCGCTCCAGAGCCGCCTGCGCGAGCGGATCGGGCCGAGAGCCCGCCGCTTCCGGCGGTGCAAACACGCCCACAACCTCGTCGCCGCGCGCGCTCAGAGCTTCGAGCACGGCCTTGCCAAAAGCCTGCTGGCCGACAATCACGATGCGCATCTCTTTTCCTCTCCTTTGCCGCAAGCGGGAGAGTTTCACCCCGAGCCGCCCGGAGGCAAGGCTGCTTTCGCTTCTTCGTGAGCGCTCGCTGCGCGCTCGCCGCGCGGCAGGAAGATCGTCACCGTGGTGCCGCGCCCCAATTCGCTCGCGATCCTCACCACCCCGCCCGCCCGGCGCGTAAAATCGTCGACCATGCTGAGCCCGAGGCCGGTGCCGCGGCCCGGCTCCTTTGTCGTAAAGAAAGGTTCGAAGGCGCGCGCCAGAACCGCAGGCGTCATGCCGCTTCCGGTATCGGAAATTTCGAGCGCGACGAGATCGCCCTTCCTATTGATCGCCGATTCCGGCTGGTTGAACGTGCGGATCCTCAGGATCCCGCCTTTTTCCATGGCGTCGCGCGCATTGATCGCGAGATTGATGACCGCGAGCTCGAGCTGGGCAGGATCGGCCTTAGCCGGCCAGAGATCGGGCGCAAAGTTTGTTTCGAGCGAAATCCCGCGGCCGACGGTGCGCTCGAGCAACTCGGCCATCGCGCCGAGCCGCGCGTCCAGATCAAAGCTTTCGATCTTGAGCGGCTGGCGCCGGGCAAAGGCGAGGAGACGCGCCGTCAGCGCCGCGCCGCGCGCGACCGTGCGCAGAGCCTGATCAATCCGATCGCGCGATTTTTGATCGGACGCTGCCGATCTCAACATTTCGAGATTACCCTGCAACACCGTCAGTAGATTGTTGAAATCATGAGCGACGCCGCCGGTCAACTGGCCGAGCGCATCGATTTTTTGGGCTTGCCGCAGCTCGGCCTCGGCCTGCGCCCGGCGCTCGACCTCGCGGCGCAGGCGCAGGGCCGTGCTGCGCCAGCGCCAGCTTGCGATCTGCTGGCGGCGAAGCTGGCGCGCGGCGAACAGGGTCATCACGAAAAGCCCGATCGCCGCCGGAACCGCGAACAGCGAATAGCCGATGAGATTGGCCCGCCCCGCCGCAAAGACGCCCGTTTTCGGTATCCCGAATGCGACGTAGAGGGGATAGCCTGCCAGGCGCTCGTAACCAAGGATGCGAAAAGTGCCGTCGATTTCCGACGGCTCCTCCAGCAACCCCCGCCGAGGGTGAGCGGCGATCGCCCGCATCAGCTTTCCCTGTGGGGGAAAAGCCGAAAATTTGCCGCTCGCCGGATAGCGTGCAAGGATAACGCCGTCACGGCGCAGCAGCATGGCGAGGAAACCCTTCTCGTGCGAGACGGCGCTGTAGAATTTGGTGAAATAGTCGCGTCTTGCCGCAGCGACGATGACGCCCGCGAATCCGCCGCCCGGCAAAAATCGGCGGACACTGATGTCGAACACGGGCGTCGCGGTCAGGCGACTTATATGCGGCCTTCCGATATAGAGGCCGGCATGAGGCTGTTTCTGCACGCGAAAATATGCCCGCGCCGAAATGTTAACGGGCGGCGCCGGGAACAAGCGCCCGCTCGCGCGAATGCGGCCGCTTCCATCTGCAATCGAAACGGTATCGATTTCGGGCAACGTATCGAGATCGGAAAGAAAACGGTGCAGATCGGGGTCGCTCTCGATTTTCCGCCAATCGAGCCCCTCTATTCGGTCATCGACGCGGGCGAGAACGCCGGCATAGGTGTCGAACGCCGCCAGCGATTCTTCGTTGAGTTCGCCGACCGTGTTCATGACGTGAGCGTCGGCTTTTTCTTTGATCAGCAGGTAATTCTGCCAGGCGGCCACCCCTAGCAGCAACAGCGGTACCGCAACCGAGGCTGTGAGAAGCCCCCGCCACGGCCAGCTCAGACGGGAAGAGAGCCGATCGCCTCCCACGCTCTCCTCCGCTCGCCCGCTCTGAGACGCCGCCCCAATTTTACCGGCTGTCGGCAAGACTGCGCGGTGCGCCGCGCCGAGCCGATCCCAAAGGCGGAAGCCTGCCACTCGGTTGTCCTCACCGGATGAGAGAGGCCGACCCAAACCCGATCATGCCCGGGCAAGACACGAGCCGCCACCGGCGATCCGGCGGCATTATCCGGCTCTGCGCCGGGACATTCCCGCCTCTCCCCCGCGCGCGCCTTTCGCACCTCCGAGGTACTCCTTGGCGAGAATTTCCGCGATCGCGACCGCGTTGAGCGCCGCTCCTTTGCGCAGGTTGTCGGCGACAACCCAAAGGGCGAGGCCGTGCGCGACGGTCGGGTCGCGACGGATGCGGCTGACATAGACGAGGTCCTCTCCGACCGCTTCGAGCGGGGTCACATAGCCTTCGTCGAGGCGATGATCGACGACGCTGACACCCGGAGCGCGCTTGAGCGCTGCGCGCGCCTCGGATTCCGCGAGCGGACGCTCGAATTCCACGGCGACCGACTCCGCATGGCCGATAAAGACGGGAACACGCACGCAGGTGGCCATGACGGCAATGTCCGGATCGAGGATCTTTCGCGTCTCGACGGCCATCTTCCACTCTTCCTTGGTGGCGCCGTCATCCATGAAGACGTCGATGTGGGGAATGACGTTGAACGCGATCTGTTTCGTAAAATGCTCGCGCGTCACGGGGTCGTTGACGTAGATCGCCCGGGTCTGCGTGAAAAGCTCGTCCATCGCGCGCCGTCCGGCCCCTGAAACCGACTGGTAGGTGGAGACGACAACCCGCTTGATCCGGGCAAGATCGTGCAGTGGCTTCAGCGCCACCACGAGCTGGATCGTCGAGCAATTGGGGTTGGCGATGATGCCTCGCTTCTGGAAGCGCGCAATCGCCTCCGGGTTGACCTCGGGGACGACGAGCGGTACGTCCCGATCCATGCGGAAATAAGAGGTATTGTCGATCACCACGGCGCCGGCCGCGGCGGCGCGCGGCGCAAAAACCGCAGACACCTTGGCGCCCGGCGAGGAAAGGACGATATCGACGCCATGAAAGTCAAAGCCGTCGAGGTCTTCGACCTTCAAGACTTCGTCTTCGCCGAAAGAGACTTCCTTGCCGATCGAGCGCGAGGAGGCGAGCGCATATACCTTGTCGGCAGGAAAGGCGCGCTGGGCGAGGGTGCTCAGCATCTCGCGCCCGACGTTACCGGTGGCGCCGACCACGGCGACTTTGAAACCCATGGTGTCTCCGCGTTGCAAAAGGGGAAGATCCCCGCTCAATTACGATGCATGAGCGCTCTTTACAAGCGCCCGCTTGCCGCGATCGGGCGCCGGCTTTGACCTATCGCCAATTCTGGAGCGGCTACCTCAAGGCTCATGCCGACCCGCGAACCCGCGTCCTCCACTATTCGGGGACGCTTCTCGCGACCGCGCTCCTTGCAGGCGGCTTCCTTTGCGACTGGCGCCTCTTTCTTGCCGCCCCCGTTGCCGGCTACGGCTTCGCGTGGATCGGGCACGGCCTCTTCGAGCGCAATCGGCCGGAGACCTTTCGCCATCCTCTCTGGTCCCTCTGGAGCGATGTGCGTATGCTGGAGCTGTTCCTTTCCGGCCGCCTTGGAAAAGAACTGAAGCGCGAAGGCATCGCGCGCGGAGGGTGAAATGGTTCCGCTCATCGAATACGAAGAAGCGAGCCCCGAAGTGCGCTCCGTCTACGACGACATTCGGGCGACGCGCAACACGCCTTTCATCAACAATTTCTGGAAAGCGCTTGCCAACGACCCGCCGACCCTGCGCCGGACCTGGGAGAGTTTGAAGGCGGTGATGGCGCCGGGAGCGCTCGATCCCTTGACGAAGGAACTCCTTTATGTCGCCGTCAGCGCCACCAACGGCTGCGGCTATTGCATCGCCTCGCACGCCGCCGCGGCGAAAGCGAAAGGGATGACGCAAGCGATGTTTGGCGAACTGATGGCGGTCGTCGGCATGGCCAATGAAACGAACAGTCTTGCCAACGGCTATCGCGTGCCGATAGACGAGAAGTTCGAAACTCTCTTCTAAGGGCGAGATCGGCTGCGCCCCGAGAGAAGAGGCGAAAAACAGCGGAGGTAAGCATGGAAAATCCGTTCAACCGCGCCAAGGAGGATCTCGGCAACATCGTCATGCTCGAGCATGTGAACGTCGAAATCCCCGACCAGAAACTGGCGAGCGAATTTTATCTCGTCGGCTTGGGGCTGACGCGCGACCCCTATCTCTTCCCCGGAACCAACAACATGTGGATCAATGTCGGCCGCAGCCAGTTTCACCTGCCGACCGGGGATCCGTTGGTTTTGCGCGGCCATGTGGGTCTCGTCGTCCCGGACTTGGAGGCGCTTCTCGCGCGCCTTTCCGCCGCCAAAAAGGCGCTCGCGGACACCAAATTCGCCTGCCGGGAGCGAAACGATTATGTCGAGGCGAGCTGCCCTTGGGGCAACCGCATCCATCTTCATGCCCCCGATTGCGAGCGTTTCGGCCCCGTCACTCTCGGCATGCCGTATGTCGCGTTCGATGTTCCGGAAGGGACGGCGGACGGCATCGCCCGCTTTTACCGCGAGATCATGGGCGCGGCGGCGACCGTGGAGAACGGCGGCGATAGGGCGGCGCGCATCATGGTCGGTCCGCATCAGTGCCTTCTCTTCCGCGAGAGCGACAAGAAGCTCCCCGATTACGACGGCCACCATATCCAGATCTATGTCGAGAACTTCTCCGCGCCTCACGACTGTCTCGCCGAGCGCGGCCTCGTCACCGAAGAAAGCGACCAGTACCAATACCGCTTTCAGGACATCGTCGATCTCGACAGCGGCAAGTGCCTCTTTACGATCGAGCACGAGGTGAGGAGCCTCACGCATCCGCTCTTCGGGCGCCGGCTTGTCAACCGCAATCCGGCGCAGACCAATCGCTCCTACCAGCTCGGCGCCGACGAGTGGAACTGGGCGCTTCCGGTCGACAACTCGAAGACCGGAATGCGGGCGCCGAAAGCCGCCGAGGCCGCCACGCCTTTCGCCAAACGCCGCGCCCGCCGGCTCGGGCAGCAGGGGATGTAGAGGGCGCAATCCAGTCGGGGGCACGCCGGAGCGGCGCCGGCGTCACCCACCCCCACCCGGCGCTCCGCGCCGGCCTCCCCCATCAAGGGGGAGGCAACGCAGGCCCACCCTCCCCCGCGATGGGGGAGGGTCGGGGTGGGGGTGAGATCTGCCGGCGGGTTGGGGCTATGGCTTCATCGCTTCGCTCCTCGCAATGACCGCGCTTTTCATCCATAATCCGGCGGTAATCGCAGCCGTCGCATGTCGGGAGGAGTTGTCATGGAAGGGTTGCTCGAAAGCCGGCTGGCGCTCGTCACCGGCGCCGGATCGGGGATCGGCGAGGCGATCGCGCTCGCCATGGCAAAGGCGGGGGCAGAGGTTATCGCCGTCGATATCAACGGCGCTTCGGCCGAACGGACCGCGAAGAAAATCGGCGGCAGAGCCCGTCATTTTACCGCTGATGTGAGCGACCGCGGCGCCTGCGATCGGCTTGCCGAGAGCGTGCGCCGCGAGGCGGGGGCGATTTCCGTCCTCGTCAACGATGCGGGGATCATCCGGCGCGGGACGATCGACGATAAGAACGCCCGCCGTGACTGGGATGCGACGCTCGCCGTCAATCTCTTCGGCCCGTTCAACATGGTGACGGCCTTTCGCGAGCAGCTTGTCGAGACGAAGGGCGCCATCGTCAATATCGGCTCGATCCAGTCTTTCGTCGCTTTGCCGAATTCGGCCGCCTACACGGTCTCAAAAGGCGGGGTGCGGGCGCTCACTCAGGCCCTGGCGATCGAGCTTTCGCCTCTGGGGGTTCGCGTCAACGCCATCGGCCCCGGCTTTATCGCCACTCCGCTCAATGCCGAAGCGCGCAAAAATCTCGATTACATGCGGAATTTCGAAGGCCGCATTCCCTTTGGCCGGATCGGCGAGCCCGAGGACATCGCCGGCCCCGCGGTCTTTCTTGCCTCGGATCTCGCGCGCTACATCACCGGCGTCACCTTGCCGGTCGATGGCGGCTATCTCGCGCGCTGAACGGATAATCCTCTAGGCTCGCCCCGACACCATCGGGCGGACCGCGATCCCGGCGCCTTCGAGCGCTTCGCGCACGCGCGCGGCCATCGTGACGGCGGCCGGGTTGTCGCCGTGGACGCAGACCGTATCGATCGCGACCGGGATGCGTTTTCCGGATTGGGTGATGACGGCGCCCTCGCGCACCATTGCGAGGACGCGCCGAGCCGCTTCGTCCGCATCATGGATGAGGGCGCCCGGCAGACGGCGCGAAAGCAGCGTGCCGTCTTCGGCATAGGCGCGGTCGGCGTAGATCTCGCGCGCCAGCGGAAGGCCGAGCTCCGCGGCCGCTCGTTCGAGTTCGGTGCCGGCTTGGGCGAGATAGATGAGAGAAGGATCGAAGGCGGCGATCGCGCGCCCGACCGCAAGCGCCACAGCGCGGTCGGCAGCGGCGAGGTTTTGGAGCGCGCCGTGCGGCTTCACATGACGCAAAGGGTAGCCCAAGGCGCGCGCGACGCCCCCGAGCGCACCCAACTGGTAGACGACCATCTTCATGATGTCGTCGGGCTTCTCGCCTTGAAAGGCGCGCCGGCCAAAGCCCCAGATGTCGAGAAAGCCCGGATGCGCGCCGACCCCGACGCCCAGCTCCTTCGCCCGCGCCACCGTCTCGAACATCACGAGCGGGTCGCCTCCATGAAAGCCGCAGGCGATGTTCGCCGAGGTGACGATTTTGAGCATCTCCTCGTCGCTGCCCATCTTCCACGCGCCAAAGCTTTCGCCCATGTCGCAATTGAGATCGATCCTATCCACCGCACTTCTCCTCCGACGACACGGCGTCGCGCGCGCCCCTCGCGTGCCATTTGACGGCGCGCCGCGACCCTTTCATTCTAGCCCCTATGGCAACGCATCGGGAGAGCGGGTATGGCGGAAGCGGCAATCAAGAATTTCAGGACGCTCGCGCAGCATGGGCTCGACGGGTTCGGAGGGATCGGCGAGGGGATGTCGATCCAGATCGCCAAGGATGGAAGGCGCATCCTGTGGCTTGCCCATGAAAGCGCGCCCAAAAATTTCACGGCCGTCGATGTCAGCGACCCGCGCGCACCGAAGCTCGTCGCGCGCGCCGACCTGCCGCAACCCCATATGCGCTCCAATTCGCTCGAAACGGTCAGCGACGTCATGGCGGTTGCCTATCAGACGACCCGCCCCGGCCTGGAGCCCGCCGGGTTCGAGCTCTTCGATATCTCGGTGCCGGAAAATCCACGGCGCATCGGCTTTTTCGACTGCTCGGGGCCGCATTCGCGCGGTGTTCATCAACTCTGGTTTTGCGACGGCGAAACTGTCCACATGTCCTCGGGCGCGGCCGATTTCACGCCGCGGAACCCGCGCGACGACCAGTTCTACCGCATCATCGATGTGAAAAACCCCGCGAAGCCCGTCGAGGTCGGACGCTGGTGGCTGCCGGGGACGCGCGAAGGCGACAGCGAGCCGCCTCCCGAGCGCCACCCCGGCGCCACCGATGTCGGCTTCCGCCCGCACAATACCAATGTCTATCCCGAGCGCCCCGATCGCGCGTATCTCGGTTATATCGACGGTGGCCTCGTCATCCTCGACATCGGCGACAAGGCGCGGCCGAAACAGGTCGCGCGCTGGGATTACCACCCTCCCTTTTGGGGCTTTACGCATACGGTCGTCCCGTTTTTCGAACGCGGCCTTCTGATCGTCAGCGACGAGTCGACGCGCCCCGAAGGGGAAGACTGGCCAAAGCTCGTGTGGATCCTCGACGGGCGGGAAGAAGGAAATCCGGTGCCGATCGCCACCTGCCCGGTGCCGCCGCTCGCAGAGTTCCGGCGCCCGCGCGCCCGCTACGGCGCGCACAACCTTTACGAGAACGTGCCGAAGCCCAATGCCTGGAAGTCGGAGAAGTTCGTTCTCGGCACCTTTTTCGGCGGCGGCCTCAGAGTCTGGGACATCTCGAACCCCTTCCAGCCGAAAGAAGTCGCGTATTTTGTCCCTGCCGCTCCCGCGGGGACGCCGACCGGGGCGATCCAGATCAACGATGTCCTCGTCGATGAGCGAGGCGTCGTCTACACCGTCGATCGCCATGCCGGCGGTCTTTACACGCTCGAGATGGATTTCTGAGTCGCGGGAAACATTGATCGGGGTCATTGGCGCGCGCTGGGGTGCGGCTGTTCTATAAAGGGTGATGACGCGCCGCCGACCCCCTTTGATGCTCGGTTTCACCCTTCTCCTCTTTCTCGTCGCGGCTGGATATGCGTTGTGGCGGTGGCCGATCGCGGCGCTGAGAAGCCTCTTCGAGAGGCCCGCCGGTGCCGCTTTCGTCCTCGTTTCCGGCAATATCGAGGCGCATGAGAGCGTCCTCAGTTTCACTGAGGTAGAGGCGCCGATCGTCGCGCTGCCGTTCGACGAGGGCGCAGAAGTAAAACGCGGCACGGTTCTGGCGCGAGTCGACGATCGGCCCTACCGGCAGCAGGTTCAAGTCGATCGCGCCGCCTTGGCGGCGGCCGCCGCGCGAGTCACCCTCGACGAGAACAGCCTCCTCGCAGCAAAGCACACGGTCACCAGCGACGGGGCCGATCTCGCCGAAAAAAAGCTCGACTATGCACGCGCCGAGGCGCTCGCGAAGACAGGCACGGGCACGATCCAGGCGCGCGATCTCGCTTTGACCGCGCAGAAGCAGTCGGTGGCGGCACTGGAGCGCGACAAGGCCAACCTGGCGGTGGCGGCGGCCAACCTCGACGTGGATCGCGCCAACGAAAAGGGCGCGGCGGCAAAGCTCAAAGCCGATGAATTGACGCTCGGCTATACGACGCTCAGAGCTCCCTTCAGCGGCGTGATAGCGGTTCGCGAGGCCGAACTCGGCGAACTCGCGGGGCCGGGCGTCGCGATCTTCACGCTCGACGATCTCGACCACGTCTGGCTTCGCGCCTACGTGAACGAGCGGGACCTCGGCAAAGTGCGGTTTGGCGAGCCGGTCGCCGTGACGACGGATACCTATCCGGGGAAAATCTACAAAGGCCGCATCGGCTTTATTTCGCCACAGGCGGAATTCACGCCGAAAACGGTCGAAACCCATGCCGAGCGGGTGACGCTCGTCTATCGCATCCGCATCGACATCAATAACCCGACGCATGAGCTTCTGCCGGGAATGCCGGCTGATGGCCGGATCAGGTTGCTGCCGCCATGAGCGTGAACGACGGGGAGATTGCGATTTCGGCGCGGGGTCTCGTCCGCCGCTTCGGTTCGGTGACCGCGGTCAAGGGGGTCGATCTGACGGTCCGCCGCGGCGAGATATTCGGTCTCGTCGGTCCCGACGGCGCCGGCAAGACCACGATCCTGCGCATGCTCGCCGGAGTGCTTCCGCCCGATGCCGGAAAGATCCATCTCGCCGGCATCGATGTCGTCGCCAATGCGGATGCCGTGCGAGAGCGCTTGAGCTACATGCCGCAGCGTTTCGGCCTTTACGATGACCTGACGGTTTCCGAAAACATCTTCTTCTATGCGATGCTTTTCGGGGTGCCCGCCAAGATCCGTCGAGAGCGCACTCCCGAGCTTCTCGAGGCCGCCGGCCTAGGGTCGTTCCGCCGCCGCCTTGCCGGCCAGCTTTCGGGTGGCATGAAGCAGAAATTGGGGCTCGTCTGCGCGCTCATCCACACGCCGCAGGTGCTTCTTCTCGACGAGCCGACGACCGGGGTCGACCCGGTTTCCCGCCGCGACTTCTGGGAGATCCTCTACCGTTTGCGCGAGGAGGGCGTGACCATCCTCCTCTCGACCGCCTACATGGACGAGGCGGAGCGCTGCTCGCGTCTCGCTCTCATCGACGCCGGCGCGCTTCGCACCTGCGATACGCCGGCGCGCCTCAAAGAGGCGATGCCCGGAGTGCTGCTCGCGGTCGTGACGCCCGAGGCGAGAACCGCCTACGGGGCGCTCGAAGGGGCGCCGGGCGTCCTTGGTCTTCTCCTCATGGGTGACCGCGTCAACGTCCGCGTCGACGAAGCCGAGCGCCGCCTGCCGGAACTCAAGGAAAGGCTTGCCCAATCCGGCATCGGCAGAGTGGAGATCGCCGTCATCGAGCCGGGTATCGAGGATGTTTTTGTCGCGCTTTCAGGCTCGGGAGGAACGGCATGAGCACGGGACCTGCCGCCGTTCTCGCCGAAGGCCTCACCAAGAGATTTGGCGCCTTTACCGCGGTCGACCGGCTCGATCTCGAGATCGCAAAGGGCGAAGTCGCCGGCTTTATCGGCCCCAACGGTTCCGGCAAGTCCACCACCATCCGCATGCTGTGCGGGCTGTTGCGGCCAAGCGCGGGGCGGGCGCTTGTCGCCGGTTTCGACGTTGCGCGCGAGAGCGAACTCGTGCGCGCACATATCGGCTACATGTCCCAGAAATTCTCGCTTTATGGAGACCTCACGGTCGTTGAAAACCTGCGCTTCTTTGCCGGTCTTTACCGCGTCGGGCGCCATGAGATCGGCGAGCGAAGCCGTTTCGCCCTTTCGATGGCGGGCCTTCTAGGCAGGGAAGACGAGCTGGTGAGCACTCTCGCCGGCGGCTGGAAGCAGCGTCTGGCGCTCGGCTGCGCGATCCTCCATCGACCGCCCGTTCTCTTTCTCGACGAGCCGACATCGGGGGTCGAGCCGGCGGCGCGACGGCGCTTCTGGGACCTTATTCACCGGTTGGCGTCCGAAGGCGTCGCGATCCTCGTCTCCACCCATTACATGGATGAGGCCGAATACTGCAATCGCATTGCCTTGATCGATGCCGGCCGGATCGTCGCGATCGGCCCTCCGGGCCAGCTCAAAGAAACAGAGATCGGCGGCACGCTCTATGAGTTCGATTGCCGCGAGTTTGCAGCAGCGCTCAAGGTCCTGCGGCTGGCGCCGGGCGTGATCGACGCCGCCATCTTCGGCGACAAGCTGCACGTATTGCTGGAGAAGGGCGCCGACGCAGCCGATCTCATGCCATACCTCGTCCAGCGCGGGATCGCGGCCGGCCCGCCGCGGCCGATCGCTGCGAGCCTCGAAGACGTCTTCGTCCGCCTCGTCTCGAAACGCCGCGAGAAGGAGAGCCGAGCGTGAACGCGCGCCGTCTTTTCGCCATCGCCTTCAAAGAGGCGCTGCAAATTTGGCGCGATCCGAGGAGCCTCGCGATCGCCCTCCTGATGCCTCTGATGCAGATGGCCCTCTTGGGATACGGCGTCAGTCTCGACATCAAACGCGTACCGCTTTGCATCCTTGACGAGGAGCAGAGCCAGGCGAGCCGTGCGCTCATAGAGGGGTTCGTCGCCTCGGATTGGTTTGCCGTCGCGCGCATCCTTCACGACGAGCGGGCGGTGCGCGATGCGCTCGATCGCGGGCTTTGCGCCGGAGCATTGACGATCCCCGCCGATTTCTCGCGCACTCTCGCCATGACCGGAAACGCCCCGGTGCAGGTCGTGCTCGACGCGACCGATGCCAATACGACCAATATCGCCACCGGTTACGCACAGGGCGTGATCGCCCTCGCGGCGGCCCGCCTTGAGGCGCGCTGGCAGCGCGCCCACGGGATCACGCCAACGACCTTCGGCAGCGTCGATCTCGAACCGCGCGTCTGGTTCAACGAAGGATTGGACAGCCGCAATTTCATCATCCCCGCCGTGGTCGCGGTGATCCTCTCCCTCGTCGGCGCGCAGCTGACCTCGCTCACCATCTCGCGCGAGTGGGAGCGCGGCACGATGGAGGGGCTGATCGCAACGCCGGTGACCGCGTTCGAAGTGATGATCGGCAAGCTCGTCCCCTACTTTCTGGTAAGA